>DGDY01000270.1:760-7099 GCA_002385675.1 Anaerolineales bacterium UBA3940 | reverse complement strand
CATGGCGAGCTGGCGGGTGAGAGCGACGTGCTGCGCGTGGGCGACCTCGTGCTGGAGCGTGAGTCGTACCGCGCCACGCTGCGCGGCAGCCCGCTCGACCTGACGCCCACCGAGTTCGACCTGCTCGCCGTGCTGATGAGCTACCCCGGGCGCGTCTTCACGCGGATGGAGCTGCTCGACCACATCCAGGGCGAAGCGTTCGCCGCCTACGAGCGCACGATCGACGTACACATCAAGAACCTGCGGGCGAAGATCGAGGACGACCCGCGCAACCCCGAGTACATCGAGACGGTGTACGGGGTCGGCTACCGGATGGCCCGGCATGAATAGGCTGTGGGTGCGGCTGACTGCCGCCTTCCTGCTGGTGGCGCTTGTTGCCGTGGCGCTCTTCGCGCTGGTGATGTCGCGCACCGTCGAGACGCAGTTTCGCGGCTATGTCGGCGTGCAGACCAGCCGCGCCGCGACCGAGCGGGCGGTGGAACTGCTCACGCAGTATTACGCCGAGAACGGCTCATGGGCGGGCGTAGAAACGCTGCTGCTCGGCGGCAATGGCCCCTCGCCTGGCGGGCGTGGGACGGGGCCGGGGCAGGGCCAGCGACATGGCATGGGCGGCATGATGGGCGCGGGTATGGGCGGCATCCGCTATGCGCTGTACGATGAGAACGGTAGCCTGATCGCCGGGACCGAGCCGGTGAGCATCGGCCCGACGCTGGCGCCTGCCGAGCGTGAGCGGGCGACGCCCGTGCAGGTCAACGGCCAAACGGTTGGCTGGCTGGTGGTGCAGCAGCCGGCACAGGTGCTGCTCGATACGGCGCAGGCGGGCTTTCTGCGGCAGGTGCGGCGCACGTTGGTGATCGCCGGGCTGATCGCCGCCGGGCTGGCGCTGATCGTCGGCGTGGCGATCAGCCAGGTGATCACACGGCCCCTCGCGCGGCTGACGGGGGCGGCGCGGGCGGTCGCCGCGGGGAAGCTCGGCGAGCAGGTGGCGCTGCCGGTCGGGCCTGCGGCGGAGATCAACACGCTGGCCCGCACCTTCAACGAGATGTCGGCGGCGCTGGAGAAGGCCGAGGCGCAGCGCGTCCGGCTCACGGCGGACATCGCGCACGAACTGCGCACGCCCATCAGCGTAATGCGTGCGCAGCTTCAGGCCATGCTCGACGGTGTGTACCCGACCGACACTGCGCACGTGGCGGCGGTCTACGAGCAGACGCTGCATCTCGCGCGGCTGGTGGACGACCTGCACACGCTCACCCGCGCCGAAACCGGGCACCTGCCGCTTGCCATGCAGCCGCTCGACCCTGCGAGCCTCGCCAGCCGCGCGGCGGCGCTGTTCGAGCCGCTGGTGCAGGATGCAGGGCTGGCGCTCGCCGTAGAGATCGAGCCGGGGCTGCCGACCGTCCGCGCGGACGCCGACCGGCTGCATCAGGTGCTCGCCAACCTGCTCGGCAATGCGCTGCGACACACGCCGCCCGGCGGCGAGATCCGGCTGGGTGTGGCGCAGGCCGGGGACCGCGTGCAGTTTTCCGTGCGCAACACCGGCCAGACGCTCACGGCAGAGGAGGCCGAGCACGTGTTCGACCGCTTCTGGCGGGCGGACGAGTCTCGCCAGCGCGACGGCGGCGGGGCGGGGCTGGGCCTCGCCATTGCGCGAGAACTGGTGCATCTGCACGGCGGGCGCATCCGGGTTGAGACGGGGCAGGGCGAGACGGCGTTTGTGTTCGACGTACCGGTGGGGAAGGGGTGAGGAGCAGTGCCGCCCCGGCAGGTGGATCATGACACTGCCTCGTGGGTAGGGGCGGGTCTCAGACCCGCCCCTACGGTTATCAGAATGAGACAGACAGCAGGGGCAGACCTAACGATGCAGTCGATGCGAAGCATCGCGCATCACACCCGCCCCTTACGGGTATTTGGACAAGATCTCAGATGTGGCTAGATTTCCCATCTCCCACCCGTTACACTCGATCAAGTGTTTATTGTGAGAGAAGTGACAAAGTAGATAACGATTGATGAGTAATCTGACAAATATCCGTGAAGCACAGCCTGCCCGGCAGGTTCCGCCGGGGCCGAAGGGCTACCCGCTCGTCGGGCTGATCCCGCGCCTGATGCGCGACATGATGGGCACCTACCGTGAGGCGGCACAGATCGGTGGCATCGTCGAGATGGACCTGGGGATGCAGAGGGCCTACCTGCTCACCGACCCGGAGCTGATCAAGCACGTCCTGCTGGACAACTACCGCAACTACGTCAAGGGCGAACAATTGGACAGCATCCGTCCGCTGCTCGGCAACGGGCTTTTTCTCAGCGAGGGCGACTTCTGGTTTACGCAGCGCCGGCTGATGCAGCCGGCCTTTTACCGTCCGAAGCTCTCCGGGCTGGCCGACGTGATGGTCGAAGCGGCGCAGATGGTGGTCGATCGCTGGGAGGCGCAGCCGCCGGACCAGCCGGTCAACATGATGTACGAGATGCGGCAGATCACGCAGTCGGTAATCGTGCAGGCGATGTTCAGCACGAGCATCAGCCGCGAGGAGACGATCCGCGCGGGCGAGGCGCTCGACTACGCGCTGCTCACGCTCGTCGAGCGGTCGATCACGCCGTTCTCCATGCCGGAATGGCTGCCGACGGCCCGCAACCGCCGTCTGCGCGAGGCCCTCGCCACACTGGACGAGGTCGTCTACCGTTTCATCGACGAGCGGCGCGCGCTGGTCAGCCGCACCGAGGACGGCTATGACCCGACCGGCGACCTGCTCTCGATGCTGATCAACGTGCGTTATGAGGACACCGGCGAGGGCATGAGCGACCAGCAGCTTCGCGACGAGGTCATGACGATGTTCCTCGCCGGGCACGAGACGACAGCCAACACGCTGACGTGGGTGTGGTATCTGCTGTCGCAGCACCCGGAGATCGAGGCGCGGCTGCACGCAGAGCTTGACGATGTGCTCGGCGGGCGCGCGCCCACCTTCGCGGACCTCGATACGCTTGCCTACACGCGGATGGTCATCGAGGAGACGCTGCGCATGTACCCCGCCGTGTGGATGACGGGGCGGCAGTCCATCGAAGAGGACGTGATCGGCGGCTACACCATCCCGGCGGACAGTATGCTGATGCTGTCCTTCTACTTCATGCACCATGACCCGACCTACTGGGACGAGCCGGAGGTCTTCCGGCCTGAGCGCTTCTCGGAGGGGGGCGCGCAGGATCGCCCGCGCTGGGCCTATCTGCCGTTCGGGGGCGGCCCGCGCGTGTGCATCGGGCAGCACTTCGCGCTGATGGAGGCGCAGCTTGTGCTCGCGCTGATCGCGCAGCGGTACGCGCCCCGGCTGGTGCCGGGCCAGCCGATCGACCTGCGGCTGATGGGCACGCTCCAGCCGAAGGAAGGCCCGTGGATGCTGCTGGAGCGGCGATAGAGGTGTGCGAAAGACCAGAGGTAGGGGCGGGTCTAATGATGCAGTCGATGCGAAGCATCGCGCACCACACCCGCCCCTACTGTCAAATCGGTTCGGCAAGCGGATTTTTGAAACGGACCCCCGCCTGGCGGGGTTTTTGCTGCCTTGAACCCGACAACACACCTGTGCGTAATAGAGTGTAGGGAGTCGCCTTATTAACGCACGCATCAGGAAGGCAACGCATGAAGTACGGCATCTCGATCATTAACTTTGGGTCGGGGTTGGATGCGCGGGGGTTGGCCGACCTCGCGCGGGAGGCGGAGCAGGCAGGCTGGGACGGCTTCTTCATCTGGGATCACATGTCGATGGGCTGGCCCATTCCGTTCGCCGATGTGACTGTCGCGCTCGCCGCGATTGCGCTGGCGACCGGGCGCATTCGCTTCGGTGCGCTGATGACGCCGCTGCCGCGCCGCCACCCCGCGAAGTTCGCGCGGGAGGCCATCGAGTTAGACCATCTTTCCGGCGGGCGGCTGACCGTCGGCGGGGTGATCGGTGTGGGCGAGGAACTGGCGTCACTCGGCGTGGAGGCGAGTGCCCGCGTGCGCGGCGAGATGCTCGACGAGGCGCTCGACATTATTACCGGGCTGTGGCGCGGCGAGCCGTTCAGCTACGAGGGCGAGTACTTCCGGGTGCGTGATCTGCACTTCCTGCCCGCGCCCTGCCAGCAGCCGCGCATCCCGGTATGGGTCGGCGGGACGTGGCCTAACAGGAAGCCGTTTGAGCGGGCGGCGCGCTGGGACGGCGTCTTCCCCATGGCGCCGGGCGGCGGGCCTGAAGACCTGCTCAGCCCGGAGGACATCGCCGAGATCGTCGCCTTCATCCGAGAGCGCCGGGAGCCGGACGCGCCGTTCGACGTGGTGGCGACAGGCCACACGCCGGGGGATGACCCGGCACGCGGCGCTGAACTCGTCGCTGAGTATGCCGACGCGGGCGCGACGTGGTGGATGGAGAGCATACACGGGCTGCCGCCTGTCGTGCAGCCGGGCGAGGACGCGCTCGAACGGATGCGCGCGCGAATCGTCGCCGGTCCGCCGCGGGGGTAGGTGGGTTCAACGAGCAGGGGCCGGTCTGAACCGGCCCCATAGCTGTGGGTTAAGGTAAACTCATCCGCGACTGAACGTCGCGGCTCCGGTCTGGTTGGTCAGGTGCCGTCTAGAACGCCGCCACGAATAAACTTCGCGGCTCCATCTCTAATGATCGCCTAGCGCCTGAGGCTATTGAACAGCGACGACAGGCCGATGGCGATCAGGATAACGGGCCACCAGTTGCCGAAGTTGAGGTCCACCCCAAGGGCCTTGCTCAACCCGAACATCAATAGCACCGCCCCGCCGATCATCCAGAACAGGGAGCCGCCGTCGCTCTCGCCCAGCAACCCGGCGATCAACTGCCCGCCCAGCAGGACCGCTCCCGCCGCCACCATCATCCAGTCCCAGGCATCCGCGCCGGGCGCGCCGGGCAGCACGCCGAGGTTCTGCATGAAGAAGATAAGCCCCGCAAAGATCAGCATCGTGGGCCAGAAGAAGCGGCCCAACCCCGTGCGGCGGCTGCTGACGTGGAAGCAGCCAGCGTCATACCCGCCATACTCAAAGCTGCGCGTGCCGAGCGGTTCACGTTCAACCCAGCCCGCATTGGCCGTCCGTGGTCGCTCGTTCGGGGGCAGTTCGCTGGTTGGATAGCTCGACATCGTTTTGTCTCCTCACATACCTGTCAATGCACGGGCGAAGTGTGCAGTCGTGTCAGTGATTACTACGCAAAAGAGGAAGTAAGGTTGCAGAGTTCCGGGGCAGGTTTTCGCCGCGCCTGCCCGGTCGGCGGTAAAATGGGGCGTGCCTCCTGTTTCAATCCGCATCCGCCAACCCAGGTGAAAGGACTCAACACATGCCGCAGAAAGTGGGCTACATCGGGCTGGGGCTGATCGGCGCGCCGATGGCGCGCAACCTGATGAAAGCCGGGTTTGAGGTCGTCGTGCATAACCGCAGCCGTGCCATCGTGAACGAGTTGGTGAGCGAGGGCGCAATCGAGGCGCATTCCCCGCGCGAGGTCGCCGAGCAGGTCGAGATTGTGTTCACCTGCCTGCCGGACTCGCCCGACGTGGAGCTTGTCGCGCTGGGGCCGGACGGCATCATCGAGGGCGCGCATGACGGGCTGATCTACGTGGACCACAGCACCATCAAGCCGGAGACAGCCCGCCGCGTTGCCGAGAAGCTGGCCGAGGTCGGGGTTGAGTGTCTGGACGCCCCGGTATCGGGTGGGGATATCGGAGCGCGGGCCGGCACGCTGGCGATCATGGTCGGCGGTCCGCGTGAGACGTTCGAGAAGGTTTTGCCGGCCTTCCAGGCGACGGGCAAGACCATTACCTACGTCGGCGAGAGCGGCGCGGGGCAGGTGGCGAAGGCCTGCAACCAGATTATGGTCGCCGCGCAGATGGTGGCGATGGGCGAGCTGCTGGTGCTCGCGCAGAAGTGCGGCGTGGACCCGGAGCGGGTTGTCGAGGCCATCCGGGGTGGGGCGGCGCAGTGCTGGACGCTCGATAACAAGCCGCCGCGCATCTTCGAGGGGAACCGCTCGCCGGGGTTCAAGGCTTATATGCAGCATAAAGACCTCGGTATTGTGCTGGACACAGCGCGGGCGTACGGTGTTAGCGTGCCACAGACGGCGGTCGCCGCGCAGCTTTATGAGGCGATGCTACACAACGGCATGGCGGAACTCGACAACAGCGCCGTGCTGGGGGTTCTGGAGATGTTGAGCGGGGCGCACGTCGGGCCGGAATAGGCCGGGGATAGCGGAGGCACCGCCACGAACCTTACGCGGCTTTCTATGCGATGGCCCGTAGGGGCGGGGCTCAGACCCGCCCCTACCGCAGTTTTCGTGAGGCCAACGGTCCGTAAGACGTGTG
>DGDY01000270.1:0-683 GCA_002385675.1 Anaerolineales bacterium UBA3940 | reverse complement strand
CGGGTCTCAGACCCGCCCCTACCGCAGTTTTCGTGAGGCCAACGGTCCGTAAGACGTGTGTCTCGACATAACACCCCCTCCCCGCGACGTGGGGAGAGGATGCAGGGGGTGGAGTAATGAAATAAGCATCATTCCGCCATGAATCGGCTAGAACAAATGTCTGAGTTCGCGTCGCAAATTCGAGGAGGGTGTGGTAGAATATAGTGGTGATGAACGCGAATAACGTTGACGCGCCGACGCCACCAGTCGGCGTTATTGAGTCGCTAACACTTGGTTTCGAGACGGTCGCCAGCCGCCTGGTGCTCGTCCTGCTGCCGATCCTGCTGGATCTTGTGCTGTGGGTCGGGCCGCGCATCTCGTTCGGCCCGGCGGTCAACACGGTGGTCGATGCCTACCATGACCGGCTGTGGAAGCCATTCGTGGTGAGCGTCGAGCCTGAAATGGACAAGATCTGGCCGGAGATCGCCGAGGTGATGCGGGAGGCGCTGGGCAGTACGGTCGAGCGGTATCTGCCGGTGCTGGACGTGCCGCTTCTGGGCATCCCCGTGTCGATGGCGGGGCGCGAGGCGGCCTCGCTGCCATTCCCGCTGAACCCGCCGGAGTGGGTGGTCGAGACGCCGCTCATGATGGTCGGGGTGTGGCTGCTGGCTATCGCTGCCGGGATGATCTTCGGCACGCTGTAC
>DGDY01000146.1:15624-16356 GCA_002385675.1 Anaerolineales bacterium UBA3940 | reverse complement strand
GCGCGGTGCAGCCGGGCCAGCTCAACCAGCCCCGGCGCGGAGATCGGGTGCGGGGTCACGCCGGCGTTCTTGTCGCGCAGCGTCTGGGAGGTAAGCCAGTTCTGGCAGAAGTCGCAGCGGAAGTCGCAGCCGAGCATGCCGAAGCTCAGGACGTCGCTGCCCGGCAGCACGTGGAAGAACGGCTTCTTCTCGATGGGGTCGACCTGCAGCGCGCCGACGTAGCCGTGCGGCACGTACAGCACCCCACCCCGGTTGAAGCGCACCTGGCAGATCCCCCGGCGCCCGTCTCGTATGAGGCAGCGGTGCGCGCACGCGTAGCAGCGCACAGACTTCTTCTCGTCGTCCACCACCTCGAACAGATGGCCCGGCACGGTCATGCTGTCGAGCACGTCGCCGAGGGTCTGGGCAGCCTGTTGCTTCATCATGCGTCGCTTCTATATTCAGCCTGTTCTCAGCCCTATTTTAGCACATTCAGGTCAGGCTGAAGGCAACGTGACCAAACAATCTATGACCATCCTGATGGAGAGCCACAGAAGCCGCAAAGCCGCTGACGGAGGAACTCGGAAGCCGCGAAGTTTATTCGTGGCGGTGGTAATTCCAACTCACCAGCGCCTCATCGTTTTGCACATTCGCGGCGGGTTTTGCCCCAACCGCCTTTATAGCGAAAAGGGGCTTGACTCTCGGCGAAAAATCCGTAAACTAGAGGATATAGAACAAATGATCTAATCGCGA
>DGDY01000146.1:0-15375 GCA_002385675.1 Anaerolineales bacterium UBA3940 | reverse complement strand
CTCCCTTTCGCCGACCCGATGCGCATCGCCCTGACGCTCACACTGGCCCGCCTCCACCGCGAGTCCCACGCTTCCGGAGTGTTCCACGCGGGCTGCCCGGTTTGCGCCGAGCGCCTGCTGGCTGAGTTCAAGGGTACCGAGCAGGACCTGCTCGAGCTGTTCGACCGCCACGTCGCGGAGGTACAGCGTACCCTGTCAAGAATGTCGAACCGCCGCCACACCCACCTGGCGGCTTGAGTTCGGGGGTTTTCCTGGCCCACCACCTCTACCGGAGAGCGGCTGCCCGCATGGGCAGCCGCTCTTTGATTCTACACAGCCGCTCACTATACTTGTCGTTAGACTGGCCCCACAGGCCGACCTGACCGTACACTGTTAGCCGGGGAGGAACGGATGCTACGCGGCAAGAAACCCGAGTCAGAAGTCCGCTTTGAACTCTTCACCTGGGGCTTGATCCTCATCACAGCCGCGGTGATCTACCTCACCGTCTATCCGATCCTGCCGGGGCTGATCCTATTCATCCCCGGCTTGATCCTGCTTGGATCAGCCATCTTTCAGGACATGCAGCCTGACTGGCGCGTCGGATGGCTGACCTACGTCGTCGCGATCCTGGTCGTTGCCACCGGGATGGCGTGGGTCATGAACTCGCTTGTCGGCACGCAGATGCGCCTGCCGTGGCTGGTCATCGCAGCTATCGAGCTGGGACTCGTTTTGATCGTGAAGGCGCTGTACGACCCTTCACCCCGCTAAACGGCATCAGCCGGTCGGTCCGCTCGAAGGACTGCATGACCAGGCATGTCGTTGTATCGCGCACGCCCTCGATCGCGCGCAGGCGGAGTACAATCTCGTTGATGTCGTCCAGTGTGGCGTGCTCCACAAGTGCGATGCAGTCATAAGGCCCGTGGATGACGGCTGCCTCGGTAACATACGGCTCGGACTTGAGCGCGTCGTACACGTCAACCGTCACCTGCGGCGCCACGTCGAGGAGGATATACGCTCGCATAATCTCATACCTCCCAATCTGGCCGGCCCGAGCAGGCTGGCAGAGTAAAGGCGAGCGGGAGTAGATGTGGAGACGTGCGAGGTGGTTTAATGTTCTGTTACACCTATCATATCATACTTTTGGGGTCGGGTGGGGCTGCGGTTCAGCCTAAAGCTCCCTGCTCCTCAAGGAACACGGTCAGCTCGGCGACGATGGCGTCGATCTGACCGCCGAGGTTCTTCGTTTCGGCCAGCTCGCGCAGCGATCCCCAGTACGGCTCCCCGCACCGGATGCACACAATGCCCCGGTCGGCGAGGAAGCCCGCCGCCTGCGGGTACTTTTCGACCAGTTCTTCCACGCTCATATCCGCGCTGATAGCCTTCATCGTGGCGCTCCTCCAGACCAGAAGTGGGGTGTCGTTACTCTGTTAGACGCAGGAGGGGCGCAGGGGTTGCATCAGCGCGTGGCGACAATGATCAGGCGGTGGGTATAGCTCTCACGGGGCCAGCAGGTGATCAGCGTGAGGCGGTCGTCGGGGGTATCGTTGAGCCACTGGGCGTTCTGCAGCCGCACCTCAAGCGGCTGGCCCTCCTCTTCGAGCAGCAGCGTCTGCTGGACGCGGTAGGAGAACACACCGTACTCGCTCCAGACGGCGATCTCGTCGCCCACCTGAAGCTCGGTCAGCCCGCCGAACACCGCACCGAACAGGTTGTTGTGCCCCGCCATGATGGTGTTGCCCGCAAACCCCGGCTCGGCGGAGGTTTCGTCCCAGCCGACGGCATAGAAGTTCGGCACGGGCAGGCGTTCGACCGGCACGCCGTCCACGTCTCGCACGCGGGGGGCGAACGCAAGGACAGGCGCTTCAAGCCCGATGCGGGGGATGCTCAGCCAGTAGCGCTCGTTGGCCCAGTCCGGCAGCCCGGAGAACCCGCCAGCAGGCTCCGGCGTGGGTGTATCAGTCGCGGAGGGCCTCGCAATGTGCAGGGTCGGCGTTGGCCCCGAGGGTGTTTCGGGGGGCAGAGGGTCTTCCCCGGCGGGCGGCCCAGGCTGGCCCGCCCCCGGCGACTCGCCGCCCCCCTGTGCCGGAGTTACCGCGACGGCCTCCTGCGCAGCCAGCGAGGCGGCCTGAGCGGTGGCTGCCTCGCGGAACGCCTGCGGCGGGCCGCTGGCGGCGGCAAGCCGTGTCGGCAGGGAGAGCGCTGCGTACGTGAGCAGGCCGGTCGCCGCAATGATGATCAGCAGCGCACCGGCAGCGGTCGTTAAGTTGAGACGCCGCCTGTGCGGTGGTGCAGAGGCGGCGCCGTCGGGTAATCGATTAGCCGGCATACGAGTCAGCGGCTAGCTGTCGCCCCTGCTGCGGCGCTGGCCGGCGATCACCAGCCCGATGCCAAGCACCAGCACGAGCGCCAGCCCACCGACGATCACCGGGCCGGAGACAATGCCGCCCGACGCCGGGAGCACCTCACCGGCGGTGTTTGTGGTCTGGTCGGTCGTCTGTGTCGTTCCCTGCGTGCTCGTCGTCCCGGCCTGTGCGCTGGGGCGCGGCACGATGGAGAACTCAATATTGCTGACCGACCCACCGGCGTTCACGGTGACCTGCGAGCTGCCATTTTCAATCGGGAAGAACCCGGCTGGCACGAGCGTCACCTCGACGGTGTAGGTCCCGGGGGCGAGGGACACGCTGAAGCTGCCGTCCGCAGCCGTGGTGACCGTCTGGCTCGTCGCGCCAGAGATGGTTAGCTGGACGCCCTGCACGCCGTTCTCGCCCGCCTCGCGCACGCCGTTGCCGTTCGTGTCCGAGTAGACGACGCCAGAGACAGTCCCGGTGGATTGCGCCAGCACAGGCACGGCGGTAACCAGCGCCGCAACCAGAGCCAGCATCACCAGCAGGCCAAGCCGTTTCACCGAAGTGCGTTTCATCACTATTCCTCCCCGCCCCGTCGTACAGGGCTGCAGTGTTCTCATGCGTTCCGCTAGACGGGCGGACCCACACGACCGATTGTACTCTGCGATTCGCGGGTTGCAAAGGATCGTAGGGCAAGCGTCACAGGAGCGGCGACGTTTGCAGCGGCAAACAGGTATGCTACAATTGAATAGGGAAGATCGGCGTCGCCGGGGGAAAACCCTCGGCGCGCGCACATTAACGGAGAATCGCGTTTATGCAGAAGTCGGAGGGGATCATCCGATCTCGAGTAGGACGCCTTTCGTGACTGAGATCCGGCCCCTGCGGATACATGATTTGCCCTTCGTTTACCGGGTGGCCGGGCTAGGCGTCAACTTTGACGCCCAGCTCAGCCTGACGGTCGGCGAAGATGCCCTGCGCCATGCGCTCATGACCAGCATGGGCAGAATGCAGGCTTACATCCTGCGCAGGTCGAGCGGCAGCGTGTTCGGCCAGCTCCACTATCTGGAGAGCGACCATCACGCGCGCCTGGCCAACGTCGCCCCTGCGCTTGAGGATGGCGGCGACGCGGCGCTGTGGCTCGAATTGCTGGAAGGGCTGATCGTGATGGCCGGGCAGCGGGGCGTTGTCACGCTCATCGCCGAGGTTGGCGTCAACGCGCCGGAGTTCACCGTGCTGCGGCGCGCAGGCTTCGCCACCTATACGCGGCAGGAGCTGTGGGTTCGCCCTCCGTGCCCGGTAGAGCCACCCCCCGCACACCTGCACCCCGTAGCTACCCCGACAGGGAATGGTCTGCTGAGTCTGTACGGGTCGCTTGTCCCCGGTCTGATCAAGCATGTCGAGCCGCCGCTGGCGGCATCCGACAACCATTACATCCTGCCGGAGCGGCGCGGCGCAGCCGGGATGGTGATCGTCCACGAAGGGCCGCACGCCGACCTGATCGAGATATACATCTCGCCGCAGGCGGAAACCAGCCCGTACCAACTCGTTCAGGCGGCGCTGGCAACCGTCGACGCCGAGCGGCGTACCGTGTACTGCCGCGTCCGCGACTACATGGGCTGCCCCGGCTCGGCGCTGGCCGCCGCCGGGTTCCAGCCGGTGGCAACGCAGGCGGCGATGTACCGGCAGACGGCGGTACGCGTCCAGCCGCGCACAAACGACGCCAGCGAGCGAGTTGAAGGAGGCATCCCGCTCCCGACTTCCATCGTGGATACGCCACCCGGATACTGAGAGGGTGCTTCTTATATGGTCATTGGTAGTTACAAAATAGGGTAGGTATGAAGCAACAGCAAATAACTGACGATCTGTTTAGCCTGATGAACGTACTCCCCGCGGAGATCGCCGAGGTCATCATGAAGATCGGGCGCAATGATGACCTTGTCGAGGTCATCCTGGACCTCGGGCGCGTGCCCACCGCCCGCTACACCGACGGTGAGGTGGTGCTGCTTGAGCGCCTGGTCACGCAGGAAGACATTGATACGGTGGTCACGCAGATCGGGGAGTTTGACGCCGACAACCGTGCGGGCATCGACGGCACGCTGCACCGCATCTCGGCGATCCGCAACCGCAAGGGCGGGGTCGTCGGGCTGACGTGCCGTGTGGGCCGCGCCGTCTTCGGCACCATTGACATCATCGACGACGTGATTGCCTCCGGCAACAGCATCCTGTTCCTGGGCCGGCCCGGCGTCGGCAAGACGACGATGCTGCGCGAGGCGGCACGCGTGCTCGCCGAAACCAAGCGCGTGGTGATTGTGGACACCTCGAACGAGATCGGCGGCGACGGCGATATACCGCACCCGGCGGTCGGCAAGGCGCGCCGGATGCAGGTGCCGACGCCCAGCCTCCAGCACGAGGTGATGATCGAGGCGGTCGAGAACCACAACCCCGAGGTCATCGTCATCGACGAGATCGGGCGGGAGCTTGAGGCGTTGGCCGCACGCACCATCAACGAGCGCGGCGTGCAACTCATCGGCACGGCGCACGGCATCACGCTCGATAACCTGCTGATGAACCCGACGCTCTCCGACCTTGTCGGCGGCATCGAGAGCGTAACGCTCTCCGACGAGGAGGCCCGCCGGCGCGGCACGCAGAAGACCGTGCTGGAGCGCCGCCAGGCCCCGACGTTCAACATGCTGATCGAGATCGCCTCGCGCGATACGCTGTACATCCACCCCGACGTGGCCGTCGCGGTTGACTCGCTGCTGCGCGGGCTGGAGCCTCAGCCGGAGATCCGCCGCCGCGGGGAGGATGGCAAGGTCATCGTGGAGACGCCGCCACCCGTCCCGGTATACGGCAAGGGTGGCAGGAAAGGCCGCGAGCAGCGGCAGCAACCGTTCGCCTCGCAGGGGTTCCGCCCCAGCCGTACGCGCGGCGAGCCGCAGAGGAACGGCGTCACGCGCCAGATCATCCCACCGTCGACACCCGCGGCTGCGCCCGGCCCAGCCGCGCAGCGCCGCACGGTGAGCATCTTCCCGTACGGCATCGCGCGCAACCGCCTCATCGAGGCGGCGGAGCAGTACCACGCGCCGGTCGAGATCGTCGACGAGATCGACCAGGCGGATGTGCTGCTCACGCTCAAGAACTTCTACCGCCGCCGCCCGCGCATCATCTCGGATGCCGAGCAGCGCGGCCTGCCGATCTATGTGCTGCGGTCGAACACTGTCAACCAGATTGAGGACTTCATCCAGGACTACTTCGACATGGAGGAGGATGACGAGAACAGCCCGCTGCAGCAAGCTCTGCGCGAGACGCAGGAGGCCATCCGCGACGTGCTGCTCGGCGAGTCCGATGCGGTCAATCTCTCCCCGCAGAAGGGGCACATCCGCCGCCATCAGCATGAGATGATCCGCCAGGCCAACCTGAACTCGACGAGCTATGGTAAAGAGCCGTACCGCCACGTGCGCGTCTACCGCGGCTAGGCCAGGCGGCAGACATGTTCATCACGTTCGAAGGTCCTGACGGCTGCGGCAAAACAACGCAAATAACCCTGCTGGAGACGTACCTCGCCCAGCAGGGTTATCGTGTGCTGCACACGCGCGAGCCGGGCGGCACCCCCATCGGCGAGCAGATCCGCCAGGTGCTGCATAACCCGGCCAATCAGGAGATGGTGCCGCACGCCGAGATGCTGCTGTACGCCGCCTCGCGCGCCCAGCTTGTCGCGCAGGTCATCCGCCCGGCGCTGGCACGGGGCGACCTTGTGCTGGCTGACCGCTTCTACGACAGCACGTACGCGTACCAGGGCTACGGTCGCGGGCTGGACCTCGACATGCTGCGGCGCGTCACTGACATCGCCACTGGCGGCCTGCGCCCCGACCTGACGCTCTACCTCGACATCGACCCGCAGACCGGGCTGCGCCGCCGTCTTGCGGACGAGCAGGCCGAGTGGAACCGGCTCGACGCCGCCACGCTGGAGTTCCACGAGCGGGTTCGCGCGGGGTACTTCAAGCTGGTCGAGGCGGAACCGGCGCGCTGGGTCGTGGTCGATGCGCGCCTCGATGTGGAGACGATTCAGGATCGCATCCGCGCAATTGTGATGGAACGCCTCGCCGAGCGCCAGGCCCGGTAGGAGGCCCCTGCCCCGGCGATTCCCCGCCCGCCCTTGGCAGGGACGGTAGGGGCAGGTCTGAGACCTGCCCCTACAAAAGCCGCGAAGTTTATTCGCGGCGAAGCCCATTCACGGCGAAGGTTACAGCGTCTCGTCTCCACCCAGCGACTGGTCGATAGACTCAGGGCTTTCGCCCGCTTCCAGCCGGTCGATCACCTCGTGTATCTCCGGCCCGGCATCCTCACCCAGCTCGTTCGCCATCTCCCGCATGAACCTGCCCATCGCACGGGGGTCGCCCTCGTCCAGTGCGGCCATGCGTGAGGGGTCCATTAACCGCTCGATACGGGTGTCTTCACTCGTAACAATGCCGACGCGCCGGATCAGGCGGCTGATGTCCGTTGCGTCGCACTGCGGACAGACCGGCTCCAGCTCATCGATCGCTTCGACGGCGCTCATCACGCTGAAGGTGTGCCCGCAGGCTTTGCAGCGAAAATCATACTCCGGCACGGTGTGCCCTCCTCTCCAGCGGAGTATAATCTCGGTACATGCACTCAGATCATACGGCAAGGTCTATGACTTACCAACCCGATCCTTCAGAACCGACTCCCGACCACCCGCCAGCGGCGGGCAGGCCGGTCCACCCGCTGGAGCGCGGCCCGATGCCGCCGCCCGCCGGAAGCGAGGTAGTCGAAGCCCCACCCCGCGAAGTGCGACGGGTCCTGGTGCCCTCCGAGACGCCTTTCTTCACCTATGCGCTTATCGCGATCAACGTGCTGGTGTTTCTGGCCGACTCGCTGACGGCGTTTGCGGGCCTCGGCTTCCGGGGTGTGGGGCTGCTGACGCTGCTCGGCGCGAAAAACAACCAGGCGATCATGGCCGGGCAGACCTGGCGGCTGATCACGCCGTTGTTCCTGCACGGCGGCATCCTGCACCTGGGGTTCAACAGCTACTTCCTGTACGTCGTCGGGCGGCAGATCGAGAGCGCCTACGGGCGTGCGCGCTTCCTCGCGCTGTACTTCCTGTCGGGCCTTGCCGCGTCGATTGCCAGCTTTACGCTGACCAATGCCAACTCTGTCGGCGCGAGCGGCGCGCTCTTCGGGCTGATCGGCGCGTGGATTCCGCTCCTGTACCGCAACCAGCACATCCTTGCGAACACCCGCCAGCACATTCGCAGCATCGTGCAGGTGATTGCCATCAACCTGCTTATCGGGCTGGCCCCCGGCATCGACAACTGGGCGCACCTCGGCGGGCTGATCGGCGGGGTGACGCTGGGCTGGTTCATCACGCCGCGCTACGTGCTGCACGGCTATTACGCCGACGAAGTCCACATCTCGGATGACTCCTCGCCGCTCGCCGTATGGCTGGCGACGCTGGCAATCGGCCTGGGGCTGGTCGGCCTTGCCGTCCTATTAATCTCCACAGGCCTGGAGGGGCTGTTGTGATGCCTGCTTCAAGCGACAAGATCACCACAGACACCCGCCCTTCACCGCTGGCCGGGCGCTGGTACCCCGGCGATCCCCGGCGGCTGGCTGCCACCGTCGACCGGATGCTGGCAGACGCGCCCACGACGGATGTGCCGGGCCGCATCGTGGGGCTGCTCGCGCCTCACGCTGGCTACATCTACTCCGGCCCGACCGCCGCACGGGCCTTCAAGGTGGTGGCGGGTATGACCTTTGACCGTGCCGTCGTTATCTCGCCGATGCACCACCCCTACCCCGGCGAGGTGCTCACGACCGCGCACGCGGCCTACGAGACGCCGCTTGGCGCTGTCCCGGTCGATACCCCGACGCTGGAAGCGCTGGCAGACCGGATCGAGCTTACCTACGTCCGTCATGACCCGGAGCACGCGGTTGAGATCGAGCTACCCTTCCTGCAGCGAGCACTGGACGGGCCGTTCTCGCTCGTGCCGCTGATGCTGCGCGATCAGTCGTGGGCTGCCGTGCAGCGGCTCGGCGAGGCGCTCGCTGGCGTGCTGGAGTCAACGGCAGGGCGTACGCTGCTCGTCGCCAGCAGCGACCTCTCGCACTTCTACCCGGACAGGCAAGCACGCGCGCTGGATCGCGTCATGCTGGATCGCGTCGCGAGCTTCGACCCGGAAGGCGTGATCGACGTGGAGGAGCGGGGCGAGGCGTTCGCCTGCGGGCGGGGAGCCATCGCCGCCGTGATGGTTGCGGCGCGGGCGCTCGGCGCAGACGGCGTGCAGATCGTCGGCTACAGCACCTCCGCCGACACGAGCGGCGACACAAGCCGCGTGGTCGGCTACGGCGCAGCGGCGATCTACGCGGCGGAGCCTTTGGTCAATTGATCTCAGCCTTGCAAGGCTGGCCGCAAATGAACTTTCTGCCCGTAGGGGCGAGTATGATGCGCGATGCTCCACATCGACCGCATCAATAGACCTGCCCCTGCATATTCCTTCCCCTGTGCCTGGCCCTACCAATTGCCTGGTAGGGGCGGGGCCGAGACCCGCCCCTGCGCTGTCAAGTTAAGCGGCTGGCAGTTGGCGTAGCCAACAACTGCAGTGGGGGAGAGGGCCGAATCACACAGGCTGCCGCACCCGGCGCGGGCGGGCAGCCTGTTCGCATTCCGATCAATTGACGCCGCGTACGGGTCGCAGATCAGCCCAGGCGGATGCGCCGCACGATCACGACCACGCCGACGAGCACCAGCGCCACCAGACCGGCTCCGACCAGCCCGGCAGTCCCCGTGAAGCCCGTCTGAGGCAGCGCTTCGGCGGTTGGCGCCGGCCCACCGACCCCGGTCGGCTGAGCGGCATCATCATCGCCCAGCCCGCCACCGAGCGGCGTCACAACAATGGGCGTTACGGTAGCCTGCCCGGCAGCCGCGTCGGCTTCGGGCACCGCCGCAGCAGCAGCCTCGGCATCCTCTTCACCGGCAGCGGCAGCTTCAGCAGGCCCGGTCTCCTCACCGGCAGCCTGGGCGTCAGTCTCGTCAGCAGGGGCGGCGGCGACCTCCTCACCTTCCTCGGCTGGCTCCGCGCCACCACCCGCGCCGCTGTCCGCGCCGTTATCCGCGCCCGATGCTGCCTCGCCCTCAGCGCCCTCACCGGCAGCGGTTTCCTCGCCAGGCGCGGCAGCAGCGCCGAGTTCGTCGCCCGTGGCGTCACCCTCTGTCTCGGCAGGCTCCTCTCCGGCGGCTGCCTCACCGCCCTCAGCGGCTTCGCCCAGCTCGCCTTCGCCGAGTTCGCCAGCAGCCCCCGCAGGCTCCTCATCGCCGGGTGCTAGCGCACCCTCGTCGGTATCGGCAGGCTCTTCCTCAAGCGCACCGGTTTCACTCCCGGCAGGCTCGCCGCCCTCCTCGGCCTCAAGCGGGGGCGCTTCTTCGCCTGCCCCGGCGTCTTCGCCCTCGTCAGCAGGGGCTTCAGGCACTTCACCCTCGACAGCGCCTGTGCCGTCATCCTGGGCCTCGATCTCGTCGCCCTCGGCGGCGGGAACCTCCCCCTCAGCAATCTCGGTCTCCGCCGGGGGTTCCGGAGTGGCATCCGCCACGCGATCCCCGGGCCCGCCCCTGAGCAGCAGTAAGATAATCAGGCCAATCCCCACCAAGAAGAGGCCGGCGAGAGCGCCCACGGCAATGATGAACGAGCGGTTGCTGGCTTCGCCAGCCGCAACCGCGCCGGCATCTTCGCCAGCTGCCTCTTCGTCATCGTCGTCGAAGCTAAAATAGAGTTCGTCGTTATCAGTCATGTTCGCTCTCCATTGATACTGCGACCCGTGCCTGCTAATCGAGTTGCTCGAGGTTAGCAAACGCTACGAAGACGCCCTTACCCGGTTCCATATCCTCTATCTCGACGACTGCGCCCGGCGCCCAGACGCCGCTCGGCAGGCGGCGCGGTTCCGGGGGCACACTCGTCACCGTCCCGATCTTGCCGGTGTGCGGCGCTTGCAAAACGCGTACCCTCTGCCCGGCTGCGAGGGGCCGCCGCTCGCGCACGTCGCGCACCGACTCCCGCCGCTGTGACGCTAACGGAATAATAATCTCAGGCCGCCGATCACGCCAGTCGGAAGACTCCCCTGTGTCCAGCACGACCTCACGCCCGTTATGCTGGCTGAGCAGGTCGAAGATCGTCCGGCTCATTGCCATCCTGCCGAAGCCCTGCGTCACGCCGACGGGGAATTCGGCATCGTTCAGCAGGGGCAGCAGGCTGGCGGGCAGGCTGGCGGCGATCAGGCCCTTCACGCGGATCTCGATCGCGCCGCGCAGGAACTCCTCCGTCAGCGGCGAGCCGATCACCACGATGGCGCCCCGGTGGTCGATGTTGAAGCGGCCCGCTTCCGTCTCCAGCCCCGGCGCGCTGTCCATTACCTTCAGTGTACCCCAGGAGAGCCCGCCCTGTCCCCAGGCGAGGTCCACAGCGGCGCCGGTCGTCTCGACGACGATCCGCGACTCCGGATCCACACTGATGACCCGCCCCGGCACTGTTGCCTCAACGACCGTGCGGATGCGCTTGCCCTCCAGCAGCATCTTGCCGTCCTCGACGACGATCACCCGCCCGTCGATGGGGCTTTCCACCTGCCGCATGCGGAAGCCGAGGAAGCCCGGCTTCTGCGCCAGCACATCGCCTACCATGATACGCTCGCCGGGCCGTTTGACAAGCAGCGGCTCGACCTGCTCCGGCGCAACGCCCAGCGCCGCCGCGATGTCCACAATGCGATGCTCGCTGGCAACCTCGGCAATGGCGAGCGGGTCCGCCGCCTTGACGATCTGGTTCTCCAGCACGCGGGGCGTGCTGCCGCGCGGCAGCCAGTGAACCCGGCGGAAGCTGGTCGATGGCGTGATGCGTGCCCGTGCGTATACGTGTGTCATGACCTCACCCCCTCGCCGAGCGCCTGCCGCCACGCCAGCAGCCGCTTCCGGCGTGCGTCGTCCCCCCGTGGGAAGCGTACCGGTCGCCCGCGCGCGTCGATCACGACGCCGAGCGCGCCGCCGGTCACCGTCAGCTTGCGCCGCCCGCCGAGCGCGCCACCCTCCAGCGTCAGCTCCGCTTTCTGCCCGTAGGCGAGCGGTAGCGGCCTGATCTCGCCTGCCGCCACCTTGAAGGTCATGGTCTTCCCGCCGTCCTTCGGCTTGAGGCTGCCCCGCAGCGCCGTGTCGCGCCCCGGCACACTCACCACCGGGCCGAGGTCGTAGAACGCGCCTGCAGCAAGCGACTGCACCAGCGCCTGCGGATTGAGCGGGGCCGCCGCGCCAAGCGCCGCCGACAGCCCGTACGGGTCGAGCAGCACGTTCGTCACCCCGACGGGCAGCAAAGCGTCGAGCGCGACCAGCAGGCTCAGCCCGTCGGTGGGCGTGTGCGTGAGCGTCGTGCCGCTCAGCAGGATGGTGCCGAAGGGCGGCAGCGGGCCTGTATTGCCGGTCTGCCAGCTTGTGCGCGCACTGTGGACCGCATAGCGCACGATCTCGCGGGCGGCGGCGTACTCCATCTCAAGCTCGGCGGGCTGCGCCGGGATGGTGTGCGGGAACACCGACCGGTTCCACAGGTAGTCCAGCACGTCCGCGTCCTCGACGCCCTCGACGGTCAGCCAGCGCCGGATGTATGCGGGCGGGATCTGCCTGGCGACCTGGTGCGCGGCGTGCCCGATGCCAAGCTGCCCGAACACGTTGAGATACGAGCGCCCGTCGAGCGAGGCGGCGACCGCCGTCGCCATGCTGCCGAGGTCCACGCCGAGCACGTTGTGCTTGCGCAGCGCGCCGAGCAGATGCACCATCCGCGCGAAGCCGTGCGCGGTCGGCTGCACGCCGTCCTTCGTCCAGCGCGAGATCTCCGCGATGCCGGGCGTGTTCTGCGCCTTCTTCTCGTTGTAGAGCGAGGCAAGCTGCTCCTGCGCACCGGCCAGGTACTCGGTGCCAAGCGACGGGCGCACGTTGTCCGCAACGAGCAGGGGGAAGTCGATCTCCTCCGCCCGCTCGCGGATCTCGTCGGCGAGGGCCGCATTCCCGGCGAACAGCACCGGCGGGCGCGCGTGGCGCTTCATCAGGGCGTAGGCCACAAACAGCGTGTCGAGGTGCTCCCGCATGACCTCCGTCGCGCCGCCATCCGTCCCCCCGACGACCAGCACGAGGTCGGCCTGCGCGTTCAGCAGCACGTTGATGCGCTCCTCCGTCGTGCGCCTGTCGTCCAGCCCGAACGTGTCCAGCAGCGAGAGGTAGATGCTGTCGGCGGCGCGCCTGCCGCTGCCCAGGCTGACATCCGGCATGAGGCCAAACAGGATGGCGCGGATAGGCTGCCCGGCGCTGGCCGTCGCCACAAAGCCGGCTACCCCGGCTGGACCGCCGCGCGGGGACAGGATCAGGTCGCCGTTCTCGTCGATGAGGTCGCGCCCGGTCGCCGCTGCGATCTGGCTCAGCGCGTCGTACACGCCGATCAGCACATCGTTCCAGGGCGCGCGCGCCGTTGAGGGCGAGACCCCGTGCGACACGAAGCGGTAGCCGCCCTCAACCACGTCGAGCAGGACGGCGCGCGTGTTGACCGAGCCGATGTCCACCGCCAGGATCGGCCCGCTGACCTCGCTCGTGCGCACCTGCTCCTGCGCCTCGTCGAAGATCTCTCTCAGCAGCGTCATAAGTCCTCTTCAGCCAACTACCGGATCACCGCCGTGATCCACTCATACAGACCGGTCAGGCGCTCGCTCAGCACGGCGATGCCTGACAGGATCATCCCGGCGTACGCTGTACCGAGCGCCACAGTAATGAAGGCCTGCCCTGCGCCTGCCAGCCAGCGCATCAGCGGCCCGCGCCGGGGCTGCCCGTCATCGCTGCGCCCTCGCACCCAGAACTGGAAGTACGCCAGCGTGCAGACGACGCCCGCGATCAGGATCAGGTTGTTGAGGAACCCGCCCTGCGCGCCGGGCAGAATGGACAGCCACGTCGCCTGCACCTGCGGCACCAGCGTACCCACGAGCGCCCCGCCGACCGCGACCGCCGTGCCCACGCCCAGCAGGTAGGCGGTGCTCAGGTTGCCGAGCGGCGCGGCCTTCGGGCTGATCTTCAGTACGAGGAACAGAAACAGCGCAAGCGGCATCGCCGCCAGCGCGGCGGCAGTCATGTCGCCGCTGCGAAGCGGCTCAACGAGGCGCGGGATGAGCACTTCATAGACCACAACAAGCGCCGCATACCCGACCGACACGCCGATAAAAATGTGCAGCGCGATACGGTAGAGCGGGTTGTCGCCGATGAGGTAGCTGAGCAGCGCCACGGTGAACAGGAAGCCCAGCGCACCGGCAATGAGGTCGGCTGTAGCAGGTGATAAGGTCATCATCGCGCGTGCCCCCGCTTCTCACGCAGGCTTAAGAGTCCGAAGATCAGCGCGCCGAGCACGATCAGCGCCGCGGCCAGCCCGGCGGCGGCCATCTGCACGCTGACCCGTTCCGCAAGCGCATGCTCGACATCGCCGCCAAGCATCTCCCGGTAAGCGACCGCATCGTCCGCCCCGCCGAGCAGCCCGGCAAGCTGCCCGCTCGCCGCGTAGGGCAGCACGAACGGCGCTGCCCGCTCGCTGACTACCGCCACCACCGGCAGGCCGGTGAACGCGCCCGCCTGCTCCACCCACATGCGCACATCCTCCGCCTGCGAAGCAATTACGACGATCAGGTCGATACCGCCGTCCGCAAGGCTGTTCAGCCCCAGCCCGGTCGGCTGGCCGAGATGGTCGGACGCAAAGGCGGATGGGGCGTGCGCGGGTCCGCCGAGCACGAGGCTGTTCACGCCGGTGGCGCGCCCCGGCAGGTAGCCGATGTTCTTCCAGCCGCGCCCGCGCGGGGCCGCCCGTCGGAGCACGTCCTCGGCCATTGCCGGGCCGGTCGCATGCGTGCTGATGGCGTACACCACCGTGTCCTCGCCCTCCGCGAGGTGTGCGAGCACGGCTTCGGCCAGCGGCTGCATCTCCGGCGCGACATCCGGCTCGTACTCGAACGCGACGAGCACCGTCGAGCGCGCCCGTGCGGCCTGCTCCACCACCTCGAATGCCGCCGCTGCGCCCGGCCCGCCCTCAGGCAGGGGCAGCGTGTCGAGCACGTCGCCGGTCGGCAGAAGTGGCAGCGCCGCCACCGCGAGCATCAGCAGGGCGACGATCCAGCGCAGCACCGGCAGCGGCTTCCGCCCGGCGGCAGGCGGGGCGGCCTCCTCAGCCAGCAGGCGCTTGACCAGTTCGATCTGCCGTACCTGCTCCTCGGTGACGATCATCTCCTGCACCGGCTCTTCGACGGTGAGCGTGCTGCCCTCGAAGATGATCTCCGGCTGGATGACGCCGCTCACGTTCTTCAACGCGCCGACCGACTCCGTGCCGGCCTCGCCTGCGCCTGCATCCCCGGCAATCTCCGAGAAGCGCAGCCCTTCGAGGCGCTCCAACAGGCCGGGGTCCGGGGTGATCTGCGGCGGCTTCTCACGGCCATTCGTGCGCGGCGTGGCGGCAGGCGCGGGTGCGGGCGCATCGTCCTGCCGGAGCGCGCGCATCCACTCCGGCATCTCATCGGCGTCGGCGGCGGTGGCCTCGTCCGCCCCGGCATCGGGCTCGTCCTCGACCTCGCCGGAAAGCAAATCGCCGGAAAGCCCGAGCAGGTCCTCACCCGCCAGTGCATCGCTGACCGGCAGGTCAAGGTCGTCGCCACCGAAGTCGAACGAGCCCAGCCACTCGTCGAGGTCTAGCGACGCGAGCGGTTCCTCGGCAGGCTTCTTCTGGGCCTCGACCTCCTCGTTCGCAGCGATCAGATCGAGCCAGTCAAGTGAAGGCGCAGGCTCGGGTTCGGGCGGCTCCGGCTCGGCGGGCTTAACCTGTGCCGGTTCCAGTGCGTCGTCCGCTTTTTCCTCATCCAGCCAGCTTGCCGATGCCAGCCACTCCGGCACGTCGCTCTTGACGAGCGGCGGCTTCTCTTCGTCGGTGGATGTTTCACCGGCAGGCTCGTCCAGCAGCGCCCCGGCGAGCCAGGCGGGTGG
>DGDY01000094.1:4356-15909 GCA_002385675.1 Anaerolineales bacterium UBA3940 | reverse complement strand
AGGGGGCGATCAAATCGGACGCGAACTGCCCCCTTCTAGGGGGAAGTGGCGGCCCTTCGGGCCGCCGAAGGGGGGCCGGCGGGAGGGGCCAGCACAGAGGCAAAGGCAGCAAGGGCAGGCGACGCCTGCCCTTTTCGCTTAGCACGCGGATGGGGAGCGGAACGACGCCCTGCGCTTAAAGCTGGATTACGCCCAGCACGTACAACAGCAGGAAGCCCAGCACGACCACATCGAGGAACAGGAAGATGGCGAGGATCATGCGCTGCTGTGCGGTCATGCCGAAGGCGCGCCCCTCCGGGCCACGGCCCGCAATCGCTGCCAGCGGCTCGTCCTCCGGCTTGGCGGCAGGCTCCGGCGCGACCTCCTCTTCCTCTTCGATCACATCCGGCTCGTCAATGCCCAGTTCGGACAGCCATGACGGTGCGGTAGCATCGGGCAGGGGCGGCAGCAGGTCGTCGTCAATCGCGGGCTGCGCGGCGGCCTGTGTAGCGGTCTGTGCCGGGGCGCTCTCCCACAAATCGTCCTCCTCCAGCGGCTCGTCGTCGGCCTGTAAACGACTGAAGATATCGTCGTCATCGGCCTCGTCCAGCGTGGCGAAGGGGTCACTCACATTATCAAGAGCGTCGTCCGAGAAGCCTGCGAACAGGTCGTCCATGCTCTCGTCATCCTGGTCCTGAGACCGTCGCAGGTCATTGAAGTCGTCAAACATCGCGCGCTCCTTCTGGTTCCACCAGAGCTATAACCCGAAGCCTAGATTAAGTTCGCGGTTCTGTCAACTGGGGAATTTCCTACGGCGGAACCCCCTCCGTGCGACCCTCCGGGTCGCCCACCTCCCCCTTGCAAGCTGGGGATACGGAACTTTTGCCGAGCTGGTTGCGATTGGCTAACGTCGAACTCCCTACCAGCTATTATGGAACTGGATAAACTGCCCCGCCGGGCCATAGATGACGCACTCGCCGGGGTAGCCGGGCACCGAGTTGAAGTACTTGAAGCCGGTACACGAGCCGCGCAGACCCTGCTCGTATTGCTCCACCGCCTGGTTAAGCTCCGGGTCAGGACTGGGGCGGTCCGTCTCGATGCGCACCGGGAACTGCCCGGGCCGCGTCAGCGCCTCAACGACACTGTCGGAGGCAAAGCTGTTGTTGTACGCGTAGCGGACGCGTACCGTCGAGATGACAGACAGGCAGGCATCGATCTTTGCCCAGCCCATCCCGCCGACCTCGCCATAACATAGCCACGACAGCGCGTTCTTGTCCGCCTGTGACCAGTGGATCTCCGGCGCGTCGAAGGTAGGCGAAGGCTCCGGCGTGGGTGTGATTGTCGGTGTCGGGGTGACGGTAGGGGTGGGCGTGCGGGTCGGCGGGGCAATGACCTCCCGCGCAATGGCGGGTTGCGCCTCGTCGGTCGGCGCGGGGTCGTCATCGCCGGTGTAGGGCGGGTAGGTGGCTGTCGGTGTCGGGGTCAGGATTGGCGTGGGCGTTTCGGTTGCCAGCAGTTCGGCGAGCAGGCCATCGCCTGCCGGGCCGGCGGCACTCAGCGCAAGGCCCAGCGCCGCCATCCCCAGGAACAGCACGCCGACTGCCACAAACTGGCTGACCCGGTGCGGCAGGTTTGTAGAGCGAGTCTCATCCATAAACTATCCCCCGGCGGGGATAATAACGACTCCGCGCAGGGGCGGCAAACGTACGGAGGTAGTTGGCTGCGCCAACTGGCCCTCCTCTGCCGGTACGCAATGAGAAGAAGAGCAGCATTCATCCCAACAATAAAACGGAGCCGCGAAGTTCATTCGCGGCGTTTATCATTCCTGGTCTTAGTCAGCCTAAAACGCAATCGCCTCAATATCCTCCAGGTCGAAGTCGACCTCATCTGACTCGAAGTCAAGCGCCTCTGCGCCCTCGTCATAGATCGATCCGGCGCGCGTGCCCCGGTCGCACAGCGAGCGGTACACGCAGTAGCGGCAGTGGTGAGTATCCGGTGTGAGCGGCCAGTCCTCCTCCCCGTCGCGCGTAAGGATCTCATTCGCGAGGTCGTGCAGCATGGCGTGGCTCTCCGCGTGGATGGCCGCGTTGTAGCGGAAGACCTCCGGCTGCATGGGCGCTGCCGTGAACCAGTACACCAGCTCGATCTGCTCCGGCTCAAGCGGGCCGCCAAACAGCGCCGCGCCCGCCTCGGCCATTACGTAGAGGTACACGCGCGTCTGGAGGCGGCGGGCGAGGGTCTCACGCTGCGGGCGTCTGGGCGAGGTCTTCCAGTCCACGATGACCACCCGCTTGCCCGGCGTAATTGCCACGAGGTCAAAGCGCGCCATCAGGCGGCGCGCGCCAAGCGGCGTCGAGAGCGTGACCTCAGCGCGGCGAACCTCCGTCGGCAGGTCCGGCGGCGGGACGTGCAGGTAGGCGTCCCACCAATCGACAAGCGGCGGGCGCTGCGGGCGTAGCCTGTCCTCGGGGATGCCCGCAATGTGCCGCTGCACTAGCAAGTGGAACTCGCGCCCCTGCTCACTCAGCCACTCGTACTCGTCCACCGGCTCGGCGGGAGCGGCGGGCCAGCGCTGGTCCAGCACGTAGCGAAGCTGGAAGCGGCGCGGGCAGTCATAGTAGTCCTGCAGGCTGTGCGCGCTGAACTGGAACCAGTGCGGCAAAAGTCCGCCGGGCAGTTCGGCCTGCCGGGGCGGCTCGTCGCGCGGCTCAAGCGCCCGCGCCAGATGTGCGAAGGGGCCGGTATGGTCATTCACGGGCCTTTAACTCCCTCTCCCAGTAGCTTTTGAGGCCGATGAGCGCGGCGGCGGGGCCGTTCTTCTGGCCACGATGCGCGAAGCGGCCCACGTTCCACGTGATGATCAGGTCGCGCCGCGCGCGGGTGATCCCCACGTAGAGCAGCCGCAGCCGCTCGGCGGCGTAGTCGAGCCGCGCCTGCCGGGTCGCCTCGCCTTCTTTATATTCCTCCGGCTTGCCAGCCATCATCAACTCAACCTGCCGCCGGGTTTCGGCCTGAAGGTTGAGCCGGTCGCGCACGAACCACTTCTCCGCGATGAACCTGTCGGCCTCGTGCGCGGCGGGGAAGCTGTAGTTGTTGACCGACATCAGGTAGACGCGATCCCACTCCAGCCCCTTGGCGGCGTGCATCGTGGCGACGGTCACAACGCCTTTCGTCGGCTCGTAGCCCTCGCCCACATCGTCAAAGCCGAGGAAGCGCCGCTCGTTCTGCGCAATGACGCGCAGCTCCTGCGCCAGTTCGGGCAGGCGGTAATCCGGGTTGTTGTCGGCGATGGTGCCCAGCACCACGGCGAGCTTGTGCCCCAGCGCAAGGTCGGCCTGCTCATCGAACAGTTCCTGCGAGATGGTCAGCATCAACTGGTCGACGGGCAGCGCCGCCGCCTGGAGCCAGAACTGCACCTGCTGGCGGAAGCCGCCTAACCGCTCGATCTCATCGGGGGGCAGGCTGCCTTCGAGTGTGTCCAGCCAGTCGCCCTCGTCGCCCGGCCATAAGAAGTCCTCGGTCTGGCGCAGCTTGCGCAGGGCGCGCGTTGCTTCGTCGGCGGCAGCGACCATCTCCTCGCTCGCCTCATCGACGACGAGCGGCCACCACACCTCGCGGTACAGCCGCGCCAGCAGACGCGCGTCCGTCGGCTCGGCCAGCACCTCGAACACAAGCTGGAGCTTCGACGCCGCGTCACGGGTGGCGGAGGTACTGCGCAGCAATTCTTCATAGGGGATGCCGCGTTCTTTGAGCGCCTCGGCGAGCTTGAAGCCCCGGCTGTTCTCCGGCACGAGCACTGCCACCGTCCAGTCCTGGTGATCCGGCAGCCACGACTCAAGCGACTGGACCACCCGCCGGATCTCCTGCTCTGGCGTGATATCCTTGCCCTCCTCCCAGTCGATGTAGACGAAGCCGTCGGGCGGGTTCGGCTGCGGGTCGCCCGGCTCGGTCGGCTCGATCACGTTCTTGGAATAGAAGGCTTTGCGCAGCGCCTTGTCGAGCGTCTTTTCCTTCGAGGTCCACTCGACGAGGTAGTTAGCCAGGCGGATCACCGGCTCGGAGGAGCGGCCCGATGTCTTGAGCGGCATCTCGGCGACGCTGCGCTTCTTGAGGAAGGCCCGCAGCAGGTTCGAGTCGGCAGTGGTGAACGTCGTGTAGATCGCCTGGTTCGGGTCACCGACGCGCACCCAGTTCTTGCCACCGGAGAGCAGTTCGAGCATCCGGTTCTGAAGCTGGCTGGAGTCCTGCGCCTCGTCCTCAAGGATGTAGGGCCAGCGCTTCCGCAGCCGCTTGAGGAAGTCCTTGTCCGTCTCCAGCGCGGTCATCGCCAGCCGCACCAGGTCGTCGAAGTCCACCGCGCCGCGATAGCTCAGCGCGCGCTGGTAAGCCGCGTACAGGTCCACGCCGATGCGGGCGAGTGGCAGGTCGAATTCCAGCTCGTCCAGCCGGTCGAGCATCTCATCCGGCTCCCAGCGGTTGTCCTTCCCCAGCCGGATGATCTCCGACGCCACCTCCTCGACGAGCGACACCGCATAGCTGCGCAGCACCTTCCCCAGTTGATTCTCGTCCTCGACAATCATCGGGTCGAGGTAAGGCAGCAGCAGTTCGTAGTTGCCGCGCACCCACTGCTCGGCGAGGTCGCGGATGATACCCTGCGTCACTCGCTCGTCGAGGATGTCGAAGTTGTCTGCCAGACCAACCAGGCCGGGCCGCATGCGGACGATGTCGTTGGCAAGCCCGTGCAGGGTTCGCACCCGGTAACCGACGTATGGCAGCAGCCCACGCTCCTGCTGGACCAGCCGCGCAATGCGCTTGCGGAAGGTATTGACCGCCGGGTTGGTAAAGGTGACGATCAGCACTTCCTGCTCGTCGATGCGCCCGTCCGCCGCCAGCCGTTCGACGAGGCTCGCTGCCAGGTACGACAGCGTAAACGTCTTGCCGCTGCCCGGCACCGCCGAGACACCCATCTTGCCGCCCTCATACGCGACGACGGCCTTCTGCGATTCACGGAGTTGGATCGTTGTCATCCGGTCTGTGTGCTCTTTCTTCTCGCCCTCACCCAGGGTGTAATGCGCGGATACGGAGTCGCGACGTTTAGTCGCGGCGTTTCTCCTTCCACCAGCAGTGCTCGTGTTGCCCGTTTCACCCCCTACTCCTCCCCCGGCATCTCGATGCGCGTCGGGTGGCGGCGCAGGATGCGCTGGAAGACCCGCAGCATCGGGCCGCGCTGCTCAAAGCCCTGCTCGCCCAGGTCGCTGATGCCCAGATAGACTCGCTCGCGGCAGCGGCGCAGCAGGCCGCTCACAATGCGGTACAGCATATCCTGCTGGTGCTCGTACTCGTCGGCATCCGTCCACAGCGCGCCCTCCGGCCAGCGCGGAGAGAGCACGTAGGGGTGCGTGAGCGGCTGGTCGATGCGCTCCCACCAGCCCAGCGAGCCAACGTCCAGCCAGAACTGCACATCGACCGGGCGGTTGCGCAGCAGGAAGGTGTGCGCCGGGCCGACGAACACCGCGTCCACATCCTGATCGCGCCAGCTTTCCACGTACAGGCCCGCGAGCAGCCCCTGCGACACCGTGTCGAAGTATCGCCGCCCGATCTCCGCCGCGCTGAGGCTACCCGCCTCGTACGCCTCGGAGAACAGCGTCTGCCGGAAGCGTGCGGCGGACTGGATCAACTCATGGACCACACGCCCGGCCTCCGGGTCGTCGTGGAAGCCGTAGCCCGGCTGTGACAGCACCTCGCCGAACAGCCGGCTGAACAGGTGGTCAAGCGGCGTGTCGGCTTCTGCGGCGGCTGCCAGCAGCCACTCCCGCAGCCGGTCATAGCGCTCCCCCGCGACGTAGGTGATGCGCGCCTGCATCTCCGGCTTGATGTTCTCGAAGGGCAGCAGACGGTCGCCGTCAGCATTGGGGCGGTACACGACCTTCGCCAGCAGCCCGGCACGAACCGGGTCCAGACCGACGATCGCGTGCTGAAGCGCGGTGGCGACATCCGGGCGCGGCGGCGTCTGCTCCCAGACCGGCTGCGCCAGCGCCGCGAGCGTCAGGACGGTGCGCGTGGCAGGCTCCTCGATCAGCGCGCGCGAGGGCCGGTGCGAGATGTGCGGGATGCCGTACCGGTCGAGCTTCTGGCCGAGTGAGAAGCGCAGCGCGTCGCTCAGGTACGGGGCGACAACCGCGATCTGCCCCGGCGGGATGCCCTCGTCCCGCACCAGCCCATAGATGCTCTCCGCCACCCATTCCAGCATCTCAGGGTAGAAGCGGCAGTAGCGGCCATACAGCCCCAGCCTGGCGTCTTCCGGCGCGGGCTCGTGCCCGCCCCGCCCCAGCGCCGCGCCGAACGCCTGCAGCAGCGTGGCGGTGCCGTCGGAGTTAATGAAGGACCGGTCGAGCGTCAGCACGCCGTCCACCATCTCACGCAGTTCGCGCGCGTTCTCTGGATCCGCCCCGAGGAAGATGCGGTAGCCGCCCCACCACTCGAAGGTTATCAGCATCCCCTCAAGGTGAGGCATCCAGTCGCGCAGCAGCCCATGCATGAAGGGCGCGCCCTCCTCGACGTGCTCGGCGATCAGGTGGGTGTACCGGCTGAAGAACGCCTCGCGGAACATCTCGTGTTCGAGCAGGCGGCTGAACAGCTCGATCAGCAGCGAGAAGTCCACAAGCGAGTGCTCCAGGCAGTAGGTGCGGAACTTCTCCATCAGCCGCCCGTCGGCCTGATACGCCAGCACCCGCTTGCGCGGACGCTCGCTGCCCCAGGCCGCTTCGAGACGGGCCGGCACGGCGGTGTAATCGAGGCCCATCAGCGCCGCCTGGCTGAGGTTGGTAAGCGTCTCGCGGGCAATCTCCGGCGGCGTGAGCGTCACCGCGTCGAACTCACCATCGTAGACGGCGCGGCCCACAAAGTCCGCCATGGCATACTGCGCCGTCTCGATGCTCAGGAAGCGCGGCGAGCGCTCCGGGTCGCGGAAGCCCGCCTCCTCCGCAACGAGCGGCCAGTACAGGCTGACTATCTCCTGCGCCAGCCCGGCTACCGTGCGGATGTTCACGCTGGCCATCGGCCCGCGCTCGGCGCGGCGTAGCGCCGCCTCATAAGGCTCGGCAAGGGTGCGCTGCGGCAGCAGCACAAGGATCTGCTCCGGCGGGATCCCGGACTCCAGCCACACTTCGAGCGTCTCAATGGCGAATGTCGTCTTGCCCGCGCCGAACGGCCCTTCGACCATCATCGTGCGCGGGTTCGGGATGCCGCTGTAGTTTCCACCAGTTAAGCTTCTCACCGGGGTCTGTCGCTTTCCGCTCTAGAGTAGGGTCGCAAAGGCGTTTTCCGCCCGGCTTCCACTCGCGTCAATCGTCGCGCCCGCACGCCCGCCGGAAGCCGCACCAGCGGCACAGCGAACGGTCTTCCGTCATGGGGAAGTCGCGGATGCGCGCCGTATTGAAACGTATGTTCTCTAATGCCGCGAGCATATTATACACGCTTTTGCGGGTCAACGCCTCCGCCTCCACCACCGTCACCGGCCCGCCGGGCAGCTGCACGTTCCGCCCCCCGCCGCCGAGGTCCGCCAGCACAAACTCGATGGACTCGTCCGGCACGCCGTAAGCCCTATGCGCGTACAGGATATAGACGCCCGCCTGCTCGCGATGGCTCTCGCTCTTGACGCTGCCGGTCTTCCAGTCGATGATGCGCACCAGGGCGTAGCCGGGTTCGTGGAGCAGCACATCGGGGATGGCAAAGACGCGCAGTTCGCCCAGCCCTTCGACATCGTTCAGCATGAAAGACTGGAACGCAGGGTCAATCTCGACGATCATGTTCGGCTCAACACCCCGCAGCCACTGGTACGCCTCGCTGTCGTAGAGCACATTCGCCAGTTCGGCGACCCGCTCCTCTGCCTCCGCCGGGTCGATCGAGGGCCGAGCCTCCGGGTAGATGTGCTCAAAGAGCACCACCCACTTATCATCGACTTTTGCGCCGCGCCGCGAGGCCTCCACGCCGCGCCGGTACGTCTCCAGCGCGATGTCGATCACCTCCTGCCGGGTGAGTTCGACCTCGTCGCGCAGCGCCTCCACCGCCCGGCTCGCCGCAACGTGGATCACGCTGCCGATCCAGGTGCGCAGCGTCGTCACCTGCTTGAGCCACCACACCGCACTGACGATGGGATCATTGGCCTCGCGCACCCGGCGCGAACCGTAGTAACGCAGATAGTACTCCCGGCGGCAGCGCTCGAAGGTCGCGTGCCGCGTCGCCGACCAGCTAAACTCGGTGTAGCGCGTCACCGGCACCTGCTCGCGGGTGTGCAGGTCCAGCGTGATTTCCACTTCTTCCAGACTCTTCCCGTCAAGGGCGGACAGGTTATCGGCTCGCATGGGTCTGCCTTTCAATAGCTGCGGGGGTTAACCGTCGGGCGATCCGGCGCGGGCGGCACTTATCCGGTGGTGAGGCTCGGGCGATGGTAACAAAAAGCCGCGTCGTAGAGAGCTTTCCGCGCCGCCTGGGAAAATCCAACAAAAGTCTTACGCTGCTCGCCTGTCAGCGCTTGACATAGAACATCAATTCGATTAAACTTACGCCAATCTGCAGGCCGTGAAAATTTCACGAATTTTACCGCGCCAGAGCAACGTTTGCCGTGCTTCTGGCGTTAGATGTATATAACGAAGGAACTGCCAGGACCAGCATGTGCTGATCGTCCCGTAGCGTTCCCGACAGAGGTCATCCGAACACTTCTGAACGTGGATAGCGGTAGTCCAAAAACTAGCGCTCGGTTTTTCTATACGGTACGATCAAGTCACACTCACGTTCGTATTGGAGTCAAGTGGTTCCGGTTTTATCTGAAGCAGGAAGTCCTGGCACTGGAGAGGATGGAGGGCTAAGTCATGCCCGACAAGATGCAACGTTTTACGCAGCGTGCCCGACGGGTACTGAGTCTGGCACAAGAAGCAGCCGAGCGGATGCAGCATAGCTACATCGGCACGGAGCACCTGCTTCTTGGTCTTATGCGAGAGGAGGGCGGCGTCGCCGGTCGCGTCCTGCGCGAGCTGGGCCTCGAGATGGAGCGCGTCGAGATGCTGGTCGAGCGGAACACCCGGTCCGGCCAGCGGACGCCGTTCGCCAAGCTGGACCTCTCGCCCGGTACCCAGCGCGTACTTGAACTCGCAGTCGAAGAGGCCCGCCGTATGGGCCATCATTATATTGGAACGGAGCATCTCCTGCTGGCGCTTGTGCGCCATAATGAGGGCGTGGCGATTGACATCCTCAACGAGATGGGCGTGACTCCCGAAGAGATCCGCAAGCAGACTCGTCGGGCACTGCAGGACAGCCCTTCCTCCGTGTCGCAACCGCCTGCGCCGAAGCCGCGCACGACTACGACCCGTCGGGAGCGCACCCGTTCCACGAGTCAGAAGACGCCGCTCGTCGACCAGCTTGCGACCGACTTGACGCAGCTTGCCGAGGAAGGCAAGCTCGACCCGATCATCGGGCGCGAGAAGGAAATCGAGCGTGTGATTCAGATTCTCAGCCGCCGCACCAAGAACAACCCGGCGCTCATTGGTGAGCCCGGCGTGGGCAAGACGGCTATCATCGAGGGCCTGGCCCAGCGCATCGTCGCCGGCGAAGCTCCCGCACCGCTGCTCGACAAGCGGCTGCTGCAGCTTGACGTCGGCTCGCTGGTGGCAGGCACCATGTACCGCGGCCAGTTCGAAGAGCGGCTCAAGCGCGTTATTGAGGAACTGAAATCATCTGACAGCATTCTCTTTATCGACGAGGTTCACATGCTTGTCGGCGCCGGTTCTGCCGGCAGCTCGGTGGACGCGGCCAACATCCTGAAGCCCGCCCTCGCGCGGGGCGAACTCCAGTGCATTGGCGCGACCACGCTGGACGAGTACCGCCGCCACATCGAGTCGGACGCGGCCCTTGAGCGCCGCTTCCAGCCGATCCTGGTGGAAGAGCCGTCGATTGAAGAGACGATCGACATCCTGAAGGGCATCCGCGCCCCCTACGAGGAGCACCATGCCCTGCGCATCACCGACGAAGCGATCAGCGCTGCGGCGCACCTGTCGGCGCGCTACGTGTCCGACCGCTTCCTGCCTGACAAGGCCATCGACCTGATCGACGAGTCCGCCGCTCGCGTGCGGATGTACAAGTCGCCCGAGTCGCTGCGCGTGCGTCAGGCGCAGGAAGAGCTTGAAGAGCTACAGGCGCTGCTTGAGGCCGCCGCGCTCGAGGGCAAGCTCGACGATGAGGAGTACGTCGGTTACCTTGAGCGTCAGCGCGAGCTTGAGAGCTTCATCAACGAAGTCCGGTCGCACTGGACGGAGTCGGGTGAGGCGCAGGTCACCGCGGATGACATCGCCGAGATGGTCGCCATGTGGACGGGCATCCCGGTCAAGCGCATCGCCGGCGAGGAAGGCGAGCGCCTGCTGGAGATGGAGCAGGAGCTTCGCCGCCGCATCGTCGGGCAGGACGAGGCGATTGAGGCCATCAGCAAGGCCGTGCGCCGCGCCCGTGCGGGTCTGAAGGACCCTCGCCGCCCGGTTGGCTCGTTCATCTTCCTCGGCCCGACGGGTGTCGGCAAAACCGAGTTGACGAAGGTGCTCGCCGAGTATCTGTTCGGCAGCGAGGACGCGCTGATCCAGCTCGACATGAGCGAGTTCATGGAGCGCCACTCGGTGGCGCGACTGGTCGGTGCGCCTCCGGGCTACGTCGGCTACGAGGACGCAGGCCAGCTCACCGAGGCGGTCCGCCGCCGTCCGTTCTCGATCATTGTTTTTGACGAGATCGAGAAGGCGCATCCGGAGGCCTTCAACATGCTCCTGCAGATCATGGAGGAAGGCCATCTGTCGGATGCTCGCGGTCGCATGGTTGACTTCCGCAGCACCATCATCGTCATGACGAGCAATGTTGGCGCGGACGTCATCCGCCGCAACCAGCACCTCGGCTTCGAGCTCCCGCGCCACGGCGAGGACGCGCTGGAGAGCGAGTACGATGAGATGCGCAAGAAGCTGATGGACAGCCTGCGCCGCCAGTTCCGCCCCGAGTTCCTGAACCGTGTGGACGGCATCATCGTCTTCCGCGCGCTGAACAAGGAGCACATCACCCAGATCGTCGATCTGATGATCGAGCAGGTTGGGGAGCGGCTGCTTGAGTACGGTATCCGTATCGAGCTAACCGATGCGGCCAGAATGTACCTGGCTGAAGAGGGTTACGATCCGGAGTACGGGGCTCGCCCGCTGCGCCGGGTAATCCAGAACAAGGTCGAGGACGCACTCTCCGACCTGATCCTGGCTGGCGAGTTCACCGAAGGCATGACGGTGCTTATCGACCACGACGGCGAGCAGCTTGTCTTCGTGCAGAAGCCGGAAGAAGTCGAAATCCCGGCCACCTGATCGGCCAGACAAGACATACAAGGCGGGGTCGCTTAAAGCGACCCCGCTTTTTGTTGCGACGTGTGAATCAGTTGCATGGATGATCACCGTTGATACCGGCTCGATGGTAGGGGTAGGTCTGAGGCCCGCCCCTACAATTACGTGCAGTTGGCTTCGCCAGCGGGGAGGGGTTACGGAGCCGCGAAGTTTATTCGCG
>DGDY01000094.1:0-4203 GCA_002385675.1 Anaerolineales bacterium UBA3940 | reverse complement strand
GGTCTGAGACCTGCCCCTACAATTACGTGCAGTTGGCTTCGCCAGCGGGGAGGGTTACAGAGCCGCGAAGTTTATTCGCGGCGGGTTATACACCGCCTCATCCACACAATAAACAAGGGCGCAAGATGTGCGCCCCTGCGGTTAACCCACCCTGTGGTAGGGGCGGGTCTGAGACCTGCCCCTACAATTACGTGCAGTTGGCTTCGCCAGCGGGGAGGGGTTACAGAGCCGCGAAGCTCATTCGCGGCGGGTCATTAGCCGACCTCGTACCGCCCAATCTCCTCGGCGAGCGGCACGAGCAGTTCCAGCTTCCAGGGTTCGACCTTCGGCGAGACCGAGCAGGCCGTGCTCAGGATATACCCGCCGTCCGGCATCCCCAGCCGGATGCGCTCGGTCGCGTGCTCGATCACCTGCTCCTTGCTCTGGAACTGAAGCAGTGCCACCGAGTTCATGTTGCCCTTGATGAACACCTTATCGCCAATGCGAGCTTTGGCATCCGCCAGTTCAGTGTTGCCGAGCGGCGGCGGGTCGAGCGTATCGATACCCATCGTGCCGGTCTCGACCATCAACTCAAGCCGGTCTCCGATGCTGCCGCAGGTATGCGTGTAGATCGGCACGCCTGTCGCTCGGACCGCCTCGGTCACGCGGCGTTCGTAGGGCAGCACAAACTCGCGGTACATGTCCGGCGAGAGCAGCGGCCCGCCCGCAAACGCCGATGACATCAGCACCGCATCGACGCCCCGCTCCGCCTGCGCCACCGCCCACGTCACCGAGGAGACGGTCAGCCTGTCGAGCAGCGCGTGCGCCTTGTCGGGGTCCATGATGAGGCTCATCAGCGCATTCTCGTAGCCGATAAGCTCCATGAAGTGCGTGAACGGCGAGAACACCTCACCATGCACCGACACCTCGCCCCCCGTTTTTTCGCGAACGAGGTCGATGGTGCGGAAGAAGTAATCGGGCACCTCGGTGAGCGGGCCTTTGTCCTTCTTGCCGGGCAGCCACGGGATATGATACGTGTTCCACAGGTAGCCGGTGAAGTCGTCCAGCCGGTCAAGCTCCTCCACACCCATCGACATGAAGTCAAAGCGCGGCAGGTCGGAGCCGTCGGCCATATAGTGCTGCGCGTTGTCATCCCAGGGGATGAGGGTTTTGTCCCCATTGGCCCATGTGAGCAGTTCGCCGTCGCGCGTTTCCTCGATGCTCACCACGTCGTCGAGCAGGTTCTCCGGGCGGCCCGGCAGGTTGATCAGGATGCCGTCGAAGCGGTAGCGGCGCTGCAGCGTGACAAGCGCCTCGGCAAAGCCCTCGCTTGTGAACCAGATCTCGTGCGGCTTCAGGTCGGTGTTCAGGAAGTAGTGCCCGATGGCAAGCTGGCACATCACCGGCACGCGGTCCGGTGTCTTGTGCTGCATGGCCAGCGCCATCCGCTCGCGTCCATTCATCGTCAAAGCCTCGATTAACCTTTCACCGCGCCCGCCGTCAGGCCCTTAATGAACTGCTTGGACATCAGCAGGTACAGGATAAGCAGCGGCACAGCGGACAGCGACAGCGTGCTCAGGATGCGGGTCCAGTCCGTCTGATACTGGCCGAACAGCAGCGACACGCCGTAGATAACGGTGCGCGCCTGCTGTGAACGGATGAAGATCAGCGGGAACCACAGGTCGTTCCAGATAGGGATCAGGTTGAAGATGGCGACCGTCGCCAGCGCGGGCCGGACCATCGGCATGATGACCGAGGCGTAGATCCGCAGTTCCGATGCGCCGTCCACCCGGGCCGCGTCGATCAAATCGCCCGGCAGCGCCCGGATGAACGGCACCATCACAAAGGTCGCAACTGGCAATCCCATCGCCACATAAACCGGGACGAGACTCCAGATGGAGTCGTTCAGCCCCAGCGCCAGAATGATCTGAAAGATGTTGATCGTGCCGAGGCGGATGGGAACCATCAGCCCGGCCACAAACCCCAGGTAGATGAGGTTAGACACGCGCGAGCGCCAGCTCGCCAGGCCGTAGGCCGCCAGCGAGCCCAAGAGCAGGATGAGCGCCAGCGAGATCACCGTTACGGTGATGCTGTTGCGGAAGTAGATGTCGAAGCGCCCGTCCGTCCATGCGCTCTGGTAGCCCTCAAACGTGACTGTGCTCGGGAAGCCGTACGGGTCGCGGAAGATCTCGCGCTTCGGCTTGATCGAGTTGATCAGCATCGTGTACAGCGGGAACAGCACCACGGCTGACCAGGCCAGCAGGACAACGTGCGTCGCAATCGAGGAGAGTTTGATCCGTTTCATGATGCGGCCCCCTCTACAGTTCAACTTCGCGCCGGCGCGAGAAGAACAGCCACAGCGACACGCCGACCATCAGCACGAGGAAGGTGATCGTCGCGACCGCCGCGCCCATGCCCATGTCGGGCCGGGCGACCGGGTGCTCGCCCGCAATTGCCGTGCGGTAGAAGAACGTCCCCAGGATGTCCGTCGAGTAGCCCGGCTCGCCGCGAGAACCTGCCATCGCGAAGATGATGTCGAAGGCGTTGAAGTTGTTGACGAACGTCAGCACCGCGACGATGCCGATCACGGGCAGCAGCAGCGGGAACTTGATCCGCCAGAACGTCTGCCAGGAGGACGCGCCGTCCACATAGGCCGCCTCGATGACCTCGTCGGGGATGCCGAGCAGCCCCGCCATAAACATCATCGTCGGCAGGCCGACCCATTGCCAGCACGAAACGAGCGAAATGACGATGAGCGCAATGGAGGGGTCGCCCAGCCAGGGCCGCGTCAGCGACTCCAGACCGATGGCCTCCAGCGTGTAGTTCACCGCGCCCCACTGCGGGTTGAGCAGCAGCCGCCACAGGAAGCCGATGACCAGCGTGGAGAGCGTCACCGGGGCGAAGATGATGACCTGGTAGATGCTGCGCCCCCGGATGTTCTGGGTCAGCAGCACCGCGAAGAGCAGCCCCAGCGTGTTCTGCACGAGCATGTGAACCGCGAAGAACACCCACGTGTTGCCGAATGCGTTCAGCCAGGCATCACGCCAGAGCGGGTTGGTGAACAGTCTGACGTAGTTGTCAAAGCCGACGAAGCGCTCAGGCGTCAGGCCCTGCCCGGTGTACAGGCTCAGGCGCATTGAGTTAAAGAGCGGGAACGCCATAAATGCCACGTAGACGGCGATAGCGGGCAGCATGAAGATGACCCACGTCAGACGGCGCCGCGTCTGGTAGCTGGTGCGGCTGATAACCCTCTTCTCCTCTTGCTTGATGCTTATATCCATGTACTAATGCCTCCCGTCCTCGCCACCCGAGCAGAGCATGCACGTTGGCTCAGAGGGATGGGGGCATGCCGTGGCATGCCCCCATCGCGTCGTTCAGATTACTGGCCGCAGGTCTGGGCCGGCTCGAACCACTGGGCCAGACCTTCCTGCAGGGCGTCTGCAGCTTCCTGCGGGGTCATCTGGCCGTTGATCACAGCGATCGCGCCGTTCTGCATCAGCGTGTAGCCGTCCGGCGAGCCGTCCAGCAGCACCGGCCACGCCCAGCGGACGTCCGTCTCACGATCCTCGTTGAAGGACATGAAGGTCGCCGCGTGCTCGTTGGTGAGCGGCGGGGCCTCGTTGTGGATCGGGAAGAAGCCAGGCAGCTCGTTGCCAAGCAGCTCGGCGAACGCCGGCGTCGTCATCCACTCGAGGAAGACGCGGGCCTCTTCCTGATGCGGAGAAGCAGCGTTGATGCCCATACCGGCGTCGAGGTGGAACGTCACATACGCCTGCTCCTGGCCCTCAGGCGGCGGAACCGGGAAGATGCTCCACTCGAAGTCGGGCTCCTCCGACTCGAAGAAGGGGATGTCCCACGAGCCGCCGAACCACATAGCAGCCTCGCCCAGCAGGAAGAGCTGCTGGCTGTCGTAGTAGGTCAGCGCCTCCTGCCCATCAGGCAGGTACGGGGCGATGTCGGCAACAGCCTGGAAGGCCGCCACCACGTTCTCGTCGTTGAAGCAGCGCTCGCCCGAGAGGTAGGCCAGGCGGCCCTCACGCCCGCCGATGAAGTTCGGCGCGATGTTCATGAACACGATCTCGGCGATGGTCCATTCCTCACCGGACGCGTTCGCGAAGGGGATGTAGCCATCGTTCTGGATCGTCTGAGCCACCTGGATCAGTTCTTCCCACGTCTGCGGGACCTCCAGGTCAAGCTGATCGAACAGGTCCACGTTGTAGTAGA
>DGDY01000129.1:1513-2522 GCA_002385675.1 Anaerolineales bacterium UBA3940 | reverse complement strand
CCCGACCACCTGCCGCCGATCCTGGTGCAGGCGCTCGACCAGCAGCGCAAGTACGGCAGCGAGTCGATGTTTGTAGCGGGACGGCTGGCGCTCGGCGGCGATCATCCTTGGATTGCGCTGTGCTGGCTGGGCGACTCGCCCGTCGCCGCCATCGACCTCGACGGCGAGTTGGTGGACCTGGGGCCGCGCGGGCACACCTCCGAGCGCTGGAACGCCAACACGGGCGTCAAGGGCGAGATCCACGCCTGGGTCGGCAGTGCGGAGCGCGTCGCGCGGGTCGCGGGCTACACCGATGGGCTGGCCACCACCCACGTGCCGACGGACGCCGACCTCGCGCGGCTGATGCAGAACTGGGTCAGCGACCCGCCCGCCGACGACGCGTCGATCTTCGACGTGCGGCTGGCCCCCAGCCCGGAGACGACCGGGCAGGAGGAGCCGCCGGAGCCGGAGGAACTGCAGAAGTTCCCCGCCTTCCAGCGCGACGAGACGCGCCCCATCATTATCGACCACGAGCGCACCCCCGTGCGCGATCTCCAGCCAATTGAAGCGAGCAAGGTGGGGGATGCCGTCGAGGGGTGGCGCCCGCTGATCGAGAAGCCCGAGCCGAAAGCGGAAGACAAGAAGCCCGAAGAGGTGACGCCGCCGCAGTCCGTGCCGGAGGTCGCCGAGATGCTGTCGTCGCTGTCGACGCAGGCGCTGGCGAGTGGGCTGCCGGGGATGCCGGGCAGCACGCCGCCGCTCTCGACGCAGCAGCAGGTGCAGATGTGGCAGCAGGCAGCGCTGCTCGGGTTGACGAGCGCCGCGCTCGCCATGCTGATGGTCGAGCGACTTATCAAGGCAAAGGATGAAGAAGACGATAAGACCGATCAGGGCAGGTAACCTGATGCCCCGGTAGGGCGTAATCATTTACGACGTGTTTGGTTCGTTGCTCACCGAATTGAGTGGGAGAGCATGTTCAACCCGACGTTAAACACACGGCTCGTCATCGACGGGCAGGAATTCAAGTTTA
>DGDY01000129.1:0-1275 GCA_002385675.1 Anaerolineales bacterium UBA3940 | reverse complement strand
GAGACGGTCGGCGAGCCGGCGCGCCCGCTCGACCGCGCGAACGGGCGGCGCTATGCACTCAAGGTATTCCGGCCCGCCTTCCGGCACCCCGGCCTGTTAGAGTCCGCCGAGGCGCTGTCCTGGGCGCATGAACTGCCCGGCATGCGCGTGTGCGACCAGAAGGTCATCCGGCGCGAGACGCACCCGGAGCTGGTCGCGCAGTACGAAGACCTTGACTACGCGATGCTGATGCCCTGGATCGAGGGGCAGACGTGGTTCGACTTCCTGCAGAAGCGGGAGCGCACAACGCTGGATGAGAGCCGGGCGCTCGCGGAGAGCATGGCCTGGACGCTCTACGCGCTGGAACTCAACCAGCTTGCCCACTGCGACCTCTCCAGCGGCAACGTGATCATCGATCCGTCGTTGCAGTCCATCAACCTGGTGGACGTGGAGGACCTGTACAGCCCGTGGCTGACGCCGCCGCCGATGGTCCCTGCCGGTACGCCCGGCTACCAGCACCGGCAGGTCAGCCGGACGGGCCAGTGGCATCCGGCAGGCGACCGCTTCGCCGGGGCCGTGCTGATGGCGGAGATGCTCGGCTGGGCGCACGCCGAGGTGCGCGAAAGCGCCTTCGGCGAGAGCTACTTCGACCCGACGGAGCTTCAGCAGGAGACCGAGCGCTATCACCTGCTGCAAGAAGTGCTCACCGTGTACGACGAGGGCTTTGCGGAACTGTTCGACGACGCCTGGCACTCGGAAACGCTCGACGACTGCCCGCCGCTCAAGGAGTGGTATGATCTGGTTGACGAACTGCCGCGCGGCCCGGTGGCAAGCTGGGCGCCCGTCGACTCGGAGGAGTTCGCGATTGAGACCGCCGTGCCGGACAATATCGCCGTGCCCGTCGAGCAGCGCGCGGTCAGAGTGTCGTCGCAGGGCGCGCGCCCCGCGCCCCGGCGCTCAGGCCGCCGGCGGGCACTCGTCATCGCCGGGGTGATTATGCTGCTCGCCTGCTATATTGCATTCGTGTGGTTGGAGTGGTCGCTATTGCAGGGGATTTTCTAGCACCCTCACCACCGCCTTTGGCGGTGCGCAGGGGCGATAGAACGATTATTCGCTTAACTGCTGTCATGAGTTTAGACCGACGCCTGTAGGGGCAGGTGTGGTGCGCGATGCTCCGCATCACTGCATCATTAGACCTGCCCCTACCGAACCAGAAGAGTTAAAAAGAACGGGTAGACATGATGACATTCGAGGGCCGACAGGAATTAGTCCCCATCCTGTCTCTTATACACATCT
>DGDY01000226.1:1489-4132 GCA_002385675.1 Anaerolineales bacterium UBA3940 | reverse complement strand
TCCTCCTCGGCGGGCGGCGCGGTGGCCTCCGCTCCCGGCTCGGCACCTTCACCGGGTGCTTCCTCGCCGGTGGGCGCTGTGGCAGTCTGTGTGCCGATAGCGTCAATCGGGGCGAGCTGCGTCGGCGTGGCGATTTCCCCCGGTACTTCCGCAGCCGGTTCTTCGCCTTCCGGCTCCAGCGGCTCGAATGTCGGCACCTCGCCGGGAGCAACCGGAGTGAGGGGGGCGGGGTTGGCGCCTGCAAGCGTGCAGCCGGTCATCACGAGCAGCAGCGCAAGGAGCGCCACGGCGAGAGCTGAAGGACGTCGAATAACCAGCATAATTTCCTCCGAGATTGCGAGAGAGCAGGGCGACAGTGCTCACATTGACGTGGGCAGGTCCAATTTGCACTATAGCACTGCTGACTCGGCTCTGCAACTAGGGTGATGGTCCCAGCGGATGGGGTAAATCCCCACTCTATCGGGCTCTGTCCGGGGCTAGACCCCCTCTGACGCTGCTTCGCAGCGTGACCTTCCCCTATGAGGGGGCGATGCTAGCCGCCAGAGATAAACTGCCCCCTAGCAGGGGGAAGTGGCGGCCCGAAGGGCCGCCGTAGGGGGTGGAAGATTGGCCCACAACACGCCATGCCAATACTTCCACCTGCTTAACATGACAGCTATCACACCTACCGCAGCACCACGCCGTCGCGGTGGCGGCCACGCGCCAGGTTGATCATGTCGGCAAGCATGCCGTAGGCCGTGGTCGGCGGGCCGGGGTCGTGCTCCAGAATGGTGAGACGCGGCAGCACGTCCGTCTCGAACTCCACGATGCCTGTCGTGCCCTTGATACCCGCAAGCACACTGCCGATGGGCACGCGCTCGGGCCTGACGGTCGCCCGCACCTCGCCGGTGTCCGTCCGCTCTGCCATGCACATCAGGCGGATGCGCTGCCCGTCTGCCTCCGCCGCCCGGACTTCCTCCAGCGCCAGCCCACGAATCCCCTCGCGGTTCACGTCCGCCGGGCGGAGGTCGGCGCCCATGATGACGTTCGCCACGATGACGGTCTTGATCGCGGCGTCCCAGCCGTCGATGTCAAGCGTCGGGTCGGTTTCGGCAATGCCGATCTCCTGCGCCTTGCGCAGCGCCTCATCGAACGTCAGCCCATCTTCCTCCATCCGCGTCAGGATGTAGTTCGTCGTGCTGTTGAAGATGCCCCGGATGCGGTTGACCTGCAGGGTGGGCAAGCCCTCGCGCCCCACAGACAGCACCGGCCCGCCGTCCATGACCGTGGACTCGAAGAAGAAGCCCACGTCGTTCTGCGCGGCAAGCGCCCGCAGTTCCCGGTAGCCAAAGGCGACCGGCCCCTTGTTTGCGGTGACGTAGTGGATGCCCCGGCTTAGGATGGCGCGGGCGTAGTCAAGCGCCGGTTGGCCGCTCTCCGGGTTGGTGGGGATGGTCTCGAAGACCAGGTCGGCGGGGCACTCGGCGATAAACTGCTCGTTGGTTTCAACTGCGCGGCCCTGCCCCATCTCGGCCAGCGAGCCGCCCGCCCGCCACGTCTCCAGCGCGGCGGCGAGGTCAAGCCCATCCTCGTCGATGACCTTGCCGTGTCTGCCGGTGCTGATGCCGACCACGCGCACGTCGAGGTCGTAGGTTTCGCGCAGGGTGTCGCGCTTGCGCATGATCAGCTCTGCGAGCGCGCGGCCCACGTTTCCAAACCCGAGCAGGGCAACATTGAACTGCATGCTTACCTCCAGAATCGATTTTTTTGTGCAGTAAGGATACCAGCCTGAATCGGGGATTGCTTTCGACGCTATCAGTCGCCGGGCTGCACCGCGCCTTCCTCGCTCGTACGCTCCTGTTCGACGAGCAGGTGCAGGACGTGCCCGGCCATGCGGCAGATCAACTCGACGAGCAGCCGGTCGAATTCGTCAAACGGCGCGCCGCCCCGCTTGTTAATCAGCTCAATGACGCCGAGCTTCTGACCGCCGCCTGCAATCGGCACGGCCAGGATGGAGCGCGTGCGGAAATCCAGCGTGGTATCGATAGCGGCGTAGAAGCGGTCATCGGCATAAGGGTTGTTCACGATGGTCGGCTGGCCGGTTTGCAGTGCCCACCCGGCGATACCCCGGTTGGCGGGCATGCGCTGCCCGCGCAGCGGCTTGGCGACCGGGCCGCTGGCCCGTATAAAGGCCAGCTCATACGTGTCCTCGTCGTACAGCAGCAGGGAGCTTTCCTCCGCATCTCCGGCGATCTCTGCCGCGCGCAGCGGGTGGTCGAGCAGGGCGATCGGGTTGCCGTCCGGCTCCAGCGCGTCGAGTTCGTCCAGAGTGCTCATAAATGCGTGGATCGCGTTGATGTACCGTGTCAGCGCGTGGACCTCGTCACGCAAGGCGCGATTTTCCTGCTGCAGCCGGGCAATCTCTCGCCTCAGGTAGGTGGTCGTGTCCATCCCGTTGCACCTCAAGGGGAGTGGGAGAGGGTAAAGGGCCGTGATCAGTCTAGCACTGCTGTGGGGAGAGGACAAACTCGCGTTTGCCAGGCGGGTGCCGCCCTTTTAGGGGCGGTGAGTATGAAACCGCCGCGACTAAACGTCGCAGCTCCCTATGTGATGGTTTGTAGGGGCAGGTCTAATGATGCAGTCGATGCGGAGCATCGCGCATCA
>DGDY01000226.1:0-1262 GCA_002385675.1 Anaerolineales bacterium UBA3940 | reverse complement strand
GCATCACGACCTGCCCCTACCGTGATTTTTGGAAGACCAAGCCACAGCACGCAACACCCCCTCCCTGTGATGCGGAGTGGGGGTAACCAGCCTATCAGAATCCGCCGCTTTGCGGCTCCCCGTATGATCGATCATGGCCCCTTTGTGCCGTCACCAGTGGGGAAATCCGGCGTGCGGCGGTGTATAGTGTAAGAGACTGCCTGCGGGGCACGAGCAGGCGTGGTACAATCCACGTCGCTCGGAGGGCGGGGAATGGCAGTTCGTGGCTGGCGTTCCTTGAGCCCTTTTGCATGTAAAGGGGACGGGATGACAAATATCCGGAAGTGGCTGTTACTGGTAGTCGGGTTCCTCGTCAGCGGTGTGTTCCTGTACCTCGCGCTGCGCGGGTTGAACCTGCGCGAAGTCTGGATCGACCTGCAGGGGGCGAACTACTGGTGGCTGGTGCCCGGCGTGGCAGTCTATTTTGTGGCGGTGTGGGCGCGCACCTGGCGCTGGCATTACCTGCTGCGGCCTATCAAGCGTGTCCCGCTGGGCACGCTGTTCCCCATCGTCGTGATCGGCTACATGGGCAACAATGTCTACCCCTTCCGTGCGGGCGAGGTGATCCGCGCCTACGTGCTGGAGCGCAATGAGGGGGTGAAGATCAGCGCCTCGCTGGCGACCATCATCGTTGAGCGCATCTTCGACGGGCTGGTGATGCTGATCTTCGTGTTTGCGGCGCTGCCCTTTGCGCCCATCCCGTCGCCGTTCGACCGCATCGTGCAGTGGATGACGGTGCTGTTCTTCGGCGCGCTGCTGGCGTTCATGGCGCTGGCGCTGCGGCCTGACCTGACCCGCCGCCTGTATACGCGCGTCTTCAACGCCCTGCTGCCCGTCGAGAAGGTGCGCGATTTTGCGCTCACGCAGGCCGACCGCTTTATGGAGGGGCTCGCCTCGCTGCGCAGCCCCGCCGACCTGCTGATGACGCTCGTGACCTCGACGCTGATCTGGCTGACCGAGACGACCAAGTACTGGTTCGTGATGCACGCCTTCAACTTCGAGGTGAGCTTCTTCGTGCTGATGCTGATGACGGCGGTCGTCAACCTTGCCACGACGCTGCCCAGCTCGCCGGGCTACGTCGGCACGTTCGACGAGCCGGGCATCGAGATTCTCAAGGTATTCGGCGTGAACGCGAACACGGCGGCGGCCTATACGCTGGTGCTGCACGCGGCGCTGTGGCTGCCGATCACGCTGCTGGGCTTCTACTACATGGTGCGGACGGG
>DGDY01000227.1 GCA_002385675.1 Anaerolineales bacterium UBA3940 | reverse complement strand
TTGGAGTTCCATGCTCTGAGTATAGACCTTCTGTTAACCCCTCCCTTTCCCCCTCCCCGCTGGCAGGGAGGGGGTGCCGCTCGTCAGAGGCGGGCGGCGGGGCGGGGTTCAGACTGGAGCCGCGAAGTTCATTCGCGGCGATTGCTTGTTATTTGCGGTGATGACGACTCTCCCGCCCCGAATCAAAAAGGGAGCAGCCTGCACGCCGCTCCCTGAACAAACCACCCGATCAGAAGTCGAGGCCCGCCTCGCGCATCTTGGCGACGATCTCCTTGTGGCGAGCAAGCGCCGCCTGCCGCATCTCGCGGATCTGCTCCGGCGTGACCGCAGGGAGTGCATCCGCCTCCGCCACTGTGACTTCTTCCTCAACAGCGGCGGTATCTGCGGCTGCGGGTGCGGCAGCCTCCGGCTGGGCCGCTGGCTGTGCGGCTGCCTGCGCCGCGGCCTGCTCGGCCTGAGCCTTCGCCGCTCTGGCGGCTTCGGCCTTCTGGCGAGCCTCCTCGGCCTGCTGTACCTCGTACTCGATGCGGTCAACGACGAGCTTGGCGACCTCGGCGGTTGTCAACTCCGCCTGCGGGAAGCGCTCGCGGCTCTCGGTGAGTGCCCGCAGTTGGGGCAGCGCCTTCTCCGCCGGCGCGCCGATCTCGCCGAGCGACCACATCGCGGCCTGCCGCACGTGGAAGGACTCGTCGTTCAGCGCCTGGATCAGCGCATCAACCGCCTTGCTGCTGCGGATCTTGCCGAGTGCACGGGCGGCGGCAGCCCGCACATACAGGCTTTCATCCGTCGTCAGGCGGGTGGCAATGTCTTCGACGGCTTCCTCCGCCTTGGCGGTTTCCAGCTTGCGGATCGCCTCTGCCCTGACGAACCACTCATAATGCTCCAGGTCGAGCCGTTGCTGCTCAACGTCAATTGCCATAGTGCTGTGTGTCCCCCTCTGGAATTGAAGGCGCGGGATGCTTACGCGTCGCCCGTTATGGTACAATTGCCGCCTATGACTATACCACGAACTCTGTGAGGAGACGATGCCCGATCTGTCGCTGTTTCGTTTCTCGCACCCGATCGCCGTGCGCTTTGCCGATATCGACGCGCTGCAGCACGTCAACAACGCGACGATCTTCACTTACATGGAAACCGCGCGTGTGGAGTACTTCCGGCAGGTGCTTGGCTGGGTAGGCCGCATGGCCGACCTCTCGGTGATCATCGCCCGTGCCGAGTGCGACTTCAAGCTGCCCATCTTCTGGGGGGATCGGGTGTTCGTGCACGTGCGGGCATCTCGTCTGGGCAATAAGAGCTTCGACTTCGAGTATGTGATCACGACGGAAGGCGCAGGCGGCTCGCAGCAAATCGCGGCGGTGGGCAAGACGGTGCAGGTGGCCTACGACTACGCACAGGGAGCCACCGTGCCGATCCCCGACGACTGGCGCGAGAAGATGCTCGCCTTCGAGCCAGGGCTGGCGGGGTGAGCGAGTGAGGCGCACCGGGCAATAGAATAGCCCGGCTACGTGAACAGCTTCGCTATCCTACAACTGCCCGCTGCGCGGACAAGGTTGCCTGTAGCGGCACTCGTCCTCTTCGGGGACGATTACGGGTTGCTTCGCCGCAACCCGTAGCCCGGAAATGGCATTCCCGGGCGTTTATCCCCCTAATTTCTGGGTCCACCCCACTGCGAGTGTGAAACTTCACCCGGCATATTGCGTATACTCATATTGAAGGAAGGGCCACAGTCTCCCGGACACGGCCCGAGCGCGCTCCGGCGTGCTCGTTACAGAGAGACTATCGTGTAATCACACTGCAAGGAGAGGTTACAGTCGTCATGCCTTACACAGTACCTGCTACAAGCAAGACGCCGGCGCTGATCATCTATCTGCTCGACGTGAGCGGTTCGATGGGCGAAGAACTCGCTGGCAAGCCCAAGATTGAAGTGATTTCCGACGCCCTGCATCAGGTCGCGGTCCGCATGGTGCAGCGCAGCACCAAGGGCACAACGGTTGCGCCGCGCTATCGCATCGCGATGTATGCCTACAGCTCGCAGGTGACCGACCTGCTGGGCGGCATCAAGACCGTCGCTGAGCTTGCCCAGATGGGCGTGCCACGCCTCCAGCCGATGGACGCGACCGACACCGCCGCCGCCTTCCGCGAGGCCGAGCGCCTGCTCAAGGCCGAACTCGGCAACCTGCAGGACTGCCCCGCGCCTCTCGTCTGCCACATGACGGACGGCGAGTACAACCAGGGCGGTGACCCGGAGCCGATTGCCAAGCGCATCATGCAGATGTCCGTGCCCGACGGCAACGTGCTCATCGAGAACATCTTCGTCACCGACAAGGCGCTCACCCAGCCGATCAGCGACCCGAAGGAGTGGGAGGGCGTCACGCCGGAGACGCAACTCGCCTCGCCGTATGCCGAAACCCTGTTCAGGATGTCGTCGCCTATCCCGCCTACCTATCGTAGCGTCATGGCCGAGATGGGCTACAAGCTGTCGCCGGGGGCGCACATGTTCTTCCCCGGCAACGCGCCGGAGATCGTCGAGCTCGGCTTCGCCATGAGCGGTGCTACGCCGGTGACCCCGGTCTCCCCGTAGCGCAGACAGCCCGCACAGGCAGGCGGAAATGGAACGAGAATGGCGGCGGGTCGGGCTTCTCCCCGGCCCGCCCGTCATGAAGC
>DGDY01000319.1:9547-10009 GCA_002385675.1 Anaerolineales bacterium UBA3940 | reverse complement strand
AGATGTGTATAAGAGACAGGTCTACGGCTGCGGCCCTTCCTCCCCCTTGCAAGGGGGAGGACAACCGAGCGGCGGCGCAGGCGCGGCTCGGTTGGGTGGGGTTCAGCGGCAGCCGGCAGACACGGACCCTTATACGGTGAAAAGGTCTGCATCTGTACGGAACTATCGTATCTCCTACCCGCCGTTGAACCACCACGGCTTGGCCCGGCCCTCGATGTCCCAGTGGACGTGCTTGACCTGCCGGAACTCATCGAGGCCCTCTTCGCCCAGCTCGCGGCCCATGCCGCTCATCTTCATGCCGCCGAACGGCCCGGCGATGTTATCCACAAGCGGGTCGTTGACCCAGGCCGTGCCCGCCGGAACCTCCGTGTAGAAGCGACGCACACGGCGCGGGTCGTGCGTGTAGAGGCTCGCGCCGAGCGCGTACTCCGAGTCGTTCGCCAGCCGGATCGCCTCGTCGAA
>DGDY01000319.1:0-9360 GCA_002385675.1 Anaerolineales bacterium UBA3940 | reverse complement strand
GTCGATCTGCCCGCCCGCGAGCAGCCGCGCCCCCGCCTCGACCGCCTCCTGCACCAGTTGGTGCACGCTGTCGCGGGCGCTCGCGCTGATCATCGGTGTGACCTGGCTCTCCGGGTCGAAGCCGGAGCCAACTGCCAGCCCCCGCGCAAAGGCCGCCAGCCGCTCGTTGAACTCCTCGTAGATGCTCTCCTGCACGTAGATGCGCTCGGTGCTGGTGCAGACCTGCCCGCCGTTCAGGAAGCCCGCCCAGGCAACGGCAGGCACGGCCCGGCTCAGGTCGGCATCCTCGCACACGATGGCCGGGTCCTTGCCGCCAAGCTCCAGATGCAGCTTCTTGACGTGCCGTGCGGAAAGCTCGATCAGGCGCTGGCCGATCTGCGTGCTGCCCGTGAAGGCTATGACCGGCACGCCGGGGTGCGCGGCAAGCGCCTCCCCGACCTCACGCCCCGGCCCGGTGACGACGTTCACCACGCCGGGCGGCAGGTGGTCAAAGCACGTCTCGACCATCTCCAGCGTGGCGAGCGGCGTCTGCGTGGCGGGCTTGATCACAACCGTGTTCCCGGCGGCGAGCGCCGGGGCCATCTTCCACGCCAGCAGCAGGATGGGGTAGTTCCACGGCACGATGCAGCCGACCACGCCGTAGGGCTGCTTGATCACCATGTTAAGCTGCCCATCCGGCTCCGCGCTGGGGATGACCCGCCCCTGATCGTTGCGGGCCAGTTCCGCGTAGAAGCGGAACACCCGCGCCGACCACTCGACGTAAAACTCGTTGCGGGCGAGCAGGCGGCCCGTCTCGTATGTCAGCGTCTCGCCGAGCGCCTTCTTGTTGGCGATCATCTTGCGGGCCGCCTCGTGCAGCATGTCTACCCGTTCCTCGGGCGGGAGCATCCACCAGCCGCGGAAGGCCGCCTGCGCCGCCTCGACAGCGCGGTCCACGTCCTCGGCGGTGCCCGCTGGCACGCTGCCGACGGCCTCTTCAGTGGCCGGGTCGATAATCGTCATGCGGTCCGGGCGGCTGGCCCCGGCCCAACCACCGCCGATCCACAGTTCGTAGTCACGCATCGTCCGTTCCCCCGTCTACTGCCGCAGCGCCGCGACCGCGCGGCCAAAGATGTCCAGCGCCTCGTCGATCTCTTCCGCCGTCACGACGAGCGGCGGGATCCAGCGGATCACGTTGCCGTATGTGCCACAGGTCAGCAGCAGCAGGTTTTCGGCGAGGCAGGCCTGCTGCACCGCCGTGGCGAAGTCCTTGCCGTGATGCCCGTCCGCCCCGCTGAACTCGACCGCGACCATCAGGCCCAGCCCGCGCACCTCGCCGATGGCGTCGTGCTCCGCCTGAAGCTGCTCCAGCCCGGCGACAAGCTGCGCGCCGCGCTCGACGGTGTTCTCCAGCAGCCCTTCATCGTGAATAACCTGCACGGTTGCGACGGCGGCGGCACAGGCAACGGCGTTGCCGCCATACGTGCCTCCGTGCGAGCCCGGCAGCCAGCGTGCCATCAGGTCCGCCGGGGCGGCGATGCCGGAGAGCGGCAGGCCTGACGCCAGCCCCTTCGCCATGACGAGGATGTCCGGCGTGACGCCGAAGTGCTCGTGCGCGAAGAACTTGCCCGTGCGCCCGAAGCCCGACTGCACCTCGTCCGCGACGAGCAGGATGCCGTGCTCATCACACACGCGGCGCAGCCCTTCGAGGAAGCCCGGCGGCGGCACGACGTACCCGCCCTCGCCGAGCACCGGCTCGACGACAATCGCCGCTGTCTCCTCCGGGGCGGTCTGGCTGAGCAGCAGGTGCTCCAACTCGCGCAGGCAGAACTCGACCGTCTCCTCGTCGCTCCAGCCGTAGCGGTAGCGGTACGGGTAGGGCGCGACGAACACGCCCGGCATCAGCGGCTGGTAGCCGACGCGATAGACCGTCTTGCTGGTCGTCATCGACATCGTGCCGACTGTGCGCCCGTGGAAGGAGCCCTGGAACACGATAATGTTCGTGCGCCCGGTCGCCTGCCGGGCCAGCTTGACCGCCGCCTCGACCGCCTCCGCGCCGCTGTTGGAGAAGAAGAACGTGTCAAGTGGCGCGGGCACGACGGTCCGCAGCTCCTCGACGAGCCGCAGCATCGGCGGGTGAAAGACGATGTTGGCCTGCCCGTGCAGCAGGCGGGCGGCCTGCTCCTGCACGGCGGCGACGACGCGCGGGTGGCAGTGGCCGGTGTTCGTCACGCCGATGCCGGAGGTGAAGTCGAGGTAGCGCTGGCCCGCCTCGTCGTAGAGGCAGCAGCCCTCGGCCCGCTCGACGACTATCTGCGTCAGGTGCGTCCAGACCGGCGACAGACGCTCCTTCGCGCTGGTGATCTGAGTATCCACGTGATTCCCCCTCACTCCTGCGGCTACAGGCACTCGGTTGTGGTGACGCGCGTGTAAATATCCCGTACCTCAAGCTCCTTGAGGAAGGCGACAGGGTCGTCAAAGGCTAGCTCCGGCGGGTGGACGCCCGGCCTGACACGGCCAAGCGCCTGCCACACAGCGCCCCGCGCGGGCACGACGCCGGTCGGCAGCGCGCCCTTGCACGTCACCGTGCCGAGCCGGTAGGTGACCTCCCGACCTGCCCGCGTGCCGTGTACCTCGGTAACGATCTCCTTCACCCAGTCCGGCGGCTGGCGGTCGGGCGGGGCGAGGAAGTCCGTGCTGGGCGGGACGTAAGCCTCCATCAGCGCAAAGAGCACGTCGCGCGGGGTGACGCTCGTGCCGTTGACGTTCACCAGCTCCGTGCTCGCCAGCCCGAACTCGGCCAGCACCTTGAGCTTGTCGACCAGTTCCGGCGACATGCCCCAGTAGTTGATTTTGAAGAAGCACTCGCGCACACCCTTGTCGGCGAAGCTGAGCGGCAGCGTGGCGACCTCGCTGTGCAGCGAGAGGTGCATGGGCAGCCTGCCAAGCGGCTCGCAGAACTCGTAATCCTCGAACTCGCTGAGCGGATCGCATTCCTGAAACTCGCCATCGCGGAAGACCATCGGCTTGAGTGTCATCTCGTCGATGATGGTCGGCACGGCGTAAGTGAAGGCCATCCTGTCGGGCGGGGGCGGCTTGATGCCGTCGTAGATGCGGATGTACTCGATGGTGTCGAGACGGTCGGCGGCGTAGCGGGCCTGAAGGTTCGGTACGCCCGGCGCAGAGCCCATCCCCAGCACCGCGCTGATGCCCGCCTCTACGAAGCGGTCATGCAGTTCAAGCTGCTTGCGCGTGGTGAAGAACAGCCCGCCGAGGTCGGTGTAGTGCGTGCCCGCCTCCAGGCAGGCTTCCATCACGGCAAGGTTGGTGTAATAAACGGTGGCGTTCACGCAGGCGTCGGCGTCGCGCAGTAGCGCGACCGTTGCGGTGTGGTCACGCAGGTCCGCCTGCTGCACGCGGACCTTCTCGCTGCCGAGGGTGTCTGCGACCGCCTGCGCCATCTCGACGTTCAGGTCGGCGATGACCACCTCATCGACCGCCTCGTTGAGCGTTAAGTCCTGCGCGGCGAGGGAGCCCATCTTGCCGCCCCCGCCCAGGACGACGATCTTCATGCTGCTGTTTCCTCCTGTGTGGTGTGTGCTGCCAGCCGAACCCCACCCCCGTGCAGTTGGCGAAGCCAATTGCACGTCCTCCTCTCCGTATCACAGAGAGGGAGTATTTACGGCTAACTTCCCCCCGGAAGCCTCAAAAGGGGTAAGGTGCGGCCCTAGAACGTCCGCGACCACTCGCGCGGCCAGCGCTCGACGACGACCTTCGTCTGCGTGTAGAACTCGACGCCGTGCCAGCCCTGCGCATGCAGGTCGCCGAAGAAGCTCTCCCCCCAACCGCTGAATGGGAAAAAGGCCATCGGCGCGGCCACGCCGATGTTGATGCCCACGTTGCCCGCCCTGACCTCGCTGCGGAACTGCCGCGCGTGCGCGCCGCTCGACGTGAAGATGCAGGCCATGTTGCCATAGGCGCGGTCGTTCACCAGTGCGATGGCCTCGTCGAGCGTGCGGGCGTGCATGGTGCTCAGCACCGGGCCGAAGATCTCGGTGTGGGCGATCTCGCCGCGCGGGTTTACGTCTTCGAGGATGGTGGGGAAGACCCAGTTGCCTGCCTCGTAGCCGGGGACTGTCTTGCCGCGCCCGTCCACGACCAGCTTCGCGCCCTCGTCCACGCCCTGCGCGATCAGCCGCTCGATGCGCTCGCGGCTCTGCGGGGTGATGACCGGCCCCATCTCGACGCCCTCATCCAGCCCGTAGCCGACGCGGCGCGTCTCTGCCGCCTCGCGGATGCGCTCGCCGAACATCTCCCGCGCCTCGCCGACGGTGATCGCCACCGAGTTCGCCAGGCAGCGCTGCCCGGCACAGCCGTACACCGAGTCGGCGATGATGCGCGTCGCCATCTCCATGTCGGCATCCGGCATGATGACGACCGGGTTCTTGGCCCCGCCCTGACACTGCGCCCGTTTGCCGTTCAGCGCGGCGCGGGCGTACACGGCCTTCGCAACTGGCGTCGAGCCGACGAAGCTCACGGCTTTCACGCCGGGGTGGTCAAGGATGGCCTCGACCGTCTCACGCCCGCCGTTCACAAGCTGCACGACACCGGGCGGCAGGCCCAGCTCGTCGAGAAGCTCGAAGAGCAGGGCGCTCGTATTCGGCACGCGCTCGCTCGGCTTAAGGATGAAGCAGTTGCCGGTGGCGATGGCGTAGGGCAGGAACCACAGCGGGATCATACCGGGGAAGTTAAACGGGGTGATGGCGGCGACGACACCGAGCGGCTGGCGGATCATGTGCTCGTCGATGCCGCGTGCGATGTCCTCGTTGTTGGTGCCCTGCATCAAGATGGGGATGCCGCAGGCTGTCTCGACGTTCTCGATGCCCCGGCGCATCTCGCCGATGCTCTCGTGGTAGGTCTTGCCGCACTCGCGGGTGATGGTGCGGGCGATCGTGTCGAGGTGCTTTTCGAGCAGGGCTTTGAGCTTGAACAGGAACTGCACCCGGTCGACGGCGGGCGTGCAGCGCCACTCCTCAAAGGCGGCCTGGGCCGCCTGGACGGCGCGGTCCACATCCTCACCGCGTGAGAGGGGCACCTCGGAGAGCTTTTCTGCCGTGGCCGGGTCGAGCACGTCCAGGTACTCGCTGGCCGTGGCTGTCTGCCACGTCCCTCCGATGTAGTTCCGAAGCTGACGCACCATGCTGCGCTGTCTCCTTCTCTGGCGATGGCACATCGTGTGCCGGGGAGGATCGGCCCAGCAGCGCCGCGCCGATCCCAACAATATCTAGGCTAAAATCCCCCTTCTCCTCCTATCGTAACCACGTTTGGCAACTTGTCAAGGCAGGGGTGGCGAAATCAGCAATGGCAGCATATAGGATTGCCATTTTCGCCTGCACATGGCGATAGTATTGACTTTCTGGCAAAAGAGATGTAAGGTATCTTCAACGTCGGATTCAAGCGGCTGGTTTGGCTAATGAATGAGCTTGATCAGTTGGATTGGGAGATCATCAAACTTCTGAACGAGGATGGGCGCATGTCGAGTGCGGAGATCGCCCGGCGGCTGGGGGATGTCCCGGCGAGGACGGTCAACCACCGCATCGACAACCTCATCGAGCGCGGCATCATCACGGTGCGCGCTGTCCTGAACCCGCTCGCGCTTGGCTATCGCATCTATGCCGACGTCTTCATCGAGGTGGAGCCGGGGCGTGTGCGTGAAGTAGCCGAGAAGGTGGCGCAGTTCCCGCAGGTGAGCTACGTCGCCTGCGCCACGGGCGGCATCGACCTGAGTATTTCCGTGCGGGTGCGCAGCAACGAAGAGCTATTCGACTTCGTTGCCGAGCAGCTTGGCAATATCCCCGGTGTGCGCCGCACGGAAACCTACCTGCTCCCGCTCAAGATCAAGGACCTCGAGCACTGGATGCCTGCCGAAGCACAGGTGGCAGCCGGTGAAGACGGCCGGGCACGCGGAAGGTGAGCAATCTGCCCGGCTGAACGCTATATTCTCTGCACGCAGAAAGGATGTTTGGTTGTGAGTGAGGGGCGCAAGCAATCACAGGCGTTATTTGAGCGCGCCGCGAGGGTCCTGCCGCGCGGCGTCTCGTCGAACTTCCGCTACTGGGGCGACGGCGCGACGCCGATGGTGGCCCGGGCGGAGGGCGGCTACATCTGGGATGTAGACGGCAGCCGCTACTACGATTACCGGCTCGGCTTCGGCCCGGTGATCCTGGGGCACGCGCTGCCGGCGGTTGACGAGCACGTCCGCGAGGCCAGCCGCGACGGCGTGGTGTACGCCTTCACCACCGAGCGCGAGGTGCGCGTCGCGGAGAAGATCGTCGAGATGTGCCCCGGCGTGGACATGGTCCGCTTTGCCAACTCCGGCAGCGAGGCCACCATGCACGCCCTGCGTGTCGCACGGGCCTACACCGGGCGCGACAAGATCATCAAGTTTGAGGGGCACTACCACGGCATGTACGACTACGTGCTGTGGAGCACCGCGTCGAGCACGATGGAGATCGAGACGATGGGCAATCGCCGCAGCCCCGTCCCCGTGTCGTCCTCGTCCGGCATCCCCCGCGCGCTGCACGACCTCGTGATCACCCTGCCCTTTAACGACGTCGAGATCCTTGAGGACACGCTGAAGCGCACCTGGTTCGACGTGGCGGCCATCATCATGGAGCCGATGATGGGCAACGTCGGGTCAATTGAGGCGGAGCCTGAGTTCCTTCAGGCCGTGCGCCGCCTGTGCGACGAGTACGGCGTCGTCTTCATTATGGACGAGGTGAAGACCGGCTTCCGCGTGGCACAGGGCGGTGCGCAGGAGCTTCTCGGCGTGCTGCCGGACCTCGCCACCTACGCCAAGTCCATCGGCAACGGCTACCCCATCGCCGCGTTTGGCGGCAAGCGGGAGATCATGGACATCATCGGCGACGGCGTGGCGCACGGCGGCACGTACTGCGCCAACAACGTTGGGATCGCCGCCGCCGAGAAGACGCTGGAGATCCTTTCGGGGACCGACGCGCTGGAGCAGGTCGCCGAGCGCGGGCGGCAGCTCCAAAAGGGGATCAGCGACATCCTCGAAGCGCACAGCATCCCGTTCGTGTTTACCGGGCACCCGAGCATGTTCGGCGTGCATTTTGCCGAGCAGTGCCCGCGCGAGTACCGCGACTACCTCGCCAGCGACTACCAGACGTACAACGCCATCCTCGAGGAGCTGGTGGTGCGCGGTGCCATGCCCGACCCCGACTCGCGTGAGCCGTGGTTCTTCTGCGCAGCGCACACCGAGGCCGACATCGACGACACGCTGAACCTGTTCGAGCAATCCGTCGACGCAGTGCTTGCCAATCAGCACTGACGCCGCTCAGGAGCCGGCCTGCCCCCGGGCTCAACACCTGCGGCGCCGTAGAGAGGGCGGCGCCGGTCAGGGGCAGGCGCGGCTTCCCATTGAACATCGCGGGGGCGACATCTCCGCGCCGTCACGGACACTACCAGGAAGAGCAGGACGCCACTCCCCACCCAGCCTGATCACCGGCGGCTGCGCTCAGCCGCCGTACGGCCCGCCCGGTAACAGGCGGTGCCCTGCTGCGTTTCACAGACGTGCTGCTGATGCTATCTGCAGATAGGAGTGTTCAACGGCGGGTGCTGTGGAGGGATCGGGGCGTCGCCGCGCAGTAGATATAGTGCGGAGCAGTCAATGAACGAACACGGAGTCGAGTTACGGAATGTGGTCAAGCGCTTCAGCAGCGCAGGCCAGGGGAGCGTCGTCGCGGTGGCCGGGCTGTCCCTCCACATCCGCGATGGCGAGTTTTTCTCACTGCTGGGGCCGTCCGGCTGCGGCAAGACGACCACGCTGCGGATGATCGGCGGCTTCGAGACGCCATCGGAGGGGGAGATCTACATCGCGGGGGAGCCGCAGGGCTACAAGCCCGCCTACCGCCGCCCGGTGAACACGGTCTTCCAGCACTACGCCCTTTTCCCCCACATGACGGTCTTCAATAACGTCGCCTTCGGCTTGCAGATGCAGGGTGTGGACCGCGACGAGATCAAGCGCCGGGCGGACGAGGCGCTCGACATGGTGCAGATGGGCAGCATGGCCCACCGCAAGCCCGACCAGCTCTCCGGCGGGCAGCAGCAACGTGTCGCGCTGGCACGAGCCCTGGTGAACCATCCGAAGGTGCTGCTGCTCGACGAGCCGCTCGGCGCGCTGGACTTCAAGCTGCGCAAGGCGATGCAGTTCGAGCTCAAGAGCCTTCAGGAGCGGGTCGGCATCACGTTTGTGTACGTGACGCATGACCAGGAAGAAGCCCTCACCATGTCCGACCGCATCGGCGTGATGCACCGGGGACGGCTGCTGCAGGTCGGCACGGCACAGGAGATTTACGAGGCGCCGATGAGCCGCTTCGTGGCCAACTTCATCGGCGAGACGAACTACATGCGCGGGCGGGTCGTCGAGCTGGCCGGCAAGACCACGATCGGGGAAACCTCAATGCCGGTGGTGAAGGTCCTCATCGAGCCGGATATCTGCATCCTGACCGTCGGAACGCCCGACCTGCGCCCCGGCGACGCGGTTACCGTGGCCTTCCGCCCGGAGAAGATCCGCATTGCCGACGAGTGCGATGACCTGGAGACGAACTGTGCCGATGGCGTCGTTGCAGACCTGGTGTACAAGGGGTCGGCGACCACCTACCTGATCGAGCTGGCCGGCGGCGAGCAGATCAAGGTCGATCAGCAGAATACCCGCGCCATGTTCGACACGCTCCACCACCCCGGCGAGCAGGTGACGATTACCTGGCCGATCGCCGGTTGTAAAGCGTTCGCAGAGGAGCCGGAGGAAGACACATGATCGCTGCTCTCCAGAAACATCGCAGTTTGCGGGGCGGGCTGCTGATCCTGCCTGCCGCGCTGTTCCTGCTGGTATTCTTTCTGGCGCCGTTCTTTATCGTGCTCGGCTACAGCTTCGCCGAGCGGGGGATCTACGGCGGCGTGGTGTGGAACTTTACGCTGGAGAACTACCAGCGCGCGTTCGACCCGCTGTACTTCAGCACTGTGTTGCGCTCCGGGTGGATCGCCGCGCTGACAACCCTCCTGTGTCTCTTGCTCGGCTACCCACTGGCCTACTTCATTGCCACATGCAGCGAGAAGTGGCGCGGCGTCCTGCTCCTCGCGCTCATCATCCCGTTCTGGACGAACTTCCTTATCCGCACCTATGCCTGGCTCACCCTGCTCCGCACCAACACCGGCCTGATCAACGTCACGCTGATGAACCTCGGCATCATTCGCGAGCCGCTGCCGCTGTTCGGCAATGACTTCGCGATCGTGCTGGGGCTGGTCTACGGCTGGCTGCCGAACATGGTCCTGCCACTGTACGCGGCGATCAGCCGCCTT
>DGDY01000125.1 GCA_002385675.1 Anaerolineales bacterium UBA3940 | reverse complement strand
GGCGGCATCCCAGATGCGGCGCGAGGCGCGCATGATGTCCGGGCCGATGCCGTCGCCCTCGATGAATGCGATAATAGGCTTGTCCGGGACGTGCAGCTTGCCGTTCTCGACGGTTACCGGCTCGCCGTCTTCCGGGACGATGATATGCTCGAAGCTCACGTTGTTTCTCCTCTGGGCTGTCTCAAGGCTAAGTGGATAGATATAGATAGTGTAGGCGATTATACCATAGCCTTCTCGCGGGCCAGCAATACCGGGTATGCCTGGTTCTTCTGATGTGGGAGGGTGCGGGGAGGGTTCAAACCCCTCTGCGAGGGGCGGGGTGGGGTTCCCGGGTGAAGCCAGTAACGCCGCGAATGAACTTCGCGGCTCCACATGTGCCGCCGAGTGCAGAACTCCGCGTGTTGATATGCTATACTGCGGGTTGACCCACCACAGCTTCTTTTCTGCCCCCGGCATGGCCGGACGGGCATCCGCCAGTAGACACGAGGAGTCATGGCAAGCATGAAGAGCATCATCGGCGTTGACGTCGGCGGGACGCTGCTGCGGGCTGCCCGCTATGACGAGAACCTGAACCAGCTTGAGCGCGTCGAGCAGCCGACACTGGCCTCACGCGGCAGGGATGTCGTGCTCGACCGGCTGTACGAAACGATCCGGCAGGTGCTGCCCGAGCGCCCGGAAGACCTGCTCGGCATCGGCATCGCGCTGCCGGGGCCGCTCGATGTGCAGGCGGGCGTGCTCATCGCGCCGCCGAACCTCCCCCTGCGCGACATACCCATCGTCGAGCTTGTTGAGCAGAATGTCGGAGGGCCGGTTTTCATCGGCAATGACGCCGACCTTGCCGGGCTGGCCGAGTTCACGCGCGGGGCGGGCCTGGGCACGTCCACGATGATCTACATGACGCTCAGTACCGGCATCGGTGGCGGTGTTATTGTCGATGGCAAGCTACGCATCGGGCGCGGGCAGGGCGGCGAAGTCGGGCACATGGTCATCGTGCCGGATGGGCCGATGTGTGGCTGCGGGCGTCGGGGCCATGTCGAGGCCGTCGCCTCCGGCACGGCGATCGCCCGTATCGCGAGAGAGCGTTTGCAGGCGGGCGAGTCGTCGCTGGTGCGCGATCTGGTTGAGGGGGATCTGGAGCGAGTCAGCGCGAAGGTGGTCGCCGAGGCGGCGCGGGCAGGCGACGCGATGGCGCGGGAGATCTTCACGCAGGCGGGTCGCTACATCGGTGCGCACATCGCCTCGCTGATGATGCTGCTCAACCCGGATATGTTCGTGCTCGGCGGCGGGCTGACGAAGGCCGGCCCGCTGCTGTTCGACCCGCTGCACGAGGCCGTGCGTGAGTACGCGATGCACCCCCGCTACTACGAGAACACGGCGATTGTGCGCGCCCAGCTCGGCGGGGAAGTCGGGCTGGTCGGGGCGGCGGCGCTCGTCCGGCAGCGGCTGGGGCTGTAAGGTCGCAGCCGCGCGAGAAAATGCCACAAATGAGAGAATGAGAAACGATGCCGCGAAAAAGAGGATAAGACACAATGCCGCGAATAAACTTCGCGGCTCCTTGTGCGATGATCCCGTAGGGGCGTAGCATGCTACGCCCCTACTCATGTCTGTAATTGATACCTTGAGGATAGCGGGGCTTCGCCCTACCGTCTCCCTCGCTTGCCCCTGGGCCGGTCCTCGGAACTGGCGCGGAAGTCCATCAGCAGCGGCGTACCTGTGAAGGGGAACAGCTCGCGGATGCGGTTCTCCAGGTAGCGCTGGTAGGAAAAGTGCATCAGTTCAGGGTCGTTCACGTGGAACACGAACTTTGGCGGGGCGACAGCCACCTGGCTCGCGTAGCGGATCTTGAGCTGCCGCCCGCCCTTTGACGGCGGCGGCTGCTGCAGCACCGCCTCGCGCACCATGCGGTTTAGCTCGGAGGTCGGGATGCGGTGGTAGCGCTCCTCCCACACGCGCTCGACCATCGGCATGATGGTGTGCGTGCGCTGGCCCGTCAGCGCGGAGATGAACAGCACCGGCGCGTAGGGGATGAACTTAAGCCGCTCCCGCACATGTTCGGTGTACTCGTTGATCGTGTACGTGTCCTTCTCGATGGCGTCCCACTTGTTGACGAGCACGACCACGCTCTTCAACTCGTCGAGGATGTAGCCCGCGACGTGGGTGTCCTGTGCGGTCACGCCGTCGGTCGCGTCGATGAGCAGTAGCGCCACGTCTGCCCGCTTGATGGCCTTGAGCGCCCGCAGCACGCTCCAGCGCTCGACGGTGCGCTCGATGCGCCCCCGCCGCCGGATGCCCGCCGTGTCGATCAGGATGACCGGCTGGCCCTGCCACGTAATGCGCGTGTCAATCGAGTCACGGGTGGTGCCCGCTACCGGGCTGACGATCACCCGCTGCTCACCGAGCAGGCGGTTCAGCAGCGAGGACTTGCCGACGTTGGGCCGCCCGACGATGGCGACCTTGAGCACGTCCTCTTCTTCCTCGAAGGTTTCCGGCGGGTGGTGCGGCAGCGCCTCGATCACCGCGTCGAGCAGATCCCCGACACCCGTGCCGTGGAGGGCCGAGATCGGGAAAACCTCGCCCAGCCCGAGCGAGTAGAACTCCATTGCCTCGACGTGGCGGTCGACGTGATCGCCCTTGTTGGCGGCGACCAGCACCGGCTTGTCCGAGCGGCGCAGCATATCGCTGACTTCCTGGTCCGCGGCGGTGATGCCGGTGGTCACGTCTACGACGAGGATGATCACATCGGCGGTGTGGATGGCAAGCTCGGCCTGCTCGCGCATCTCCTCGATGAACTGCACCGAGTCCTCTGCGAGCGGTTCGCCACCCGCGGCGAGGGTTTCGTACGCCTCGATACCGCCTGTGTCGACAAGCGTGAAGCGCACACCGCCCCACTCCGCCTCGGCTTCCTGCCGGTCGCGGGTAGTGCCGGGGCGGTCATGGACGACGGCCAGCCGTCGCTCGATGATGCGGTTAAACAGCGTGGACTTGCCCACGTTGGGCCTGCCAACGAGTGCTACCAGCGGTGTCTCAGCCATAGGGTCTGCCTGACGTTCCTTCGGTTGCCTCTTCTTCCATTACCTCAACTTGCACCACAGTCGGCAGCACCGACTCAACCCTCACGCGCGACAGTTCCTCCTGCGGTATGTCGGTGCTGATGATCTCTGCCTCCGGCTCCAGCCGGTGCGTGCCCGGATCGAGGTCGGTCACGTCCACGGTGACGACGATGTTCTCAGGGCGCAGGCGCTCAAGCACCGGCAGCGGGCCGCGCAGCGACACGACCACGCGCTCCGGTGCGACTGTCGCCTCAAGCCCCTCTTCCAGGCCGACCACCTCAATGGGCACTTCCATGTTGTCAAAGCCAAGCTGCGCCTCGATAGAGATATAGACCGTCACCGTGCGGACACCCTCCAGGGTGACGCCCTGGGGAGGCACAAGCTGCGCAACAAACGTCTGGTCGCTCTGGACGGCGGTCAGCCTGATCGGCTCGGTTTCGATAGAGTTGATATTCTGCAGCACGTCGGGGTCGCCGCGTATGGGTACGATCGGCGGCTCGACGCGGATGTTCGTGACGAAGTAGCCGCGCGGCGTCTCAAGCTCCGCGATGCTGGGCACGACCGTCACCTCGCGGAAGTCCGCTTCCTGAAAGACCGGGATGTTTACCTGCACCGTGCCGGGCTCGACGGTAACCCCCTCGACGATCTCGCCCTCGCTGTCGAGCGGGAGGAGCGTCAGTTCGTCGTTAATCGGCTCGCGCACGTCCGTGACATCCACCGATACGCGGACCTCGCTGACGAGCTGCACCGCCGATGCCGGGCCGCGGATCGTCGCCATGGACGGCTCGATGGACACCACGCCCGCCCGGTAGCCAACCGGCAACTCGCCGTTCTGCACAAGCTGGATGGGCAGCTCGCGAACGGCCAACTCCTCAAGCTCGACGACCACCGTCGCCGGGCGCACCGCGAGCAGCACCGCCTGCACGCCGTCCGCCACCCGGGCCTCAAGCTCGACGGTGTGCTCGCCGCTGGTCAGCCCGGTCAGGTCCGCCACGACGATGAAGTCGTTGCGGGTCAGCTCGCGCACCGCGTCGCTGGGCGCATGCACACGGACGGTCGCGGTTTCCGGGGGCTCATTGGTGACGATGTAACCGTCATCCGGCCCGATATACTGCACGGGGATTGGCTGGTTGAAGTCCAGGTCGACCGCCGGGTTTAGCTCCTGCGTGGCGACCGTCCACACGACGAGCGCAAGCAGGATGGCAAGCACCAGGGAGACGACGTTCGACTCCAACCACTCAACAAATGACCCTTGAAACATGAGAGCTTATCGGCCTAGGCTGCGCGCCGAAGCTGCTGCAGCAGGGAAGAGAAGCGCCGCGGAGCCTCGCGCTGGCGGATGTACTCACCCATGATCATGGCCAGCCGCTCGGCGTCGATACCGCGGATAAAGCGACCGCCCACCACGACGGAGATGCGGCCTGTTTCTTCCGACACCACGATCGCCACGGCGTCGCTGACCTCGGAGATGCCGAGCGAGGCGCGGTGCCGGAGGCCCATCGTCCGGTCGGGCAGATGCCGGGCGGTTGAGATCGGCAGGGTGCAGGCGGCGGCCACGATCCGGTTGCCCCGGATAATCACGGCGCCGTCGTGCAGCGCCGTGTTCGGGAAGAAAATAGTCTGGAGCAGTTCGCTGGTTGTTCTGGCGTCGAGCTGTACGCCCGACTCGATGTACTCCTGCAGACCGGTTTCGCGTTCCATGACGATCAGCGCGCCGTGGCGGCGGCGCGACATGAAGCGCACGGCGTCCGCGATGTTGCTAATCAACTCCTCGCGCTCGTCCGGCGGCACGGCCTGCCGCCCGATCAGCGGCAGCGAGCGCCCAAGCCGGTCAAACCAGCGGCGCAGCTCCTCCTGAAAGATGACAGGCAGGGCGATGGAGAAGGCCGTCAGCGTGCGGCTGAGCAGCCACGAGAAGGCGCGCAGGTTCAGCAGGAAGGAGAGCGACCAAAGCAGCAGCAGGGCCACCGCAATGCCGCGCAGGAGCGTCGCAGCGCGGGTGCCGCGCACCAACTGGAGAATAAGAAAGAAGATGCCGGCAACGAGCAGAACGTCAAGGACGTTCAGCCAGCTCCCCAGCAGGTTTTGTAGGGACCACAGAAAGTCTCGCAGAACCACTTTGACCACTCATCCGATTGGCAGGGTTAAACCGCTCCTGGCGCACCCTTACGGCTGATACCCGCCGCTCTGAAGCTGTGCGAGCAACTGGTGATAGCCGTCGACGTCCGGCGGGTTCAGGTCGATGATGCGCTGTATCGTAACGATCGCATCCTCGATCCGCCCCGCATCAAGCTGAAGCTCGCCCAGCGCATCCAACTGAGCAATCGCCTCCTGTATGCGCCCCTGCTGGCGGTAGACTTCTGCGAGGCGCTGGCGCAGCGGCGCCTCCTGCGGATGGCGCTCCACCTGCTCCTCGAGAATCTCCGTGACACGGTCGCCGCGCCCCTGCCGGAGTATCTCGCGGATCGTGTCGTCCAGCGCGCGCACCGCCTCGCGCGGCTGGCCAAGCTGGTAGTGCAGGTCGACAATGCTCAGCGCGACCTCTTCGTCCTCCGGGTGCATCTGGCGGATGCGTTCGTAATACTGCAGCGCGCGGTGCCAGTTCAAACGCTGGCTCTCGACATCCGCCAGCCCGCGCAGCACCGGGATGATCTGCTCCGGGTCGGCGTTGGCCTCGCGGCTGTAGTCGAGCGCCTCCCGGTAGACCTCGACTGCCCGGTCGGCATCGGCCATCAGGCGGTAGTAGGTATCGGCCAGCTCAACGTAGTGGTGAAGGGCCTCACCGGTCCGCCTCTGCTGCCGCAGCATGTCGATCACACGGCGCCGGGCGAGCGTGTCCGCCGGCCAGAGGTTGATGACCTCGACAAAGAGGTCGGCGGCCTTCTCCGCGCTGCCGCGCACGAGGTACGTGCTCGCCACCAGGTTGAGTTTAGCAGCAGCCTCCTGCGTGCGCCCCTCGCGGACGAGCGCGTCGGCAAGGCGGCGATGCGCGGGCAGGTAATCCGGCGCGCGCTCGATGGCGTGGTGAATCTCCTCGGTTGCCAGCAGCAGCATATTGCGCTGCAGGTACTCGTCCACCCGCTCCATAATGGCGGCAAGTTCGGGCCGCCCGCCCTCGATCATCAGATCGAGCAGATCAGGGACATAATTGATTTTACCTTGTCCCACGTAGTTCGACAGCGCTTTTGTGAGTTTGCTGCGCCAGTCGGCGTCGTCGAGGTAGAAGGCGATGGCGCGGGTGATGTCCGCAAGGTGGTCGTCGGTCTGGTCGGGCAGGCTGGCGAGCGCGCGCTCATAGCCCTTCTCGTCGACCAGGCCGGGGTTCAGCAGATGGTCGGCGGCCTGCATGGCGAGCAACATGTGATGGGCGGCGGTGCGCTCATCGCCCTGCGTCTGGTACGTGCGCCCAAGCAGCAGATGGCCCGCGAGCCGGTACTCCTCGTACTGCACGGTGTCAGCGAGCAAATCGGCGGCGGGGCGGTACTCGCCCATTGTGCAGAGCACCACGCCGAGGTTGAAGTGCAGGGCCGGGTGGTTCAGACCGGCCTTCCGGGCGCGGCTGTAGTTCTGGAGGGCGGCATCGGCGTCGCCAAGCTGGTGCGCGTCGAGTGCGGCGAGGAGCGGAGCCTGCGCCTCCGGGGGAACCTCACCGCTCCAGATGCTGTCGGCGAGCAGGCCCATCGCGTGGCGCACGGCGACTTCGATCGGGCTGTACTCGCGGGGCTTCTCTGCCGCCTCCAGCAGTTCTTCCTCGACGGTGGGCAGTTCGTCGGGCGATATCTGGCGTGACTGCCCGGCGTCAAACAGGGCGTCGCTGTACGGCCCTGGCATCTGGATGGGCTTGTTGAGCCGCAGATCGCCGAGCGCGGTGCGCACCTCGACGTTGATCGGGTCGAGGCGGAGGGCGCGTTTGAGCGCCTGTTCGGCGCGGAGCGGCTGCTGCATCTGCTGGAGCAGCCGGGCGACGTGCAGATACTCGGTCACGGCGAGGCTCGTGCGGCTGGCGTCTTTCTCATAGACGGTGGCCAGCCGCATGTGCGCCTGCGCGAGGTCGAGGTCGAGCCGGACGGCCTGTTCCCAGTTGGCGGTGGCACGCTGGAGGTCCTTACGGGCGAAGTAGATCTCGCCTGCCGCCATGAACTGCTTGGCGGCGAGTTCGGCGTTCCCGGCGCGCCGGTGGATCTCGCCGAGCTTCTCGCGCGGGAGCGGGTCGCTGGGGACGAGCCGGGCCAGGCGCGTGTAAGCCTGAAGCGCGTGCTCGTCCTCGCCGGCTTCGTACAGGCTCAGCGCCAACCCGGCGAGCGCCTGTGGGTCGTCGGGCGCGGCTTCGAGCGCCTGCTGGTAAGCGCGGATCGCCGCTCGCCAGTTCTGATCCCAGGCGGCGCTGGCCGCTTCTCTCATTGCTGCTTCGTAAGGTTGGAGTTGTGCCATTGGATCTCATCCCCTAATCAGGCTGGCCGGGCGGCCAACCACGGCGCCAGCGGTCGGGTTCGACGTCGGGGCCGAGTGTGAGCGTCGTCATTGTACATGAACACCCGGGGGGTCGCAATGGTGCTGAGGCCCTGTGGGGATGGGGTAAAGTGCGTAGAAGTGCAGAAATAATGTGTGTGTAAAATCGCCACACAAGGCGGTGAGGGCTGTACAAACCGCCGCGGGTGCAGGAATAACGTGTGTAGGGGCGGGGCTATTGCTGTCTCTTTTACACATCTTCGCGCCCCCCAGA
>DGDY01000286.1 GCA_002385675.1 Anaerolineales bacterium UBA3940 | reverse complement strand
AGATCCTGCCCTCTCCCCGATTCCACTCAGGCGTTCAGGTGCGTGTTACTCGGCGGCGTACGCCTTCACCGTACCCTGCATGCCGTAGAGACCCTGGATACCGTCGAGCACGTTGGTGAACGGATACTCAACGTTCGCGCGGTAGGCCTCAAGCAGCGGGGTCGTGAACAGCGGGATGTACGGCAGGTCGCGGTTCAGGACAACCTGCATCTCGTAGGCGAGCTGCCGTGCCGTCTCGAGGTCGGTCGCGGCCAGGAAGTCACGCGAGAGCTGGTCGAACTCCTCGTTGCAGTAGCCGGGCGAGTTGAAGCCACCCGTCGTCTCCGTGTCGTAGTCGCAGTGCCAGAACGACTCGAAGTAGGTCGGGTAGGCCGGGTTGCCCAGGCCCCAACCCAGGATGTACATATCCCAGGTCGCATCCTGGATCGCGAAGACCCGATCCGAGATGTTGTTGAAGCCGGTCAGGTTCGCGGTCACGGGGATACCGAGCTCGCGCATCCACTGCTCGATCCAGATGGCGGAGGTGGCACGCATCGGGTCGTAGCCAGCGCTCGGGGCCATCAGTTCGAGATCAGGCACCGGGGTGCCATCGGGCATGAGCAGGCGGCCAGGGATGTCCGTGGTCTGGTTGTCCTCGTTCCAGGTCGGAACACCGCCGCCCTCCCAGCTGAAGCCAGCTTCCTGGAGGATCTGGACCGCAGCCTCAACGCGGGCAGCGCGATCCATGTTGTTGCCCTCTTCATCGTAGCCCCAGCGCTGGAGCTCCGAGTTGTACCAGAAGCGGTTCGCCTCAGGCATCACCGTCCAGATGGGGATGGCGCTGCCCTGGAGGATGCGGTCCGTGATGAACGCCTGGTCGATCACGGTCGCAACCGCCTGGCGGAACGCGAGGTTCGAGGTGACCGGACGGTCATCGCGGACGTTGAAGGCCATGTAGCGGAAGCCGTAGGCCGGGTTCTCAACCGTCACGATGTCCGGCGACGCGCTGACCTGCTCGAACAGACCCGGGGTCAGACCGCTCGGGTTGTACACGAAGTCAACCTCGCCGTCGAGCAGAGCCAGAACCGCGGCGTCCTGCGAGCCGTAGATGCTGAAGATCACGTTCGGGACGAACGGACCGGTCTCAACCGACAGGTAAGGATCGCCTTCCGGCTCACCATACGCGGTGAAGGTCGAGCCATCCGGACGGACGACTTCGTACGCACCGTTGTCGTACAGGTTGGTGATCTCACCCTTGTCCGGGTAGTCCTCGCGGGCGACGTTCTCAGCGAACGCGCCGGGCTCCCACTGGCCGAACATCATCGGGCCGTAGACCGGCTCGTCCTCGGGCTGGATCGCGTACAGAGCGGTGCGCGCATCAGCGGCGGCAGCGGCGTACGCGTCGTCAGCCGGATCAATGTCGTCCAGGCCGGTGTTCGCGCGGATTTCCTCAACGATCGGACCCCAGTAGTGCTCGGCGAAGATGGGCATCAGCGACGCGCCGAACTCCCACTCACCCAGGCCGGGGACGTCGGTGAAGAAGTACTTAACCGTCAGCTCGTCCACCATCTCGACGTGGTCGAGGAGGGCCGGGTTGTAGGTCGACCAGTTGCTGGAGAGCTGGAAGTCCTGCATCGTGTTGGCGGTGAAGACGACGTCTTCCGCGGTGAGCGGCTCACCATCCGACCAGGTCAGGCCTTCCTTAATGCGGACTTCGATGGTAACGAAATCACCCTCTTCCGTACGGTCGCCGGGGAGGCCATCAGCAAGGCCGGGGACGAAGTCAAAGCGCTGAGGGGCCAGGCCGTACAGGGACGGGTGATAGTTGGCGATAACCGCGAAGTTCCAGGTCGTCGCCTCGGTGTCGAGGGCCGCCCAGAAGTTGGTCGTGGTCAGGTCCTCATAGATACCCATCTGGTAAGTGGTAATCTCACCGGTGGGGCGAGCAACCTGCTCTTCGCCGCCCTCAGCTTCGCCGGCAGCCTGAGCCTCTTCGAGCGCCCGCTGGGCAGCCTCGAGCTCGGCCTGAAGCTCGGCGATAGCCTCTTCATCGCCAGCCTCGGCAAGCCGCGCCTCAAGCTCGGCGATCCGGGCCTGTGCTTCCTCGAGCGCGGCACTCGTATCGGGTGCTGCCGGTTGCGGGGCGCACGCGGCGACCAGAATGCCGGTCAGGACCAGTACCGTAAGTACTAGCCACTTCTTGTTTCTAAACATCTATGTTCTTCTCCTTCTCACTGTTCTTTGAGTGTAGGGAAGATGGTGCGCGGCAGCGCATTGAAACTAGACGAGGACAAAAGGAACAGTTTGTGCGGCTCCTCCTTTTCTCCGAAGTCAACGCGCCTCTCTCGGTTCCCATCTGCCAATCGCCTGAGAGGATTATGACTAATGATATGCTGAAGCAGGAAGAATGTCAAAAAGAATGCGTATAGAAATAGTTGGGATCGCGTACGTTTCGACCCTGGACATTGTGATTGTCACGTGATCGTGATGTCCGGTTAGGCTTCCGCCTCCAGCCGGGCCGCGATCCAGGCGATGATCCGCCGCGCCACCCCGATCTTGCTCATCAGTGGAAGCTCCTCGATGCCCGCCCCCGAGATCAGGAAGACGCGGTTCGTATCGACCTCAAAACCGGCCTCGGCGGCGGTGATGTCGTTCGCCACGATCAGGTCGAGCTTCTTGCGAGCGAGCTTCTCCTGCGCGTTGGCGATCACATCCTGCGACTCGGCGGCAAAGCCGACCGTCACGCGCGGGCGCTGCGCCTGCTCCGCCACACTCAGCAGGATGTCAGGGTTGCGTACCAGCTTGATCGAGGAGGGCGCGCCCTCGTCCTTCTTGATCTTGTGCTGCGTGACCTCCGCCGGGCGGAAATCGGAGACCGCGGCGCTCATGATCAGCGCATCGGCCTGCTGCTCGCCGGTTGCCAGCGTGAGTACGGCCTGCTCCATGCTGCGCGCGTCGAGCACATCCACTCGCTCGACGCCCACCGGAACCGGCTCGCTAATCGGCCCGGCGATCAGCGTGACGTCCGCCCCGGCTTCAAGCGCAGCCTGCGCCAGCGCCACCCCCTGCTTACCCGACGAGCGGTTGGTGAGAAATCGCACCGGGTCGAGCGGCTCGCGCGTCGGGCCGGCGGTCACCACGATGCGCCGCCCCTTCAGCGGCCCGTTCTGCGCCAGCGCCAGCCGCATGTGCCCGATGATCTCCTCGGGCTCCAGAAAGCGCCCCAGCCCTTCCAGCCCCGAGGCCATCCGCCCGCGCGCCGGCCCGGCGAAGCGCACGCCGCGTGCGCGCAGCGTCTCGACGTTGGCCTGTGTCGCCGGGGCGCTGTACATGCCGACATCCATCGCCGGAGCGACGAGGATCGGGCAGCGGGCTGCGAGCGCCGTCACGCTGAGCAGGTCGTCGGCCAGGCCATGCGCCAGCTTCGCCAGCGTCTGCGCGGTGGCAGGCGCGATGACCAGCAGGTCGGCTTCATGGGCCAGGCCAACATGCGCGATGTGCGTGCCCAGCCCGCCGCCTGTCTCGGTTTCCCACATCGTCGTGTAGACGGGCCGCCCGGTGAGCGCCTGGAAGGTCAGCGGCGTGACGAAGCGTGTGGCAGCCTCCGTCATGATGACATCGACGAGCGCGCCCTCCTGCGTCAAGCGGCTGGCGATCATCGCCGCCTTGTAGGCCGCAATCGAGCCGGTCACGCCGAGGATGATGCGTTTGCCAGTGAAAATGCCGGGGTCTTCCATGATGCCTGTGTCGCTTCCTGTCAACTGTGGCTAATCTGCCGGATGCTGTTGGAGTTCGCGCTGCAGGAGGCGGGCGCGGATGCCTGCGCACAGCCCTGCCAGCAGCCCCGCCGTAAGGAGTGTTGCGGCCTGAAGGAGCGGGCCATCTGCAAAGAAGTTTGACGCCGTGCTGATGTACCGGTACTGCACCGGCGTCGCCAGCAGATAATGCGTGACCGGCATGATGAGGTACGCCCAGCCCACGCCTGCCAGGAATATCTGCCACCCGGTGCTTGCGACGGCGGGCAGCCAGCCGCGCCAGCGCGCGGCGGTCAGCACGGCCAGAGCGATGGTACTGGCGATCCCCCCGCCTATGGCGGCAGCCGTCACCACCTGCGGCGTGACGGACAGACCTTCGCCGGGCAACTCCAGCGCAGGCATGAGCAGCAGCGTCGGCACGAGCGCCAGCCCGTCGAGTGCCAGCGCGGCTAACTGTGCCGGGCGTATGGCGGCCCACGCCGAGGGCAGCACGGCCAGAGCCAGCCCGCTGGCGGCGGCGGCTGCGCTGGCAAGGGCCAGTGGCAGCGGCAGGGTCGGGCTGTTGACCGTCAGGGTGATGGCAAGAACACCGGGGATCACGACCGCCGCGGCGATGAGCCACACGCGCCACCAGCCGGGCAGTGAGAGCACACGCCCCCGCCGGGCAGCGATCCGCCCCGCCGCCCACAGCACGGCGTTGTAGCCGATCAGCACAAGCCCGGCGGCGACGAGGCCCGCCATCCAGTAACGGCTGCGTGTGACCGCGTCGAAGGGGGTGGCGCCAAGATGCTCGTAGAGAAAAACGGCGTAGCGGTCGGCAATGCCGAACCAGTAGCCGTACAGCCCGAGCACAAACACGGCTATGGGTAGCGCATGCAGCGCTGCTCGCCGCCACTCCTGCCTGCTTCCGTTTGCCATCGGTCGTCCTCCGCCGTGCCGATCAGTGCTTGCCGGGCGGCGGCGCGATGCCCACCAGCAGCGTGAGCCGCTCCTCGCCGTCGTTGCGCACGCCATGCGGAACCCCGGCGGGCGCCCACACCACCGAGCCTTCTCCTGCGACGTGCGTCTCCTCCCCGATGGTGAACAGGCCCTCGCCCTCCATCACGATGTAGACCTTGTCGGCGCTGTCGTGCGTGTGGACGCTCTGCTCCTGCCCGGGTTCGAGGCAGTTCACGCCCACCATCAGGTGGTTGCCCTCAAAAAGCGTGGTCTTGTAGTGTTTGTCCTCACGTGCGCCGGTGTGGGCGCGGTAGTTCGTGACGGGTGCCATAATGCCTGCCTCTCTGCTGCGTGGGCCATGCCGGGCGGACGCGCGGCACGGTGCGGATGACTACCGTGATTGTACACCAGGCGCGGGGGCTGATAAAGGCAGGTGTGTCTGTGCGGGGAAAAGAAAAGGAGAGGCCGCCCTGCGGCGGCCCCTCCTTTCGATCGGATTAAGGTTCGGTGTGGTGGTTAGAGGTGCTGGACGATCTGGCTGAAGACGCCGCTGACCCCCTCGCCGAGCAACGCGAGGATCACGATCACGACGACCGCGACCAGAACGAGAATGAGTGCGTACTCAACGAGGCCCTGACCCTCTTCGCGAGGCATGAACAACATGATGTTAACTCCTTAAATGATGAGATGATGAAAGTATAGATAAATAGATTCTGCCAACATGATACTTGCGTCCGCTCAGTGGGGAATGGGTAATACTACTTATTCACATGGGGCGAAAGGCTTGCGGGCGACGAGTTCGGAGTGATCGCCTATCTGCTCGTCGTGCAGGATCTCCAGCGCGGCGAAGGCTGTGCTCAACTCGCCGGGGTTGAGCAGGTACTCGCGCGGTGCGTCGGGGTGCGTCTCGGCGCGCAGCCAGTTCAGCGTAGCGTAGATCAGCAGGCCGCCGGGCTTGAGTGCGTCGATGAGCGACGGGAAAAGATCGCGGTTGAGGTAGCGGATGACGATGATCAGGTCGAACATGCCCGCCGGCGGACGGTAGCGGTCGAGGTCGGCCTGCGCAAACAGCACACGGTCGTCAAGGCCCGCCTGGCGCGCAGTGGCCTGTGCGTGCTCCAGCGCGACCCGGCTGACATCAATCCCGATGGCGTGATAGCCCTGCCGCGCCAGCCAGAGCGTGTTCTGGCCCAGCCCGCAGGCGACGTCCAGCGCCAGCCCCTGCTCGACCGGGCGCACGGTTGCCTGCACGAGCGGGTAGGGCTGCTTCATCATCGCCTTCCATTTCTCGTCCTCGTAGCGCTCGTCCCACCGCTCGCGGTCTGCCTTGCTCATAACTTCTCCAATCGCTGCTTTCTGATACGGGTTCTATGCCGGACGGCGGGCGGCTGCTGGCAGCGCCCCTACCGCCCTGTTATAATGTGCGCCGTGCCCCAGTAGCTCAATGGACAGAGCAACCGCCTCCTAAGCGGTAGGTTGAAGGTTCGATTCCTTCCTGGGGCACCTGCCGATTCTACACCACCCTCCCGTCCGCTGCCGAAAGACGAGTGCCTCCGGACGCAACACCTCTGGCCTATAGCCTTATGTGAGATTTGACGTACAATGCACTCTGGACGATTAGCCTGATCCATGGGGCATAATCCGATGGTTGATACTACTGCATCATACCGGCAGTCGATTACGGCGAGGCTGGCTTCCGCCCGCCAGTCGCTGGCCCTGCTGCAGAGCCAGCTCAGAGCAGGCGTTGCCGATCCCGCCTACTGGGTGGACCGCATCGACGACTTGATCGAGCTGTTTGAACTGCTCGGCGAGGAGCGCGCCGCTAACGACCAGCAGCGGCGGCTGGCCGCCGTCTACGAGGTAAGCCGCGTGCTCGGCACGTCGCTGGACCTTGACGAAGTGCTCAACCAGGTGATGGACGCCATCATCCACCTGACCGGCGCCGAGCGCGGCTTCCTGATGCTGTTCGACACCGGCGCGGAGCCGGAGATCCGTGTGGCGCGGAATATGGAGCGCGAGGCGCTCGATGACGAAGCCAGCGGCATCAGCCGCAGCGTGATCAACCTCGTCGTCGAGACGGGCGAGCAGGTCGTTACGACCAACGCCACGCGCGACCCCCGCTTCTACGACCAGCCGAGCGTGGTGGCCCACCACCTGCGCTCGATCCTCTGCGTGCCGCTTCAGGCGCGCGGCTCGCTGATCGGCGTCATCTACGTGGACAACCGTATCCGCAGCGGCGTGTTCGACGAGGCCGACCTCGAAATGCTGACGACCTTCGCCACGCAGGCCGCCATGGCGATTGAGAATGCACGGCTGTTCACCATGACGGACGAGGCGCTCTCACGGCGCGTCGAGGAGTTGCAGCAGCTTCAGGAGATCGACCGGCAGCTTAACGAGACGCTCGACTTTGACCGCGTCATGCAGCTTACGCTCGACTGGGCCGTCCGCGTGACCGGGGCCGACAACGGCGCGATCGGCCTGTTTGACGTCGAGGAGCGGCGCACGCGCGTCATCGCGCAGCATGGGCCATCCCCGCAGGCGGCCATTGCGATGCTCTCCGGCGCAGACGAGCCAGCCTCCGGACTGATCGTCCCGGTGCGGCGGGAGGGCCGGACCATCGGCGTGATTGCGCTTGACCGCGAGAGCGGCCAGCCCTTCGACGACGAGGCCCGTGACTTTGTCACCCGCATGGCCGACCACGCTGCCATCGCCATCGAGAACGCGCGGTTGTACGAGGCCGTACAGGAGGCCAACCGCGCCAAGAGCGAGTTCGTCTCGGTGACGACGCATGAGCTGCGCGTGCCGCTCACCTCTATCAAGGGCTATGCCGACATCCTCTCGGTCGTCGGCGAGTTAAACGAGGAGCAGCGCCGGTTCACCGAGACGATCAAGAACAACGTGACGCGCATGACGATGCTGATGGACGACCTCAGCGACATCTCGCGCATTGAGACGGGCCGCATGAAGCTCGAACTGAAAGAGGGCGTGCGCTTCGCGGATGTGCTCAACCCGGTGCTGGACACGCTCCAGGCGCAGATCGACCAGCTTGGCCACCGGCTTGAGGTTGACGTTCCGCCCGACCTGCCGCCGCTCACCGCCGACCCCCACCGGCTGACGCAGGTGCTCACCAACCTGCTCTCGAACGCCTGCAAGTACACACCGCCGGGTGGGGCCATCACCGTGAGCGCCCGCGCTCACGAGGGCGTCCTGCAGGTGAATGTGAGCGACAGCGGCATCGGCATGACGGCTGAGGAGCTTGACCGGCTCTTTACGAAGTTCTGGCGCTCGGAGCGCGCCGAGGTGCGTGACCAGCCGGGCACGGGCCTGGGGCTGGCCATCACTCGCACGCTCGTCGAGATGCACGGCGGTGAGATGTTCGTCACGAGTGAGAAGGATGTGGGCAGCACGTTCACGTTTACGCTGCCGCTTGGGGAGTAAGGTCACATGGCTAAGAAGCAAACTCGACGGCATCGCCTGCTCGTTCCGTACCGTGTGGGCCAGCGCTGGCGCGCCATGCCGCTGCTCACGGCACTGCTCGGCGTGCTGCTGTACGCGCTGATGTGGCTCCACCGCTACGGGCTGATTGAGGGGATGAACGGCCCACTGCTCGACTACCTGTGGACCGTTCGCCAGTTGATCCTCGCGCTGATCGGCTTCTCGCTGCTGCTGTACGTGCTGATCATGCTCATCGCGCGGGGTAGCTACGTCGAGGCGCGGCCCGGTGCGCTGCGCGTCAAGGCCGGGCTGATCCCACTGAACATCTCGTATTCCCGCATCGGTGCGATCAAGCTGGGGCAGGTCGGGGCGCAGTTCCCCGCCGACCGGCTGAGCAACCGCGATTACGCGCTGCTGGAGCCGCTGCTGCCGCTGGCCTGCACCGTCGTCGAGCTGACAAGCTGGCCGAAGGAGCCGGTGAGGAAGCTCTGGCACAAATTCCTGTTCACGCCGGGCGGGGATGGGCTGCTGTTCATCGTCGAAGACGCGATGTTGCTCAACCAGCAGATCGATGCGGCGCGGACCGCGCTGCTGGCTGCGTCGCGGCGGCACGCCCGCTATCAGGACCCGATCGAGCGGGCGATTGAAATGCAGCGCCGCGCCGGGCGAGGGTAGCGGAGCCTGTAGAGAAGTCTCCGCTCATCAGTCCGGCGCGGGCTTGATATTTAAGACGGTCTTGCCGGTATAGATCGGGCTTATCCCGCGTTGCTCTATTACCAGTGATGGGCCGCCACTTCCCCCTGCCAGGGGGGCGGTTGGTGTTCGACTTGGCGCCCCTACACCGCCCCGCCCTGCCGCTCTACCGTCCCCTGGAAGGCCCACGTCGCCAGCGCCATCCCCAGGAAGGCGAACGCCCCGACCGCGGCCAGCGACAGCCACAGGCTCATCTGCCCGTCGTACTGGATGCCGTACATCAGCCCGCGCACCGCGTCGATGGCGTAGGTGGTCGGGTTGAGGCGGGCAATCCATGCCAGCCATGCGGGCACGGCGTCGAGCGGGTAGAGCGCGTTGCTGGCGAACAGCAGCGGCAGGTTCAGCGCGATCAGCCCGTGATAGCCCATCGTGCTGTTGACCTTTGCCGCAACGGTCAGCGCCAGCCCGGCGACGCCCAGCCCATACAGCCCGATGACGAGCAGCCCGGCCAGCCACCCCAGCGGGTTCGCGTTCAGCGCCGAGCCGAGCACCACCCCCACCAGCACAATCACCACCGCCTGGAACAGCCCCTGCGTGACCGTGCTCAGTGCGTTGCCGAGCAGGACGCTGTAGCGCGGGATGGGCGCGACAAGGTACTCCTTCACGATGCCGCGCAGCCGCTCATCGAGCAGCGTTGCCCCGCCCGAAATCGCGCCCGACAGCGCGGCGAATACGATGATACCCGGCAGCATGAAGCCGACGTAGTCGCCGCCGACGTTCGCCGGGATGGCCAGCCCGTCGCCCTCGCCGAGGCTGAACATCGCCTGCATCCCCACGCCGAAAAGCAGCACCCACAGGATCGGCTGCAGGAGCATCCCGAAGGCCGCCTCCGGGTTGCGGAAAAACATGGTCATGTGCTTGTGCCACAGGGTTAAGGTTGCGGTCACGGTTTGTCCTTGTCTCGTGTGTAACAAAACTAAAACGAGCCCACAGATAACACAGATGGAAGGGTGTTTTGTCCACGAATGACACGAATGTCACTAATAATTTTTCATTCGTGTTATTCGTGACATTCGTGGACTAACTTGTTTTCTATCTGTGATATCTGAGTCATCTGTGGATCAAAACCCTACACGTCTCTCAGCGCCCGGCCTGTGTGCTTCAGGAACACGTCGCCCAGGCTGGGGCGGGCCACAGACACATCCTCAATGCGGAAGCCCGCGCTCCCCGCGACTGTCACGATCTCCGCGAGGCGGCGGTTGCCGTCGTCCACACCGACCAGCACACGCCCGTTGCTCTGCTGTACGTCCTGCACGTAGCCCAGCGCCCGCACCCGCTCGGCGAAGTCCGCACCGTTGCCCTCGCCGCTCACGTGGATCACGTCCGCGCCCATCTGTGCGACGAGCCTTTCCGGCGGCCCCTCCACAACCAGCCTGCCGTGGTCGATGATGCCGACCGTGTCGGCGAGCGCCTCCGCCTCGTCCATGTAGTGCGTGGTCAGCAGCAGCGTCAGCCCGTCCGAGTGGCGCAGCGCGCGCAGATAATCCCATACGCGGGCGCGGTTCTGCGGGTCGAGGCCCTGCGTCGGCTCGTCGAGGAACAGCACCTGCGGGCGCGTCATCAGGCCGCGTGCCAGTTCCAGCCGACGCTTCATGCCGCCTGAATACGTCTTGACGCGGCGGTCCGCGGCATCCTCCAGCTCAACGAGCGCCAGCAGTTCGGCGATGCGCGCCGCCCGCTCGCCCCGCTTCATGCCGTAGAGCCGCCCGTGATAGTCCAGCACCTCGCGCCCGGTCAGGTCTTTGTCAAGCACGATCTCCTGAAACGTCACGCCGATGCGTTTGCGCACCTCGGCGGGCTGTGCGGCCACGTCGAAGCCTGCCACGCGTGCCGTGCCGCTCGTCGGCGGGAGCAGCGTGGTCAGCATCGAGATCGTCGTCGTTTTGCCCGCGCCGTTCGGCCCGAGCAGGGCGTAGATCGTCCCGGCGGGGATGCTCAGGTCAAGGCTGTCCACAGCGACGAGGTCGCCGTATTTCCTGGTGAGGCCCTTTGCCTCGACTCTCAGGTCGTTAGTCACCGTTGTCATTTCCCTCTGTGTGTGATCCGGCTTGCAGCGAGTCGATGACCTGCTGGAGCCAGTCGAGTTCTGCCTGAAGGTGGGTAATGTGATGGTCGATGACGAGCCCGAGCGTGCC
>DGDY01000320.1:11126-11716 GCA_002385675.1 Anaerolineales bacterium UBA3940 | reverse complement strand
TGGGCTCGATATGTGTTTAAGAGAGCGGACTATCTCGCCTCCAACACGAACAACCGCGGGCTGGTGGTCATTCGGGATGCGGCGCTGGCCATCCTGGGCGCAGCTTCTCCGGCGGAACTGTCGGTCTCGCTCAGCCACAACGACTGGCACAACGGGACGCTGGCGCGCTTTGTGCTGCTCACGCCGGAGCCGGATTACGCCGAGCGCGTCGCCGCGCGCGACACGACCATGCCGCCGGACCTGGTGCGCTCGCTGCGCACGCTGCACGAGACGCTGCCCGCGCCGCCGGAATCGCAGGCCATCGGCGACGAGCCGCCCGCCGGCGAACCGTGGTCGCTGGTCGCCACCGACATCTGGGAACCCCTGCACGCCTACGAGCGCGTGCTGCGCGAGATGACCGCGCCGGATGCGCCGCTGGATGACCGGCTGCGCACGGTCTACGGGCGGCTGCACATCCAGGCGCTGAAGGTCGCCATCATCCTGGCGGCGCTGGACTGGATTGACCTGGGCGAGCGGCGGCAGGCCAGGCCAGTGGTGCGCGCGGCGCACTGGTACCGCGCCCGGCAAATCGTCGAGACGTGGCGGGCATC
>DGDY01000320.1:7107-10869 GCA_002385675.1 Anaerolineales bacterium UBA3940 | reverse complement strand
TGCGCATCCTCAAGCTGCTGTCGTCCCATCCCAACGGTTTGTCGGTGCGCGACATCTACCGCGCGCTGCGCTCGCCGCGCAAGCCGGTGCTGGAGGCGCTCAAGGCGCTGGAGCAGGATGGACAGGTGGAACAGCACTACGCGCGCGGCGGCCAGCACGGCCCCAAAGCCGAGTGTTACCGGCTGGTCGGGACAGGGGGCGTGACAGGTTGACGAACCTGTCAACCTGTCACCGGGCGTGACGGGTTCCTTTTGGGTGGCCTAAAGCTATGCGCCATAGTGGGCACACATACGGGGGTTTTGCCGTGAATGAATGTCTAACAGCCCATATCTGGGGGCAGGGTGTGAGCCGGTTTGGTTTGTGCCGAACGTGTCACGGCGATGCGACAGGTTCACGAACCTGTCAACCTGTCTCATGTCATGTGCCGGTGACACATTCACATGAGGGGGGCCGATGATGGACGTGGATACCCGGACTCTCAAAGCGCGGGTTGACCTGCGGCAGGTCGTCGAGCAGGACCTGGGGCCGGCCCCCATGCGCGGCGGAGGCGCGCTGCTGTGGCGCTGCCCGTTCCACCACGAGCGTAAGGGGTACAGCCTGGCGGTGTGGGCGGACGGGTTCCACTGTTTTGGCAAATGCCAGGTCAGCGGAGATGTCTTCGACTGGTTGCAGCGCTATCGCGGCCTGAGCTTCCAGGCGGCACTCGAAGCATTGGGCGCAATGCCGCGCTCTGCATCCAGGCTCCCAGCCAACCATCCCACGCCACCGGCGGAACCGCCGCCCGGCGAGTGGCAGGTCGCTGCCCGGCAGGTGGTGGAGCGGGCCGAAGAAACGCTGTGGTCGGTGCGTGGGGAACCGGCGCTGGACTACCTGACCGGGCGTGGGCTGGAAGGCGAGACGATCCGGGAAGCGCACCTCGGCGTGGTGCCGGGTGGGTACCGGCAGTGGCGGACCATTGCCGGGCTGAGCGTGCCGTGCGGCATCACCATCCCGTGGATGACGGGCGAGACGGTGTGGGCGGTGAAGGTGCGGCGCGCTGCCGGGCAGCCCAAGTACGCCCAGATCGCCGGCGGCAGCAGCAGCGGGCTGTATCGGGGGGATGCGCTGCCGGGCGCGAAAGCGGTGTTGTTCTGCGAAGGGGAGTTCGACGCGCTGCTGGCGCACCAGGAAGCGGAGCCGCTGGTCACGGCGGTGACGTTGGGCAGCGCGGGCACCGGCTTGAGCGACCGGTGGATCGGCGACCTGGTGACCGTGCCGCTGATCCTGGTCGCATATGACATGGACCGGGCCGGGGCAAAAGGCGCTGCGCGCTTGCAGGCGCTTTCCCAACGGGTGCATGTCATCCGCGTGCCGTATGGCAAAGACATCACCGAATTCCACCTGCAGGGTGGGGAGGTGTTCACCTGGCTGGCGCACCAGCTGCGCCGGGTGCGCCAGGACGCGATTGTAACTCCGCCGGTGCGCTAAAAAAGGGAGGAGAGAGACAATGAAAAGGGTCTTCAGAGGCCCCAGAATGGCCTGCAAACGCTTGACAAACGGGGCAACGTGTTGTAGTTTGATGGCAGCCGAGAACAAAAAGGCGAACCGTGCGGAGTGCGGGAACACTCCACACGGTTCTAACCCGACACTGGGTAAGGCAGTGACCGGGCTGCATAGCATTATACAGAATCACGGGACTCCTGTCCTGTGTGGATTCCGCGGCCCAACTGACTCCTTTGTCGGATTGGGCCGCTTTGTTGTTCCGGGCTGGGAGAGGGTGTAGGCGATGCCGCGGTACATCTTCTCCGGGGGCAAGATCACGGTCGAGGAGGGGATATATACCCCCTTCAAAAAGACTGAAAAGCAGTCCCTTCGCGGCGTGCTGATTCTTGCCAGGAACGTTTTGAAGTCCGATGAACAGCCGGAAACAGCAGATAAGGAGAATCCCCATGTCAGGCAATAACAATAACAAACGGATGCGTTTCGCCATCTATGCCCGTTATTCCTCGGATATGCAGAATGAAATCAGTCTGGAAGACCAGGAAATCGTCTGCCGTGAGGCCATCGGCCAGCGCGGGGGTGTCGTCGTTGGGGTGTATAAGGATGGGGCGGAACACGGCTGGAGCCTGGACCGAGACGGGTTCAAGCAGATGCAGAAAGCCGCCGAAATGGGCAGGTTTGACGCGTTGATGGTCTGGAAGTTTGATAGATTGGCGCGTGACTTCGAGCAGTCGGTCATTGTGAAAGCGTTTCTGCGCCATGAGTACAAGCTCAAGCTCTATTGTGTTGAGGGGGTCAGCCAGGATGATGACGACAGCTTCTACGGGGCGATGATCGAACAGATGCTGGCAGTCCAGGCGGCGATGTTCTCCAGGAATCTGAGTTCGGACACCAAGCGCGCCAAGAAGCAGCGCGCCGTGCGCGGGGAGTTCAACGGCAGCGTGGCTCCGATCGGATACCTGCTGGTGACTGCCAAAGAAGCGACACCGGAACGCCCGGCGGGGCTGTATATCATCATGCGCGTGGCCGTGATTGTGCGCCGCGCTTTTCGGATGTATGCGACCGGGAATTTCAGCGACCAGCAGATCGCCGATTGGATGAACGCGCAGCCGATCATTCAGAAACTGCGGGCGGGCAAGCAGCCGATCAACAAGGAGATGGTGCGCGATATGCTGCAGAACCGGGTGTATACGGGGCGGGTGCCCCATGCCGAAACCATCTATGCGGGCACCTTGGGCGAACGCAAGCAGTCCTCCCGTGGGCGTAAAGAGTGGTATGAGGGCAAGCACCAGGGGTTCATCTCGGACGAGCTGTTCGAACGGTGCCAGGAAGTGCGCGCCGGATTGGCGCGCCGGAGCACCATCCCCAGCCAGCACCGCATCTACCTCCTGCACGACCGGGTGTTCTGCGCCGAGTGTATCGCGCATAAGCCACAAGGACTGGTAGACGACAACTACGGCAAGATGCGTCCCTTCTGGCATACTGACAACGAGAAGGCCTATTACCGGTGTCTGGCACGGCAGCGCGGGTATGCCCCCTGTGGTCAACCGTACATTGATGTGGCCGATCTGGATGACCAGGTTGTGGCGATTCTGTCCAATCTGACCATCCCGGACGGGTTTCGTGAACGGGTGGAAGCGGCGGTTCAGAACCGGGTGGATAATGCAGTGGCGTTGCAGCGTATGGCAGAAATCCGGGAGATCATCGAGCGGATTGACTTCCGGTGGGATCAGGGCTTCATTTCGCAGGAGGAGTATGTCGAGAAGCGGCAGCAGCTTCAATTGGAGATGGATGCATTGCGCCCGATTGACTATGACGAACTCATTGAAGCAGCAGACTTGATTGAGAATTTTCAGGTGTATTGGGACCAGTGCGAAGAGGTGGATAACCCGCTGGATGCGCGGCAGCAGTTACTGCAAAAAATCGTCGAACGGGTCTTCGTTCACGAGGGTGAAGTGCTGGCTGTGGTGGTGCATGGAGACTTCGGAGTCGTGCTGGGAAAGGACGAACAGGAAACGGCTGATATCGCACGAGTTTTGGACATAAAAGATGCGGCTACGAGTGAGATTTCCCCTCGTAGCCGCCACGGGAGCGACGGGGTTCGAACCCGCGATCTCCGGCTTGACAGGCCGGTGTGTTCACCACTACACCACGCCCCCTTGCAGGCAGTAACTCTAACACATCCTGCCCTTTTAGTCAAGAAATCCGCTACTCATTTCCGCCCGCCCAATACGCCTCTTCAGCCGTTCTAACCCGATCGTTTGGCCCGACCCACACGCCCGC
>DGDY01000320.1:2750-6886 GCA_002385675.1 Anaerolineales bacterium UBA3940 | reverse complement strand
CTGCACCCGCGCCTCCACCGTCGCCCAGTCCGGGATCCCGCTCGTCGCATCGGCGCGCTCGACGTTAAACGCGCCGACCGCCACCGCCATCGTCAGCGTTTGCTCGATGGGCAAACCCTTGAGCAGCGCCGCTATAAAGCCCGCAATCGTCGCGTCCCCCGCGCCCGTCGTCCCGACCACCTCCGTCGCAAAGCACGGCACGAGCAGTTCGCGCCCGCACCAGCTTGACACATCGCGCGGGGCCGAAGCGCCCATCGCCGCCAGCCGCTCCGGCTGATCCGTCGTGCGCAGATACAACCCCTGGTCGCCGAGCTTGAGGCCCACGACCGCCGCCCCCATACCGAGCACCCACCCGGCCAACCGCGACAGCGCCCCACCGTCGATCTGCGCGGCCACCGGCTCGCCTGCATGCAGCCCGTCGAACGTCTCTCGCTCCAGCATCAGCAGCAGCTCGTCAAGGCTCGGCAGGAACACGTCAACATACGGCAGCGTCTCCTCCAGAATGCGCGCCCAGTCCGCCCGCCCCGCCTCCGTCTCGGGGTCGGGGTAAGCCATGTCGAGCGAGGTCGTCAGCCCGGCATCCTTGACGCGCCTCATTAACCGGGCGAGGTCGGCCCCGTCATGCTGGTACATCTCGCGCATCAAGGGTGGGTACCCGAAGTGGAACAGCCGCGCCCCTGCCACCCTGCGCACATCCACGTCGGCGGCGCGGAAAGTATCGTTAGCGCCGGGCGAGTGCAAAAAGGTGCGGTCGACGCCCGGCGGGCTGATCACGATGGAGTAGGAGGTCGACTCGTGCTCGTCGACGATCATCCCGGCAGCCAGGCGCGGGTCGTGTGCGCGCAGGAGGTTCAGCACAGCCTCGCCGAACAGGTCCGCCCCGACCTTACCCATCAGCCGGGTCGGGACGCCCAGCCGGTGCAGCGCCAGCCCGGTATTGGACACCGGCCCGCCGGTTGAAAGATGGGCCGGCCCGACCGTCACCAGCGTGCCGGGCACGAGAAACTCTGCGCTGCCAGTGGTGCGCGGCTGGAACGTGGGGATGATGTCCAGGCAGATATGACCGGCAACTACGACTTCGATCTGCTCGCTGCTCACCTGCTCTGACCTCCACTGCGATCGGTTGAAAACCAGGCTGCGATGACATCCTGCCTCCCCATTCACCGCGCAGTTGCGAGCGAGGGGGCTCCGACCGTTGTAAGCCTGGCAATAGAAGATGTGGACGGGCTGCGAAGACAAATCGTAGAGTACGGGGATGGCGTCGCGAGTTGGCCTCAGTATAAGCGCCCCTGCGGGGTGAGGCAAGGCACGCGGGGCGGAGTGACAACCCTCACAGTCATTATATGACATTTTTAACTAGACTCACCCCCCGGAAAAATGATAGCCTAGCTATTTAAATATTAACTCCAGATTTTGACACGAGATGCAAACCCCGTTTAAAATGGGGAACGTCTCAAAGGCGAGACGACAAGCGTGCTGGCGTCCGCAGCCAGGACCAGAAATCTTCCCGATCAACGGTCGCAAACACGCAGTACGTCCGCCTATTGTCATATCTGGGGGGATTGACAAAGGAGGTGACCGCTCAACTCAACTCCGGGGGAAGTTACCCCGAGCTTCACCTTAGTCTCACTATCTCTTAGGAGGAGAACGCATGTTGAAGAGACTACAATGGCTTCTTATTGGCGTGCTGGCTTTCAGCCTCATTCTGACGGCCTGCACCCCTGCGGCACCCGCCGAGGAGCCAGCGGTCGAAGAGCCTGCGGTGGAAGAACCAGCTGTTGAAGAGCCAGAGGAACCCACCGAAGCGCCGGCTGAGGAGCCGACTGAAGAGGAAGCCACTGAAGAGCCCACTGAAGAAGAGGCAACCGAAGAGGCGGCTGAGGGCGGCGCGGCTGGCGAAGCCGGCACCGTCATTATCGGCACCACTGACCAGATCAACAGCCTCGACTTTGCCGATGCCTATTCCGTGCACGACTGGGAACTGTTCCGCAATGTGAACGCCGGTCTGATGGGCTTCGCGCCCGGCACGGCTGAGGTTGTTCCCCAGGTCGCGGCTGACTGGCCCGAGGTCAGTGAGGACGGTCTGACCTGGACCTTCACCATCTCAGAGGGTTGGTTCTTCCCGGATGGCACCGAGCTTGTCGCAGGTGACTTCGTCCGCGGCATTCAGCGCGCCATGACCCTCGAGGGTGAGGTCACCCCGCTGGTCGCCCCGTACATTGAGAGCGTCGAAGCACCGGACGACCGCACCCTGGTTATCACCACGACGTCCCCGTACGGTTACTTCCCGCAGGTTGTGACCGGCACGGCGTACATGCCCATTCAGGAAGGCCAGTACCCCGAGGACGCGCTTGAGGAGTTCCCCGAGCGGGTCTACGGCGTTGGCCCGTACCAGATCACGCAGTACACGGTGAACGAGCAGGTCGTGCTGGAGCGCAACCCGTACTACGGTGGTGAACTCCCCGAGACCGCACCGGAGCGCGTGATCATCCGCTACTTTGAGGACCCGACGCAGATGGGTCTTGCCCTCGAGAACGGTGAGATTGACATTGCCTGGCGCACGCTCGGCCCCATCGAGGCCGCCCGCCTGGGCGAGGTCGATGGCCTGACGCTGGTCAACACCGGTGGTGGTGGTATCCGCTATCTGGTCCCCAACCACGGGATGGAGCCGTTCAACGACATCAACGTCCGCCAGGCGGTGGCCTACCTCATCGACCGCGATGAGATCATCGACCGCGCTGTCCAGGGCCGCAACGACCCGCTCTACAGCATGGTTCCGCCCGGCTTCCTGGGTGCCACCGAGGCCTTCCTCGACCGGTACGATGCGCCTGACATCGAGGCGGCTGAGGAACTGCTGAGGGCTTCCGGCTACAGCGAGGACAATCCGCTTGTCTTCGACCTGTGGTATCCGCCCGAGCACTACGGCACGCACGCTGCCCAGATCTTCCAGGTGCTTGAGGAGCAGCTCGAGGCAACCCCGCTCATCCAGGTGAACCTCCAGTCGCAGGAGTGGAGCACCTACGTGAGCGCGCTGACCGGTGGTGAGTACCCGATCGGCTACCTCGGCTGGTTCTTCGACTATCCGGACCCGAGCAACTACATCGAGCCGTTCGCGCAGTCGGCTGCGTCGCCGTTCATCGGCACCAACTACGCGAGCGCGGAGATGGACGAACTGCTGGCGCAGGGTGCGGCGGAGACGGATGAGGAGGCCCGTGCCGAGATCTACGAGCAGATCCAGGCTCTCTACGCCGAGGACGTGGTCACCATCCCGCTCACCATCGAGTCGGAGTTCGCGGTCTTCCGCAACGCAACCATCAGCGATGTGCCGATTGGCCCGGCGCTGGACTTCAACTACGAGTTCATCGTGATGGCTCGCTAAACGTCACATTCGCTCATAGCTAGCTAGAGTATCTGCCGGGCCCGTTATGTACGGGCCCGGCAGGTATAGAACCTTCTTCATAATTATTTAAAATCAGAGTAAGTAAGTCCTTTTTGTTTTGTGCGGAGAAGGGCCTTTGTGACGGCCCTTCTCACTAAAGCCTAAAGCAGGGAGCTTCCCGGGCTACGGAATGCAGGCATTCTGAAGCATTCTGCGCGGGAGGCTCACCGCAACAACCTCGTACCTATTGGTTAACAAGGTGCAATGAAAGGCAAACATCGACGGAAGGAATGCATAACAGGGTAACAGCCCTATCGGGCTACCCGCATTCCGCTCCCCGTTGAGATGGGGGAGAACCCTGCGGGAGGTTTAACATGGAACTGACGCCACTTACCGGCATCTGCCTCGGGTCGCTGGGAATCGTCTTTCTGGTACTCGTCTACGCGTTTATCCGGGGCAGTCGGGGGCTGCGCGCCTACATTGTGATGCGAACGCTGCTCACCATTCCGATGGTCTTCATTCTGGTCACCATCATCTTCTTCGTCATGAGAATCATCCCCGGTGACCCGGTGACCAGTCAGCTTGGCCCACGTGGCGGCCCCGAAGCACGCGAGCGCATGACGCGTGAGTTAGGCCTCGACCGGCCCATCCTGGTGCAGTATGTCGACTACATCACCGATGTCGCCCGGTTAGACCTCGGCAATGCCCTTGTCTTCGGGCAGCGACCCGTCGCCGACGAGTTGAGCGAACGCCTCCC
>DGDY01000320.1:0-2684 GCA_002385675.1 Anaerolineales bacterium UBA3940 | reverse complement strand
ACGTTTGCAGCCGATCACCGAAAACAGGGGGTCGACTACGGCCTGCGGTTGTTCAGCATCACCGCCTATTCGATCCCGGTGTTCTGGCTGGGCTTAATGCTCCAGGTGATTTTCAGCCTTGTGCTTGGCTGGTTGCCGGTTGCAGGGCGCATCGACACGATCATCGGGACGACACTGCAGCGACATACAAACATCCTGGTTTTGGATGCCCTGATCACCGGTAACTGGCCCGCGTTGTGGAGTGCGCTGAAGCATCTCATCCTGCCCACGCTGTCTCTTGGGCTGATCCTCACCGGCGTATTCCTCCGCCTGAGCCGCATTAACGTCATCGAGACGCTGGTCGAAGACTTCGTGCTCGCGGCTCGCGCGCGCGGTATCCGCGACAGCGTCGTGGTCTACCGCCACGCCCTGTTCAATGCACTCATCCCTATCGTCACGCTGATCGGTCTCCAGTTCTCTGTGCTGCTGGCCGGTGCCGTCCTGACTGAAACCACCTTCAGTTGGCCGGGCATGGGGTTGTATCTTGTCGATCGCATCGGGCAGCGAGATTACACAGCGGTACAGGGTGTGATCACCATCTTCGCCCTGTCTGTCGCTATCGTCAGCCTGCTCACCGACATCGTGTACGCCTTCCTGGACCCGCGCGTCCGGTATTAGCCACTGGAGAGACAGAGCAATGGCCACAGCAGAAAGAGCAATCGATCAAAGACCGCAGTGGCAGCGTGAGCTTGATCAGGTTGGCCTGCTGCGCCGCTTCCTGATGGCGCGGCGCTGGTACGGCGCCGACTGGTGGTTCGCCGTCCTGAGCGGCATCCTGCTGCTGTTTATCTTCAGCCTGGCGATTTTCCCGGGGCTGTACGCGCCCTACAACCCCCGTGCAGAGGTCGGCCCGGCGCTGCTCGCACCCGGTGAGCTGCCGCCCACGTTCGTGCTTGTCACGCAGGAGGGGTCCGGTGTGGCAAGCCTGCAAGACCTGGCTGGCGAAGAGCGCATTCGCATCGGCATCGTGCGCGGCAGCCCCGCCGCCTCCGCCCTGCGCGACGCGGAAGGCCGGATCAACGAGGAGCTCCGTGAAGCCAATGCCGGCGTCTCACTGAGACTGCGCAACGAGCGTTACGACACCATCGATGAGGCGCTTGCAGGGCTGGCGGCGGGTGAAGTCGCCGTCGTCGTCGGGCTTAGCTCCGAGATCGAGCCGCTCCTTGAGCAGTACCCCGGCCTGGCAATGAGCGATGAATCCATCACCGGGCAGGCCACTCGCTCCTTCGTGCTGGGCACGAACCAGCTTGGGCAGGACGTGTTGAGCCGCATCATCTGGGGCACCCGCATCGCGCTCCTGATCGGCTTCTCGGCGGCGGTGTTTGCACTCGCCATCGGCGTCCCGCTGGGGCTTATCGCCGGTTTCTGGAGCGGGCCCATCGAGCGGGTGCTGACACTGATTATGGACAGCCTGTATTCCTTCCCCGGCCTGATCCTGGCGATCGCCATTACGTCGGTGCTTGGGCCTGGCATGTTCAACGTCGTCATCGCGATTGCGACGCTGTACGTGCCGACCTACTACCGCATCGTGCGCGGCCAGACCATTTCCGTCAAGGAAGAGCTGTACGTCGAAGCGGCGGAGAGCCTCGGCGCAAAGCCGCTCAGCATCCTGACTCAGTACATTTTCCCGAACGTCATCCCCTCGGTCGTGGTGATCTTCTCTGTCAACGTGGCGGATGCCATCCTGACCGAAGCGGGCCTCAGCTTCATCGGCCTTGGGCTGCCGCCCGACACGCCGGACTGGGGCATCGACCTTGCGCTGGGCCAGCGCATGCTGCGCCAGGCGTGGTGGCTCGTCACCTTCCCCGGCCTGATGATCGTGATTGTGACGCTCGGGTTCAGCATGCTCGGCGAGAGCTTGAGCGAGATCCTCAACCCTCGCCTCACGGAGAATTAGCGGTATGGCTAACCAAAAGAACGGAACACTGCTCACAGTAGAGAACCTGTCCGTCCGGTACAAGACCCGTGCCGGGTGGGTCAGTGCCATCGACAACGTTTCGCTGGAAATCCGCCGGGGCGAGGTGCTTGGCCTGGTGGGCGAGAGTGGCTGCGGCAAGAGCACGCTCGGCAAGGCGCTGCTGCGGATGCTGCCGCCCTCGTCGCGCATTTCAGGCCACCTGTGGTTCGACGGTCAGGATTTGATGCAGCTTTCGGACAGCGAAATGCGCCGGATCCGGGGCAAGCGCATCAGCATGGTCTTTCAGGACCCGATGACCTCGCTCAACCCTGTGCAGCGGGTGGGCGACCACATCGTCGAGACGATCCAGACCCACGAGCCGAAGGTCAGCAAGGAGGAGGCGCTTGAGCGCGCGGGCGAGCTGTTCGACCGGCTGGGCATCTCGCGCAGCCGCCTGAAGGACTACCCGCACCAGCTATCGGGCGGCATGCGCCAGCGTGTGATGATCGCGATTGCGCTCGCGCTCAAAGCTGACCTGATCATCGCGGACGAGGCGACCACCTCGCTCGACGTGATCGTTGAGGCCCAGATCATTGAACTGCTCAAGGAACTGCGTGACGAGTTCAACCTGACCATCCTGCTCATCACGCACAACATCGGCCTCGTCGCCGAACTGGCCGACCGCATCCTGGTGATGTACGCAGGCCAGATGCTGTCTCTTATAAACATCTCCGACCCCACGAGACTA
>DGDY01000041.1 GCA_002385675.1 Anaerolineales bacterium UBA3940 | reverse complement strand
GAGTTCCAGCGCGGTTATGTCTGGACACGCAAGCAGGTGCGCAACTTCATGTCGTCGCTGTATCGTAGGCATCCAGTCGGCAGCCTGCTTGTGTGGAACACAGCTTCTGACGGGGCGCCTGCCCGTGGTGGTGGGAAGCTCCAGCCGGGGCACGTAAAGCTGCTGCTCGACGGGCAGCAGCGCATCACCACGCTGTACGGCATTATCAAGGGGCGCCCACCAAAGTTTTTTGATGGCGACCCCAACGCCTTTAAGGACCTGATGTTCCACCTCGAGGACGAAACATTTGAGTTTTACGGCCCGAAGATGCGGGACGATCCGTACTGGATCAATGTTACGGACCTGATGCAATCCGGCCTTGGCAAGTACATGGCTCTAATCTATAAGACGCCCGAGCTAGAGCGAGATGCTGAGAAGTACCTGAACCGTCTGCAAGCAATCGCTTCCATCAAAGAGCGCGATTTCCACATAGAAGAAGTAGCCGGCGACCACGTCCGGCTGGACGACGTCGTCGAAATCTTCAACAACGTCAACAGCGGTGGTACCAAGCTCTCGAAGGGTGACCTTGCCCTGGCTAAGGTCTGCGCTGGTTGGACGGATGCCCGTGAGGTCATGCGTGGGATGCTGGACACCTGGGAGAAAGCGGGGTTCCATTTCAAGCTGGACTGGCTGCTGCGTAACGCGACGACCATTGTCACCGGGCAGGCCTACTTCCATGAACTGGAAAACGTCTCGTCGGAAGAGTTCCAGAATGCGCTCTATACTGCAGAGAAGTCGATTAACTACACCCTTAACCTGATCTCGGGCCGGCTGGGGCTGGATCACGACCGCGTGCTTGGCGGTCGTTATGCTATCCCGGTCATTACGCACTATATCGCCAAACGGGGCGGGCGTCTGAAAGACCAGGCCGAGCGCGATAAACTGCTCTACTGGTACGTTCACACCTTCCTGTGGGGCCGTTTCGCCGGTTCAACTGAGACTTATCTGAACCAGGACCTGCGCACGCTGGGCAATGCAGATCCAGGCCGTGAGCTGGATGCCCTGATTGAGCAGTTGCGTATCTGGCGTGGCGATCTCATTGTGCGCCCTGAGAACTTCGCCGGCTGGGGGCGCGGAGCTCGCTTCTACCCCTTCATGTACCTGCTGACGCGGGTTGGCAAAGCGCAGGACTGGGGCACCGGCCTCCCGCTGCGCGAAGGGATGCTCGGCAAGCTTAGCAGTCTCCAGGTTCACCACATCTTCCCCAAGTCGGTGTTGTATGACCACGGGTACTCCATGTCCGAGGTTAATGCGCTGGCAAACTTCTGCTTTCTCACACAGGATACGAACCTCGTCATCAGCAATACTTGCCCTGAGCAGTACTTCCCGCGTGTGATGGATGCCTTCCCCGGAGCACTCGAATCTCAGTGGATTCCGATGGATAGGGATCTGTGGAAGGTCGAGAATTACCCGGAGTTCCTCAAAGCCCGACAGGAACTGCTGGCACATGCTGCGAACGAGTTTTTGAGCAGTCTTCTCAAGACAGATCCGATTGAGCTTGAAGAGGTGCCCGAGTCGCTCGAATATCCAGTGCCCGCCGGTGAAGTGGTGGGAGGCATCGTCACCGACGAGGAAGAGCAGATCCTGCGCGATTGCAACGATTGGGTGATTCGTATGGGGCTATCGGAAGGCTACATCGGCTATGAGCTTATCGGCGATGACGGAGAGCTGCTGGCGGTTGTGGACCTCGCCTGGCCGGAAGGTCTCCAGGAGGGGCTGAGCGACCCGGTGGCGCTGCTGATTGACGAGGGCGACGAGGTCGAAGAGCTGCTGAACCATGCCGGCTTCCGCTACTACACGACTGTCGAGAGCTTTAAACAGTATGTCGAAAACGAAATTCTCGCGATTGATGAGGCTATGGTTGGAGATTGACCGATGGCCAACATGTATCCGCGCTACCTACAGACAGATAAGGAGCTTGAGGAAGCCGGGCTCACGCCGATCAGCTCTGCCGAGCGCCGGCTGTTTGACTTGTTCAAGCGGTGCCTGAGCGACGACTACTCTGTCTTCCACGGTGTGCTGCTGCAGGCACCGCGTCGCGGGGGCGGGATCCATGATCGGGAAATTGACTTCCTGATCGCCCACCCTGAGTACGGCCTGCTGACCATCGAGGTGAAGGGCGGCCTTATCCAAATCGACGGCACGACCGGCAAGTGGACGAGCCGGGATCGTTACGGTAAGGTGCACAATATCAAGAATCCGTTCGAGCAGATCAAACAGGCCTGTTATGATCTGAACGCTATGCTTCGCCGTGCGCCGGCACTCGCACACTATGACTATTCGACCTGGTACGCTGTTGCCCTGCCGGATGTGGATGTCGACCACGATCTGGGCCTGGCGCTGAAGCGGCAGAATCTGCTTGACCGGCGTGATACACAGCCGGACTGCATCGAGGCCGCGATCGAGCGCATCTTCAAGTACTATCAGCGGCAGGGGCAGAAGCCGCCGGGCGCCAAAGGCATTAAAGCCATCACCCGCCAACTCGCTCCAAACTGGTTCCTGCGCTCGCACCTCGCTACCGACTTCCAGGAGGAGGAAGACCAGTTCCGGCAGCTCACCCTCCAGCAGTTCACGGTACTGGAGTTCATTGAGTCCAAGCCGCGAGCGCTCATCGCCGGCTGCGCAGGGTCTGGCAAGACCATGCTCGCCATTGAAAAGGCGCGGCGACTGGGCGAGCAGGGTAAGCGGGTGCTGTTCACCTGCTACAACAAAGCGCTTGCCGAATGGCTGGCTGAGACCCACGACCTGGAGAACGTTACCTTCCAGCACTTTCACAGCCTGGCGAAGTCCGTTCCGAAAGAGATTGGCCAGCCAGTGCCATGGATGACAGACCTCGATGTGAGCGCTGACGAGTACTGGACGCATGTAGTCCCCCAGGCATTGTTTGACGCGGCAGCCCAGCTGCCGGAGTCAAGGCGCTATGATGCCATCATCGTAGACGAGGGGCAGGACTTCAAGAGCACATACTGGGAGCCGATCCAGATGATGTTGAAGGATCCCGACGGGGGCATCCTCTACATCTTCTACGATGACAGCCAGCGACTCTACTCTGAGGACGGCTTCCCGCTCCCCGAGCCTGCCGGGCGGCTGAACAAGAATATGCGCAGCACGTATGAGATTGGCGAGCGAGTCGTCGAGTACTATGACGGGGTCGGGCGTATCTACCCGGGTGGGCCAAAAACCGGACGTGACATCGAGTTCGTCGATTTGGTGAAATATGATTCACCGGAAGAAGCCCTCAAGGACGTGCTAAACCATCTGAGCGACGAGAAGATCTCGCCCGCGGATGTGGTCCTGCTGTCACCGCTCGGCGACGATAAGAGCATGTGGAAGCACCGGATGAAAATCGGAGACTTCGAACTGATGCGCCGGGGCAAAATTAGAGGCAAGCGGGTCTTGACGAGCACAATTCACGGCTTCAAGGGGCTTGAGCGTGCCGTCGTGATACTGAGCGAGTTGGAACATATCCCCGAAGAGGACCAGAGGAGTTTGTTGTACGTTGCATTGTCACGAGCGCGCAATCATCTGATTGTGCTCGGCGAGCTGCCGCCGCCTGCCGCAGCCGGTTAGCCCGTTCCCGGTTTCGAGCTGAAAACGGAGAGCCGGGCGCCTAAGCCCGGCTCCCTTCCCCGGCGCCAGACTTCCGCCCCCGCGGTAACCGCTCTGCCCCCGACGCACCTTTTATAATCCAATCGTCACCCGGAATCCTACCAGATGTCATATAGGGTGCGTCACAATGTCGCGTATAATCTATTCTGGGGATCACATTTGAGCACAGCCCTGGAGCCAAAGCGAGCGCCCGATGACGACCCATGTGCTGGCTGGCCTGCTAAGCCAGCACCGAGAAGAGATCACCACGAGTTGGGCGGAGAAGATCGCAGATCTGCCGGCTTTTCAGTCCAGTCGCGCATGGCAGGAAACAGTGTTTGCCGCCATGCTGCGCGGGTTCGATGCGGCCATTGACGCCCTGCGCACAGGCGATTGCAGCGGGCTTGATGCGCGCCTTTCCGAACTCATCCGGGCTTCCATCCAGTCCGGCTTTGAGCGGAGCGAGGTCGTAGAGGCCCTGCTGCTTGTCACGGAAGCCGTGCTTGCTGTCATCAGGCGTCTTTACGCCGCCGACCCGGAGACAGGCTGGTCGCTCATCACCGAGCTGGACGCTGGCACGCGCTCGATGCTGCGCCGCTTCAGCGCCCTCCACCAGAGCGAGATGAACCGGCGGCATGAGCAGCAGCGTGAGTGCCTGACGCGCATACTGGAAATGGCGCGGCTCCCCGCCGAGCAGTTCAGCCTGGACGATATTCTGCAGCAAGTCGCTCAGGGCATCATGACGGCGGTCGCGGCGGATCACTGCCACTTCTATCTGGTCAGTGAAGACCAGAGCCGCCTTATCCCCCACATCGGTGTGAGTCAGGAACCGTGCGACGAGAAGGCGCTTGAGCACTTCCTTAATTGTGTTCCCGACCTGTCGAATGATCCCTTTCTCCAACAGGTGCTTATACGGCGAGAGCCGGTCATCAGCAGCGATGTGCGCTCCGATCCCCTCGTCAACAGGCAGGTCGTCAACCAGTTGGGCATCCGGTCGGTGCTGGCGGTGCCGCTGGTTGCTCACAACCAGGTGCTGGCGCTGGCGATGACGGGCGCACCGCACACCAGCCGGGGGTTTACAGCGGAGCAGGTCGAGATGGCATGGAACCTGGCCCGGTCGGCGGCGCTCGTGGTGGATAACGTGCGCCTCTATAAGGAACGGATCGCCGAGAGCCAGGGTATTCAGCGTGTCACCAGCGCCCTGCTCCAGAAGCGCGAGCTTGCCGACCTCTTTCAGTTGATCTGTACAGAGGCGCAGCAGTTAACCGGCGCGCGTGGGAGCGCCATCTTCTTCCTGGCAGATGACAACGGCTTGCAGAAGATCTACAGCGCGGGGGGTGAGCCAACGTTCCAGCGCATCTCCCTCGAAGGATCATTGGCGGGGCGAGCCCTGATTGAGGGCCGTTCCTACATTGCCAACCATCCCACAGACGATCCGCTGACGTTTTCACAGGACCCACCGCCCAGGAATTTGCTTGCTGCCCCGCTGCGAACCAGCACCTCCACTCTGGGCGTGCTGTATGTGGTGAACAAGCCGGGCGACTTCACCGAGGCGGATGCGCGTCTCATCGACCTGTTTGCTGACCAGGCCGCGATCGCCATCGAGAACGTGCAGCTACACGAGCAGGTACACCAGTTAGCGGCCCTCGAAGAGCGCGAGCGGCTGGCGCGCGAGATCCACGACAACCTGGCCCAGGCGCTCAGCGTACTCAAGCTCCAGGCCTCTTATGCCGAAGACCTGCTGCGAAACGGACAGTACGAGCAGCTCGAGACTTATCTTGGCGAGCTGAAAAGGACAGCAACCGAGGCGCACGACGACGCCCGCGACGCGATCTTCAGCCTGCGCCAGCGTGCCGCCTCGCCTGAGGAGTTTCTTGCTTCCATACGCGCACATCTGGACAGGTATCATCGCCTGTACGGGCTGAATGTCGAGCTGGTCGTGCAGGATGAGACGCTCATTGACCTGACGCCCGCTGCGGTGGTGCAGTTGACGCGCATCATTCAGGAGGCGCTCGCCAATGTCCGCAAGCATGCCCGTGCTAACAGCGTGCGCGTCCGGATGGAGCGCTGTGATGACCAGTACTGCATCACGGTAGTGGACGATGGCCGGGGGTTCGACTCCGGCGAGCTTGCCCGTCGGGAGCGTGGAGCGGGTGGCATGGGGCTGCAGATCATGCGCGAGCGGGTCGAGAGCCTGGGCGGTACACTGGAGATCGATTCTGAACCGGGTAAGGGAACACGCGTCATCGTGGGGATCTCCCTAGCTGGGACGAGGTGAAGGTAATGGAAACGCTGCGTATCATGCTGGTTGACGATCACGCCCTGTTTCGCCAGGGATTGAAATCGCTGCTCGACGCGCGCCCCGATCTGGAGGTTGTTGCC
>DGDY01000206.1:3818-11361 GCA_002385675.1 Anaerolineales bacterium UBA3940 | reverse complement strand
CTGTACGCGGCGATCAGCCGCCTTGACCATTCGCTCATCGAGGCGGCGCAGGACCTGTACGCGCCGGGCAGCAAGGTCTTCCTGCGGGTCATCTGGCCGCTGACGCTGCCGGGCGTGGTGGCCGGCTCGATCCTGGTGTTCATTCCGGCCCTCGGCGCGTTCATCACCCCGGCGCTGCTCGGCGGCGGCAAGTCACTGATGATCGGCAACATCATCAACAACCAATTCCTAGCAGCGCACGACTGGCCGTTCGGGTCGGCGCTCTCGACGATCATGATCGGCATCATGCTCGTCGTCACGATCGTCTACTTCAGGATGGTGCAGAAGGAGGCCACATGAGCGCGACATCTGTTCAGGCAGCCGAAGCCCGGGCAAAAGAGCAGGTCCGCGTCGCACCTGAGCGCCGTGTACGCCTCGGCTCGGCGCTGCTTTCGCTGCACAGCGTGCTGATCTTTCTGTTCCTGTGGGTTCCCATCATCATCGTCGTGTTCTTCTCGTTCAACGAGTCGCAGTTCCTGGCGGAGTGGACGGGCTTCTCGACGCGCTGGTATGTCGAGATGATCGAGGACGAGCAGACGATCGTCGCGCTGTGGAACAGTGTGTTCGTTGCGGTCGTCTCGACGGTGATTTCTGTCGTGATTGGCACGCTCGCCGCTTTGGCGATGGAGCGCTATCAGTTCTGGGGCAAGCTCGGCATGGAGGGACTGCTCTACCTGCCGATCATCATCCCCGATATCGCTATGGCGATCATGCTGCTGGCGTTCTTCAACCTGAGCGGTATCGGCTTCACGCCGTGGCGGCTGGAGATCGCCGGGCTGCGGCTGTCGGTGCCCTATTCGGTGATCATCGGGCATGTGGCGTTCAACATCTCCTTCGTCGCGGTCGTCGTCCGCGCGCGGCTGGCCGACATGGACGAGACGCTGGAGGAGGCGGCGAGCGACCTGTACGCCGGGCCGTGGCAGACGTTCACGCGGATCACCCTGCCGATGATGATGCCGGGCATCGTTGCGGGGGCGCTGCTGGCCTTCACCCTGTCGCTCGACGACTTTGTAATCACGTTCTTCACGAGCGGGGCGGGCTTCAACACGCTGCCGGTGCGCGTGTTCGGCCTGGTGAAGAAGGGCGTCACGCCGAAGATCAACGCGATCTCGACGGTCATGCTGGCCGGGTCGCTGACGCTCGTGCTGATTGCATTGCTGTTCCAGCGCAAGGGCGGCGGCACAAAGAGCATTATGGAGATCAACCTCTAGTGTGGGCCGGCGGGCGTACGTCCCGCCTGCCCGTTTTATCCCAGTCAGCCCAAAAGGAGGAGATTTGACATGTCACGGACGCGACTGTCAGGGGTCTTGCTGCTGGTGCTCGGCCTGCTGCTACTTGCGGCATGCAGTTCGGGCGGCGGGGCGCCTGCATCGGGCGATGCAGAGGGCGCTGGCGAGGACGTGGCCAGAGAACTGCAGCTTTTCATCTGGTCGGAGTACATCGACCCGGAAGTCTACACGCTGTTTGAGGAAGAGACCGGCATTCGCGTGATCGAGAGCAACTTCGCAAGCAACGAGGAGATGCTGGCGAAGGTGCAGGGCGGCGGCAGCGGCTACGATGTCATCATCCCATCCGACTACACCGTGAGCATCATGATCGAGGAGGGGCTGCTCTCGGAGCTGGACCACAACAACATCCCCAACCTGGGCAACCTCAGCGAAGACATGCAGAACGTGCCCTATGACCCCGGCAACGTTTACTGCGTGCCCTACCAGTGGGGGACGACCGGCTTGGGCTACAACGCGGCGCAGCTTGAGGAGCCTACAAGCTGGGCGGCGATCTTCGAGCCGGACGAGAGCGCGCCTCAGTACGGGCGCGTGACGATGCTGGACGACCCGCGCGAGTCGCTGGCGGCGGCGCTGATCTATCTCGGTTACGACATCAACACGACGGACACGGCACAGCTTGAGGCGGCTCGCGACGTGCTCATCGCGGCCAAGCCGGGCATCATGAGCTATGACAGCGACCAGTTTGACGACCTGCTTGCGGCGGGCGAGTCGCTGATGGCCCACGGCTGGAACGGCGACGTGCTCATGGCGCAGGACGCCAACGAGGACATCGCGTACACCATCCCACAGGAGGGCGGCGTCATCTGGATCGACAACATGTGCATCCTGTCCGATGTGACGCCGGAGCGCAAGCGGGCGGCGGAGATGTTCATCGACTTCGTGCTCAGGCCGGAGATCGGCGCGATGATCTCGGAGTTCAACTTCTACGCCAGCCCGAACCAGGCCGCCGAGGAGCACCTTGACGCCGAGTTCCTCGAGGATCCGGCTATCTACCCGCCGGACGAGGTGCGCGAGCAGCTTCAGTACATCCGGCCTATCGGCGAGGGCGAGTCGCTGTTCCAGCGCTACTGGGACGAGGTGAAGTCCGCGCAGTAAGCGACAGCGCGGCTATAACACGGACCGTCGAAGGCCCGGTCCTTGAGCGCACTGGGCCGGGCCTTCTGTCATCTGGTGGTCCACAGATGGTACAGATTTCGCAGATTGGTAAAACCCTCCGGGCCTCACTGTGCTCGTTCGTAGAGGGGGGTCACAGAGGCTGCTTGCAGAGCCTCAAATGACATCGGGCACGCTAATACGAGGAGACAGCCTGCATGCCGTACGGCTATCACGGCAAGATCCTGCACGTTCATCTTGACGACCTGACGCTGGAAGTCGAGACGCCTCCTGAAGCCTTCTATCGCACCTACGGCGGCGGGAGCGCGCTGGGTATGTACTACGTGCTCAGGCACACGCCGCCCGGCGCGGACCCGCTCGGGCCGGAGAACACGCTTGCGCTGGCGCTCAGCGTGCTGACCGGCGCGCCGATCTCCGGGCAGAGCCGCATCACGGCGGTGGCCCGCTCCCCGCTGACCGGCGCCATCGGCGACTCGCAGGCGGGCGGGTTCTTCCCCGCCGAGTTGAAGTTCGCGGGCTTCGATGCGGTGATCGTCCACGGGCGCGCGCCGGAGCCCGTCTACCTGTGGGTGCACGACGGCGAGGCGGAGCTTCGCCCCGCCGCCCACCTGATGGGCCGCCCAACCGCCGAGGTGGAGGACATCCTCTTTGGCGAGTTGGGCGACAGGCGCATCCAGGTGCTTCAAACCGGCCTGGCGGGCGAGAACGCCGTGCGCTTCGCCGCGCTGATCAACATGGCGAACCGCGCCAACGGGCGCACCGGCATGGGCGCGGTGATGGGCAGCAAGAACCTCAAGGCCATCGCGGTGCGCGGCAAGCTCCGGCCTGTGCTGTATGACGGCAAGGGTCTGAACCAACTGGCACGGCACGGTGCGCAGATCTTCCCCGAGTCGGAGTGCAGGCCGCTCGGCGAGCTGGGCACGGCGGAGATCGTCGAGGGACAGCAGGATGTCGGCGGGCTGCCCACGCGCAACTGGGCGAGTGGCGTCTTCGAGGGGTGGCGGGCGCTCGACGGCAAGACGATGGCCCGCGAAATCCTCAAGGAGCGCGATACCTGCTACGCCTGCACCATCCGCTGCAAGCGGGTGGTCGAGGTGACGGACGGCCCGTACCGCGTCGATCCGCGCTACGGCGGGCCGGAGTACGAAACCGTCGCGACCTTCGGCTCCTACTGCGGCGTAGACGACCTCAGGGCGGTGGCCTACGCCAACCAGCTCTGCGGTATGTACGGTATGGACACGATCTCGTGCGGCGCGACCATTGCCTGGGCGATGGACTGCTTCGAGCACGGGCTGCTCACCACCGAGGACACGGACGGGCTCGACCTGCGCTTCGGCAATGCCGACGCGATGGTGCAGATGGTCGAGAAGATCGCGCGGCGGGAGGGCTTCGGCGACCTGCTGGCGGAAGGCTCGGCGCGGGCGGCGGAGATCATCGGGCGCGGCACGGAGGAGCTTGTCGTCGCGGTGAAGAAGCAGGAGGTCCCGGCGCACATGCCGCAGGTCAAGCAGTCCGTCGGGCTGATCTACGCCGTCAACCCGTTCGGCGCGGATCACCAGTCGCACGAGCATGACCCCGGCTATGAGGACTACCCTGAGCGCATGGCGCAGATCGGGCTGACGGACCCGCAGCCGCCGCTCGTGCTGAACGAGGAGAAGGTCCGCTTTGCGCTGACGACGCAGTACGTCTACAGCGCGCTCGACAGCCTCGACCTGTGCCAGTTCGTGTATGGCCCGGCGTGGCAGCTTTACGACACCGAGCAGATCGTCGAGGCGGTGCGGCTTGTCACCGGCTGGGAGGACTTCACCGTCGAGGAACTGCTGAAGCTGGGGCAGCGGCGGCTGAACCTGCTGCGAGCCTACAACGCCCGCGAGGGCATCGGGCGGGAGGATGACCGGCTGCCGAAGAAGCTCTATCAGGCGCTGACGGGTGGCCCGACGGATGGCGTGAAGCTTGACGAGGTGGAGATCGAGCAGGCCAAGGAGATGTACTACCGTATGGCGGGCTGGGACCCCGCCACCGGGAGGCCCACGCGTGAGACGCTGGAATCGCTGGGCCTCGGCTGGGTAGCGGAGGTCGGTGAGGGGGCGTGAGGGCTCCGACGCCTTAATTGACATGGCTGGCCTGTGTGGTGCATCTGCGGGGGAACCCCCTCCGGACCTCACTGCGTTCGGTCTTTCCTCCCCCTTGCAAGGGGGAGGAGCAAGCCGAAGGCTTGCAGGGTGGGGGTTCTACCGATGGGCTACCACTCAGGTGTAAGCAAGACAGCGTTATCCAGTTTATTTGAGCCAATCTTACACTTTATTCCCCACGCGGAGCGACGCCAACACAGGAGGAAACAACGCACGTGAGAGCGCACTGGATCAATAACGAATGGACGCAGGGCGAGGCGACGGGGACGATCCCCGCAGAGAACCCCGCCACGCAGGAGATCCTCGACGAAGTGCCCGACGGAACCGAGGCGGACGCTCACCGCGCCGTCGAGGCGGCGAAGGCGGCCTTCAGGGAGTGGCGGAAGCTCTCCGCCGTCGAGCGGGCACACATGCTGCACGAGGTCAGCCGCCGCGCCCGCGAGCACTGGGATGAGCTTGTCGAACTGCTCACGCTGGAGCAGGGCAAGCCCGTCCCGGAAAACGAAGAGGAGATGGAGTGGACGGCGGACACCTTCGACTATTACGCGGAGCTGGGCCGTCACATCCGGGGGCGGGTCGTGCCGTCCGGCGAGCCGGAGACGCAGCTTAACATGGTGCTGAAGGAGCCCTACGGCGTCGTCGCGGCGATCATCCCCTGGAATTACCCGATGCTGCTGATGGCCTGGAAGGTCGCGGCGGCGCTCGCGGCGGGCAACACGGTCGTGATCAAGCCCTCGGAGCTTACGCCGCTCACGACGCTGCTGTTTGTCGAGAAGTGCATGAGCCACCTGCCGCCCGGCGTGGTGAACGTCGTAACGGGCTACGGCCAGCCCGTCGGGGAGGCGCTCGTCAAGCACCCCGACGTGCCGGTCATCGCCTTCACCGGCTCGCTGGCGACCGGGCAGCGCATCAGCACGCTCGCCGCGCCGATGATCAAGCGGCTGCACCTGGAGCTTGGCGGCAAGGATGCGTTCGTCGTGGGGCCGGATATTGACGTTGAGTCGACGGCGAAGGCGCTGGCCTACTCCGCGCTGCTTAACGCCGGGCAGGTCTGCACGTCGAGCGAGCGGGTGTACGTCGCCGGGAACGTGGCCGGGCAGTTCGTCGAGGCGCTGGTAGAGGAGGTGAGCCGCCTGCGGCTGGGGCCCGGCATCGAGCCGACAACCGACATCGGCCCGATGATCGGCGATGCGTACCGGAGCAAGGTCGAGCGGCATGTTGAGGACGCGCGGCAGAAGGGCGCGCGCATCCTGATCGGCGGCAAGCGCCCGGCGCATCTGGAGCGGGGCTACTTCTACGAGCCGACAGTGCTGCTGGACGTCAACCATGACATGCTGATCATGTCCGAGGAGACATTCGGCCCGGCCATCCCGCTGATGGTCTACGACGACTTCGATCAGGCCATCGAGTGGGTGAACAGCAGCCCCTACGGGCTGGGCGCAGTGCTGCGCACGAACGACATGCGCCTCGCCAAGAAGTTCTACGAGGAGGTGCGGGCCGGGACGATCTGGATCAACGACCCGCTGACGGATAACTACGCCGGGCCGTTCGGCGGCATGAAGCTCAGCGGCAACGCCCGCGAGCTGGGCGCTGAGGGGCTGGAGAGCTTCCTTGAGACGAAGCACGTCCACTGGGACTTCTCCGCCGACCCGAAGGACTGGTGGTATCCGTATTAGAGGGGAACACCACCCGACGGGGCGCAGGATGGAAACCCCTGAACCTCCCTTATCGTCGCTGCGCTCCGGTGCGTCTCGTTGAATATTAACAAATTATTCTGGCAATGTTGTCGGTGGCTCGTCCGTAAAGTGGCGGCGGAATCCCTACCCAACCTCGCCGCGCCTGTGGCGCCGCTCAGTGTGCAGTTGGCACAGCCAACTGCCATTGAGAAATCGCTCTGCGATTTCTCTACGCCTCCCCCTTGCAAGGGGGAGGTGCCGGAGTTCGCTGCGCGAACTCCGGCGGAGGGGTCGGCAGGTGAAGCCACTCAAGCTGTCGAGTCAATTTGTTAAATACCATTAGCCGCACAAGGGGTGAGGGCTTACGGCAGCGCCTCGCAGGCCAGCCCGTCCTCGTCGCGGTCGAAGTGGTGCACGTCGTAGCCTACCTCTGCGAAGCAGTACTCAAAGCAGGCCTGCGCGCTGGCGTGCGTGGGGAAGTCGGGGCAGTCGTAGTTGTTGCCGCTGCAATCGCAGACCGGCGTGGGGGTGGGCGTGTCGGTCGCGGTGGGCGTCGGGCTGGGGCCGGGCGTGTGCGTCGGCGTCGGCGTGAGGGTGGGGGTCGATGTCGGCGTTGCCGTAGGTGTGCTGGACGGCGTCGGGGTGACGGTCGGCGTGTGCGTCGGGCGCGGGCTGGCTGTGACGGTCGGCGTCGAGGTCGGCTCGGGGATTGCCACGCCAAGGCATCCGGTTAGCAGGGCGGCGGCCAGCAGCGCCGGGAGCAGAAGGAAGAGGCGTCGAGTCTTCATGCAGGCTTCCGTTCGGGTGGCGGCGGGATCAGGGTGATGGTTGCCGGCACCATCATACCATCACCCACCGTTGAAGCCTAGCGCGCGGGCATGATACAATGCCGCTTATCCCCATCAAATCACAGCGAGGAGGCAGAATCGAGGATGAACCGCGATGAAGCGCTGGCCATCGTCAGAGAATTCGTGCAGAATGAGAACCTGATCAACCATATGCTGGCCGTGGAAGCAGCGATGCGTGCCTACGCGCGCAAATATGGCGAGGACGAGGAAAGCTGGGGCCGGGTCGGGCTGCTGCATGACTTCGACTGGGAGATCCACCCGACGCTGGAGCAGCACCCGATGGATGGCGCGCCCATCCTGCGGGAGCGCGGCGTGCCGGAGGAGGATATCCGCACTATTTTGAGCCACGCGGCGGAGCAGTCGGGCGTGCCACGCGTGACGCTGCGCGACCGGGCGCTGTACGCGGTGGACGAGCTAACCGGGCTGGTGACCGCGGTTGCCCTCGT
>DGDY01000206.1:0-3613 GCA_002385675.1 Anaerolineales bacterium UBA3940 | reverse complement strand
CGAGCACGTGCCGCTGGTGCTGGAGGCCATGCAGGGCATCGCCGCCGAGCTCGGGCTGGACGGTCGGCTGGCGGGGTAGGCGGCGCGGTTTCCGACGTAGGCTGGAAGAATGCGAGGGCGGCGATAGGCCGCCCTTTTGTGTTGCGCTTCCCCTAACAGGGGCTAAATAGCACCAGCGTCCTAATGGCTAACCTTGACTCCGTTTTGTGAAATTACTTACAATATGGCTGAATGACCCCGGTCGGGAACCTGTTACTCCACTCCGAAGCTTCACCTCCGATACACTCGCTCGGCCCAGTCTAATGTCTATTCTTCCAGAATATTGTGCTGATGAGATGTGTACAGTTGCGATGCAGCTGAGCGTCTCCTCATACAGCAAAGGAGGAATATATCACACGCAGAAGATGGACAATATAGTGCACTAGCTCTTGTCTCGGAAGTGGTTTTTCTACAAACATTCCTCGTACCAGATTGAGTAACCCGTGAACCGTGAGGGAACAACTAATGAAATGGCCAAACTTAATCCTGCGTAGTTCCGTGACTGCTCTGACGACTCTCCTGCTCACAGTTGTCTCGCTTCAAGCTGTAAGGGCTGCTTCACAGGTAATTCAGAACGGAGGAGCAGGCTGGTCTAGTTGGGGTGGTACGTGGTTCACACAACCGTCTGGCGGCTATTTGAATGGTTATCACTATACTTTCAATGTGGACAATGTCGCTGAGGCAGGAGCAACCTGGGCTTCCAGTGTAAGTGGAAATTGCGAGGTCTATGCTTATGTTCCAGCGCATAGCGTCGGCTATCGTACTGAGCATGCTTACTATCACACGTATAGTCCATATACAACGAACGTTATCAACCAAGATCGATACCCGAGTCTAGTTGCTCATGGTATTTTGTTTTCAACTTGTTCCAATACAAGTCTAGATCTTACCGATGCAACTCATGAGACGTACGGCACGAAATACGTCGTGTTCGATGAAGCTCTATTCCATTACTAGGAGCGGATAAAATGAGCCCAAGAAAAATAGGCGAGGTTCTTGTACCATCAATTGTCATATCCATATTGATTGTGTTGGTTGCTGCCAATCAAGTAGTTCAGTCTGCTCCGGTTGACCGGGTTCCCGACATTCACACAGAGTTCACTGTTGACCAGCAATCAGCAAGCACAGCATTACTCTCTAAAGTACCTAATACAGTGGATGCCCAACTTACGGTCCAATCCTCTATTGAGGAAATTCAAAGTGCGTTACTAAACGCCTATCTGCATTATGAGACCCTGCACGTGATCATCCTGCGGGAAGGAATCGACGGAGCCATTCGTGCCGAAGACGTGTGGCTCTCGCAGCCACTGAAGAGTTTCCACCAGACCACCACGATCCAACTCCCCGGGAAGGACCCGGATGAGTTCGTAACGGTCAGCGATGGTATCTTTACGAGCGTCTTCCTGCCCGAAGCGGGCGAGAACGTACTGTTTCCGGCGAACGTGGAGGAGCCGCCATCTCTGGTGGAAGAACATGTCCTCGGTGACACACCAGTCATCGTGCCCAACTGGTTCGAATCGATGGTACCAACTGTTGCTATGCTGGTTATGCCCGGGGATTTCGCGCGGATCGATATCCCGAGATCTGATGTTTCTATCCTCGGTGAGGATGTGCTGTTGGGTAGATCCACGGTAGTGCTCCACGTTCTTGCCGAGGGGGCAGGCGGATACAATCTTTGGATCGACGCCAGTACGGGCATAATTCTCAAAGCAGAACGAATCGCCTATGACGGAGTAATCACGTACAGTTTCACGGTCACCGAGCTCGAGCTTAACCCTAAGATTGATCCCGCCATGTTTTACGTGGACCATACCGCCTATGACCCTCAGCGGCTTGAAGAGTTGCTGAGACCGACAAGATAGCAAGTTAGGATAGTCTCGCTAGAGCATTGCGCACGATACCTCAAGATGAGCGTCCCAACTCGGTGAAGCCCGGACGCTCTTTTTTTCTTGATTTATCGTCGTTGTAGAGTGCTTCCCTGAAGGCTCTTGGGGAGCATTTTAGCTAACCGCGCGTGGTCAAATTTCGTAAACATCGGGGGATTCCCTTTATACTTGTCTTCGAATTCTGACATAGAGCATGAAGGCAGTTACCGAGTTAACTGGGTATTCTGACCAAGGCAGTTGCCCTTGTGCGCCCGTCGAAGGACATCCGCGATGTGACGGTGAAGTCGATCAAGAAGAAGTGGAAGGACCGCGCCTTCGCCGCCGGGGTGATCCGCGAGGATGTGGAGCGGGGCTGCGCGGAGTTGGGCGTGGACCTGTGGAGCGAGCACGTGCCGCTCGTGCTGGAGGCCATGCAGGGCATCGCCGCCGAGCTGGGGCTGGACGGTCGGCTGGCGGGAGCCTGATTGTTCACCCCGTCAACCGTCATTTGAGCAAACCTGCCAAGACTCGGTATACTGCCCGGCGTAAATCACATTGCTCACAGGCGCAGGGTAGCCATGAGATCCAACAGCCAGTTCCGACCACGAACCACAAACCGCCGTCAGTTAATCGTCCTTGCCGGGCTTATCCTGGTGATTGTTGCCGTGCTCACCGGCATCGTCCTGATCCTGACGAGCGGCGGAGGGGGGCGTGGCAGCGGCGACGAGGGCTCTGTCGCCGAGGTGGAAGACGTGACAACCGAGGCTCCAACTCCCTCGCCCACGCCGCCAGCGACCACGCCCGCGCCGCCGACCGAGACGCCAACGCCCGAAGCAACCCCCACGCTGGAGCCGTACCAGTACACGGTGCAGTCCGGCGATACGCTCTACTACATCCTCCAGCTCTTCGGCTATCGGGACCTGTCGGTAGTGCCAGAAGTGGTGGCACTCAACAACATGACGGACGAGAACGACCTGACGGCAGGCGAGACGATTCTCATCCCGCGCCAGACACCCACACCCGCCCCAACGCCGACCGAGGGGCCGTCGCCAACACCCGGCCCGACGAGCACCCCGACGATCACCCCGGCGCCCGGCACGCCGACCGTCGATCCGAACGTCACGCCCGACCTGAGCGGCTGCGGCTACGAGCCGGGTACGCGCTGCATCTCGCCGGATGGTGCCTTCTGGCTGCACGAGGTCGTCGAGGGCGATACGTGCGCGCAGCTTGCGCTGGCCTACGACACGACGGTCCCTGACGTGCTGCAGGACAACCTGCTCACCGATGCCTGCCTGATCACGCCGGGCGACATCCTGCGCATCCGCATCAAGGTGACGCTCACGCCGACGCTCACGCCCACCGGCGGCCCGGACTCGACCGCCACGCCCACGCCGACGCTGTCGCCGCCGTCGCTGCTGGCCCCGGCCAATCGCGCCGAGGTGGCACGCGGCCAGTCGGTCGTGCTGCAGTGGGCGGCTGCACAGCCGCTGCCCAGGGGCGCGTCGTATCTCGTCGTGGTGCGGAATACCGCCACCGATGAGACGTTCCGCGCGACGACGGAGAGCAACATCTACCGCCTGCCCGCCGACCTCCAGCCGGCGAGCGGCCAGTCGATAACGTACGAGTGGCACGTGGTAATTGTGGAAGGCAGCTCGCCCGATGCCCCGGTGATCAGCGGGCAGGGCGCGCCCTGGGTGCTCATCTGGGGT
>DGDY01000006.1 GCA_002385675.1 Anaerolineales bacterium UBA3940 | reverse complement strand
CCGGATCGTGCAGGCGGTCTTTGTGCAGCCGGATGTCGAGACGCCTGTTGAGCTCCGTGTAGAAGTGCCGCGTGGTACCGAGGCGGGCACGTATGAGTTCACGGTGGTTGGCGAGGGCGACGGCGTCGAGGCTGAGCTGCCCCTGCAGGTGATCATCGAGGAGCAGGCGCCTGCCAGCCTCGCCCTGGAAGTTGAGCTACCCGTACTGCGCGGCAAGCCCACGACTACCTTCCGCTACAACGTTACGGTTAAGAACGAGGGCGATGAGGACCTCGTCGTGAACTTCCTCGCAGAAGCGCCCCAGTTCTTCAGCACCGTGTTCAAGTCCGGCACGCAGGAGGTGACGAGCATCCCGCTCAACGCGAACGCCTCCGAGCGCATCACCGTCGAGGTGGACGGCCTGATCGACACCATCCCGGCGGGTTCGTACCCGATCACCATCACTGCGCAGAGTGAGGATACGCAGGCGAGCACCGATCTGGTTGCCGAGGTGGTCGGTGAGGCGGCGATCCGCCTGACCACGCCCGACAGCCGCCTGTCCGGTGATGCCCAGGCGGGCGAGGAGACGACGGTGCAGCTCCTGGTACAGAACACCGGCTCTGCGCGGGCGCATAACATCAAGATGAGCGGTACGCCGCCGAGTGGCTGGAACCTCACCTTTGAGCCGGAGAAGATCGACGTGATCGAGGCCGGTGAGCAGGTCGAGGTGACGGCGCGGCTGCAGCCTGCCGAGCAGGCGCTTGCGGGTGACTACATCGTCACGTTCCGCGCACAGCCGGAGGGTAGCTCCACCCAGTCGGTTGAGTACCGTGTCACGGTTCGCACCTCGACGCTGTGGGGTATCGTCGGGATCGGCCTGGTTGCTGTTGCGGTCGGTGTGGTCGGTGTTGCCGTCATGCGCTTTGGCCGCCGCTAGTGCAGGAGGCTGCCTATGGCGGACACCATGATAGAGGTCAAGGGCCTCGTCAAACAGTACGGGCCGGTCACGGCGGTTAACGGCATAGACTTCTCCGTGGGCAAGGGCGAGGTGTTCGGCCTGCTCGGCCCGAATGGCTCCGGCAAGACGACGACCATCCTCATGCTGCTCGGGCTGACGGAGCCGACCGCCGGTGAAGTGCGCGTGCTCGGGCTTGACCCGGCCCGCAAGCCGCTGAGCGTCAAGGCTCGCGTCGGCTACCTGCCCGATCAGGTCGGCTTCTACGACGGGCTGACCGCTCGCGAGAACCTGGCCTACATCGCCCGGCTGAACGGCGTGCCGCGCGCCGAGGCCAGCAAGCGCATCGACGCCGGGCTGGAGCGCATGGGGCTGGCCGATGTCGCCGACAAGCCGGTCAAGACGTTCTCCCGCGGGATGCGTCAGCGTCTGGCGGTGGCCGAGCTGCTGCTGAAGCGTCCGCAGATCATCATCATGGACGAGCCGACGCTCGGCCTTGACCCGGACGCGGCGCGGCTGTTCATCCGCATCATCCGCGAGCTGCGCGACGAGGGCATCACCATCCTGCTGTCTTCGCACCTGCTGCATCAGGTGCAGGAGGTCTGCGACCGGGTGGCGCTGTTCCACCGGGGGCGCATCCTGGCCCAGGGCACGGTCGAGGAACTGGCTCGCCAGGTGCTTCACGGCGGCTATCAGGTGGTGCTCCACGTTGAGAACGGCTCGGCGGAGCTTGAATCCCGGCTGCGTGACATCCCGCAGGTCGTGCAGGTCCGTCACGACGGGCCGTCTCAGTATGTGCTGGAAGCGACCGCCGACGTGCGTTCGGAGGCCGCCAAAGCCGCTGTGATGGCGGGCGGGAACCTGAAGGCCCTGAATGTCGAAGTGCCCGATCTGGATGAGATCTATGCACGGTATTTCGAGGGGGTGGATCATGCAGCGGCCTAACACAATGCCCGCAGCGCGCGGGCGCGCCAGAGAAGGTTCGCCGTGGACCGGGATGTGGGCGGTCGTGGCGAAGGACATGGCCGACCACCTGTCGAGCGCGAGGATGCTGATCCTCGAACTGCTCATCCTGGCGACGGCAGTCGGTACGGTCTACGTGGCGCTGCAGAACCTGCGCCAGTCGCCGGGGAATGATCCGTTCATCTTCCTGCGGCTGTTCACCACCGCGCAGGAGCCGCTGCCGGCGTTTGTCGGCTTCCTGTCGTTCCTCGTGCCGCTGGTGGCGATCACGCTCGCCTTTGACGCGGTCAACGGCGAGTTTTCCCAGCGCACGCTGTCCCGTGTGCTGTCGCAGCCGATCTACCGCGATGCCCTGCTGGCGGGCAAGTTCCTGGCGGGGCTGTTCACGCTGGCGCTCGTGCTGGCGGCGATCTGGCTGCTGATCATCGGCCTGGGCATCCTCGGGCTTGGCGTCCCGCCGAGCGGCGAGGAGGTCGCGCGCCTGCTGCTGTTCCTGCTGGTGTCGATCTTCTACGGTGGGGTATGGCTGGCGCTGGCGCTGCTGTTCTCCATCGTGTTCCGCCAGTCGGCGACGGCGGCGCTCGCGTCGATCGCGGTGTGGCTGTTCTTCATGGTCTTCTGGAGCATTCTGGCGGGCCTGCTGGCGCGGGCGATCATGCCTGTCGACTCGCCGACGGTGCAGGCGGTGCTTGATCAGGTGGCGCTAACGCAGGCGCTAGAGCGGATATCGCCGAACACGCTGTTCGTCGAGGCGACGATCGGGCTGCTGTACCCGTCCACACGCTCGTTCGGGCTGGTGCTGCCCGTCCAGCTTCAGAGGGCGGTGCTCGGCGCACCGCTGCCGCTCGGCGAGAGCGTCATGCTGATCTGGCCGCACCTGACAGGCCTGATCGCGGCGACGATCGTACTGTTCGCCGTGGCCTACGTGCTGTTCCAGCGGCAGGAGATCCGGGCGTAGGCCCGCCGTGCTGGGTACTGGAATAAAGAGAGCCGCGAAGTTTATTCGCGGCTCTCTTCTCATGCGGCTCTCTTTTGTTACCCGAACCGGGTTTCTAAGTTGCTCCGGCGCGGCGGTGCTGCCGCCGTCGCCTGTCATTTGCCGTGCCACGCGCGCTGCGCCGCTTCTTCCGCCTCGGCGAGTGCGTTGCCGCGTGCGATGCGCTCGTACATCTCCCGCCGCCGCGCCGCCCGCTTGGCCTCGTCATCGGGCCTGACCTCCGGCTCCACCGGCTGGGCGGGCGGGGCCTCCGGCCTCTGCGCCTCCCTCACGTCGATCTCCTGTAACATAGCTACCATTCCTCCTACCAGTATCAGTGTCCGTACACAACAGCAGAATACGACCGGCTCCGGGCATGCTCAAGGACATATGTCCCGAAGCGGAAATTTGCGTGTGGTAGAATGACGGCACGTCGGTGGGATATAAGGAGGCGACCATGCGCATCGCCCATGCGAGTGCAGCTATCGAGCGCTACGTTGAGGCGTTCAACATGCGGGACTTCCTCAACGATGACCTGCTGCGCCATCTGCAACTTTTCCACTTCCCCGCCTATACCCACGTCTATTTCGAGGAGCAGGAGCAGCACTTCTTCTACTTCCTCGTCGAGGGGCAGGTGCAGTGCAGCCACTATCTGGAGGACGGCAGGCTGGCCGTGATCGCGCTGTCGGTGCCGTTCACGGCGATTGGCGACCTTGAAATCCTGAGCCCGAACCCGGTCAGGAGCAATGTCGTCGCCACGCGGGACACGACCATGCTCGGCATTGAGCGGTCCGTCGTCGAGCGCTACGGGGCCGACGACCCGCGCTTCCTGCGCTTTCTGATCGACCAGCTCCGCGAGAAGCTCTACAAGAAGGACGACCTGCACAAGAGCCAGACCCTGCCGGTGGCGAAGCGGCTGGCGCTCTACCTGCTGACCGAGCAGCGGAGCAGCCGGAGCGACGAGATCGAACTGCCGGAGAAGGAGCACCTCGCCTCGCTGCTCGGCGTCACGCCGCGCCACCTGAACCGCGTGCTCAGGGCGCTTGTGGAGTCGGGCAGTATCAGCCCCGGCTACCCGCGCCTGCGGATCCTCGACCCGCTGGCGCTGGAGGGTGAAGTCATGGGGCAGCCCGAGGTGGCGGCGCGGTGAGCGCGCCCCGCGATGCCCACATGGCGTGAGTGCTTGCCCTGCCCACCGCCGATCCGCGTGCCCCGCGCGGCCTCCTCTGCTATTACTTAATAGGTAGTTACGCATAAACCGGGAGCCGTCACGCGGCGGCTCAACCATTGCAGAGAAAGGAGGCGCATTGTGGCAGGCATTGCAGGAATTGCCGGCCCAGGACAAGAAAAATCCGTACAGTTCATGCTTGATAAACTATCCCATCGAGGGCAGGCCGGCTCGAAGATCATCGAACGGCACGGCGTGACGCTCGGCGCCGTCTGGCCGGAGGCGCAAACCGCGCCGGTCTCCCCGATGCTCGCCGGGATGGCCGTATGGGATGGCGACCAGCCGCCGCTCCCCGACCCGGCCACCCTCGGCACTGAGCGCAAGCCGTTCGCGCTGGCCGCCGCCCTGCCGGGCGGACTGTTCCTCGCGCGGGACCTGCTCGGCGTGTCCCCGCTCTACTACGGGCGCACCGATGACGGGCATCTGTGCTTCGCGTCGGAGGTCAAGGCGCTGCTGGCGATCAGCCGGGATATGCAGGCGGTCCCGCCGGGCACGTGGTACGCGGGCGATGGCTTCAGGCCCTACTCGTCCGTCGAGCCGCAGCCCACCAATGACGACAGTGCAGCGGCGCTCGCCGCAGGCGTGCGCCTGCGGCTGGAGCAGGCTGTCGCCGACCGGCTCGGGAACGGCGTGCTTGGCTGCTGGCTCTCCGGCGGGTTGGACTCCAGCCTGATGGCAGCGCTCGCCCGCCCGCACGTGGACGAGCTTCACACGTTCGCCGCCGGGCTGGAAGGCGCGCCCGATCTTCACTTCGCGCGGCAGGTCGCTGACTATCTCGGCACCACGCACCACGAGATCGTCGTCACGCTCGACGACCTGCTCGCCGCGCTGCCCGCCGTGATCTACCACCTTGAGTCGTTTGATGCGCTGCTCGTGCGCTCCTCGGTGACGAACTACCTCGCCGCCCGCTACGCGTCGGGCTACGTCGAGTCGGTGCTCTCTGGCGAGGGCGCGGACGAGCTGTTCGGCGGGTACGCGTATCTCAAGGACCTGAGCGCCGACGACATCCCCGGCGAGCTGCTCGACATTACGCGGCGGCTGCACAACACGGCCCTTCAGCGCGTGGATCGCAGCGCCAGCGCGCACGAGCTCGTCGCGCATGTGCCCTTCCTCGATACCGAGGTGGTGCGCTACGCGATGACGATCCCCTCCGAGATGAAGATCCGGCGCAACGGGTCGCTCGTCGAGAAGTGGGTGCTGCGCAAAGCCGGGGAAGACGTGCTGCCGGATGACGTGCTCTGGCGCACCAAGTCGAAGTTCTGGCAGGGGGCGGGCGTCGGCGACCTGCTGGCCCAGCACGCTGAGGCGAGCATCGCCGACGACGAGTTCAGGCGCGAGCGCCACCTCGCCAACGGCTGGACGCTCAACACGAAAGAAGAGCTAATGTACTACCGGCTCTTCAAGGAGCAGTTCGGGGAGCTTGGCGACCTCTCGTGGATGGGGCGCACGAAAGGCGCGCCGGTTAGCTAAAGGCCGGGGATCAAAAGAGCCGCGAATAAACTTCGCGGCTCCATTTCGTTGCAGTTCTATTATGTGGCCGGGGTGAGGGCCCCTACCCCGCCTCGACCAGCCCTGGCAGCCGCCGGTACTGGCTCATGTACAGGTCGTGGTAGAAGCCGCCCTCCTCAAGCAGTTCGCGGTGAGAGCCGCGCTCGATGATGCGGTTGTCGTTCACGACCAGTACCTGGTCGGCGTTCTCGATGGTGCTCAGCCGGTGGGCGATGACGAACGACGTCCGGCCCTGCATCAGCCGCTGCAGCGCCTCCTGGATATGCATCTCCGTGCGCGTGTCGACGCTGCTCGTCGCCTCGTCGAGGATCAGGATGGCAGGGTCGGCAAGGATCGCCCGCGCAATGGCGATGAGCTGGCGCTGCCCCTGGCTGAAGTTGCTGCCCTGCTCCGAGATCACCGTCTGGTAGCCCTGCGGCAATCGGCAGATGAACTGGTCGGCATTGGCCAGCTTCGCCGCCTCGATCACTTCCTCGTCGGTGGCGTCCAGCCGCCCGTAGCGGATGTTGTCCATCACCGTGCCGCTGAACAGGTACGTATCCTGCAGCACGATGCCAAGCTGGCGGCGCAGCGACTCCTGCTGGATGTCGCGGATGTCGTACCCGTCGATGCGGATCGCGCCCTCCTGCACGTCGTAGAAGCGGCTGAGCAGGTTGATGATGGTCGTCTTGCCCGCGCCGGTCGGCCCGACGAGCGCGATGGTCTGGCCCGGCTCAGCGGTGAGCGACACGTCGACCAGCACCGGCTTGTCCGGCTCGTAGCCGAACGTCACGTGCTCGAACGTCACGCGGCCCTCGATGGGCGGCAGCGGCTTCGCGCCGGGCTTATCAGCGACGGTGGGCGCAGAGTTGATGATCTCAAAGACACGCTCCGCACCCGCCAGCGCCGACTGGAGCTGGTTGTAAAGCTGCGAAAGCTGCCGCAGCGGGTGGAAGAACTGCTGCACGTACGTGATGAACGCCACCAGCACGCCGATGCTGAGGGCGTTGCGCAGCGTCAGCCAGCCGCCCAGCCCGGCGATGATGGCGATGGCGATCGTGCTCATCACGTCGATGAGCGGCATCAGCAGCGCGACGATCTGCTGCGCCCGGACCCCGGCGTCGCGGTTCTCGCGGTTGATCGCGCGGAACTCGTCGATGGTCTCCTTCTCGCGGGCGAAGGCCTGCACCACCCGCACCCCCGCGATGTTCTCCTCGGCGCTGGCGTTCATCGTGCCGAGCGTGCGCTGCACGTCGCGGAAGGCGCTGCGGCTGCGCGAGGCAATCGCCCCGGTGATGACCGCCATCAGCGGCAGGATGACCAGCGAGCTCAGCGCAAGCTGCCAGCTCAGTGCGATCATCGCGATGAAGATGCCGACGATCTGGAGCAGGTTGGCGGCAAGCTGCGTCACCCCGCTGGACAGCACCCGGTTGATGGTGTCCGTGTCGTTGGTGATGCGGCTCATCAGGTCGCCCGTCTCGTGCTGGTCGAAGAACGACATCGACAGCGTTTGCAGATGCCGGAACAGGTCGGAGCGCATGTCGAGGATCAACTTCTGCCCGATGTGCACCATCAGCAGGGAGTACGCGCCTGAGAACACGCTCGACGCGATATACACCCCCAGCAGGATGACGGCGACGCGGGTCAGCCCGGCGAGGTCGCCGGGGACGATGTACCGGTCGATGGCCTGCGCCACGAGCAGCGGCCCGGCCAGTGTGAGCAACGTGCTCACCACGACCAGCAGGAACACGCCCACCAGATGAAGCGTGTACGGCTTCAGATAAGCCAGAAGCTGCCGCAGTGTCTCGCCCTGATTACGGGCGCTCTCAATGGTTATGCCCCGGCCACCATGTCTCATTCCCATATACCTTACTCCTGCCTCTCAACCTGTCCGTGCCGGTTGTTGTCCGATACAGCCACATCTATCACGCTGTCATCCCGTAGCTGCGAGTAGTAGATCTCCTGGTAGATCGGGCTGGATTTCAGCAGTTCGCGATGCGTGCCCTGCGCGACGATCTCGCCCCGGTCGAGCACAATGATCTGGTCCGCATTGAGCACGCTGCTGATGCGCTGCGCGATGATGAACGTCGTGCGGTTTTCCATCAGCCTGTCGAGCGCCTCCTGAATGCGGTACTCCGTCTCCATGTCAACGGCGCTCGTGCTGTCGTCGAGGATCAGGATGGCCGGGTCGACCAGCAACGCCCGCGCAATAGCGAGACGCTGCTTCTGCCCGCCGGAGAGGTTCGCGCCGCGCGCCTCGACGTGGCTCTGGTAGCCTTCCGGCATCCGCATGATGAAGTCGTGCGCCTGCGCGGCCTTCGCCGCCGCGATGATCTCCTCCATCGAGGCGTCGGGCCGCCCGTAGGCGATGTTCTCCGCGACCGTACCGCTGAACAGCACCGCCTGCTGCATGGCGATCCCCACCTGCGAGCGCAGCGAATGCAGTGTGAGGTCGCGCACGTCGTACTCGTCTACCAGCACGCGCCCTTCCGTCACGTCGTAGAAGCGAGGGATCAGGTTGACGAGCGTGGACTTGCCGGAGCCCGTCGCGCCGAGCACCGCGATGCGCTGCCCCGGCTCCACCCGCAGGTTGATGTTGCGCAGCACCTCGGCGTCGGCGTTACCGTTGTAGTTGAACGTCACATTCTCGAACGTCACGCGCCCGGTGAGCTTCGCCTCGACCGCGCCGGGTCGCTCCTTTACGTCGGGTTCCGCCTCAAGCACTTCCAGAATGCGCTCGGATGACGCGTCGGCGGCGGGCAGCATCGACAGGATCATGCCCAGCATCACAACCGGGAACATGGCCGTCGTCAGGTAGTTGGTGAAGGCGACCAACTCGCCGACCGTGAGGCTGCCGCCGATGACCTCCCTGCCGCCCAGCAGCAGCACGGCCAGCGTGCCCAGATTGGCGATCAGCAGGACGAGCGGGAACGCCCCGGACATCAACTGGTTGACGCGCACGGCCTGCTTCATGTACGCCTCGTTCGC
>DGDY01000192.1:36772-64334 GCA_002385675.1 Anaerolineales bacterium UBA3940 | reverse complement strand
TCACGCCCTCGAAGCGGTCCACCTCGGCCAGCGCGTCGCGGATGGCCGCCTTGTCAAGCTCACCCGCACGCTGGATCGAGTCGAACAGCATCTGGAAGGCGTCGTAGGTCAGCGCCGCCACGTCGTCGGGAAGCTCACCGTAGCGCTCCTCATATGCCCGGATGAAGCTCTGCGCCGTCTCGGTGGCGATGTCCGCAGCATAGTGCGTGCTGAAGAACAGCCCCTCGCAGTCATCGCCGCACAGGTCGATCAGCTCGGGCGTGCCCCAGCTATCGGAGCCGACAATGGGCGCCTCGATGCCCAGACCGCGCGCCTGCTGCACGATGAGCGGTACCTCGTTGTAGTACTGCGGCGTGAAGATCACGTCCGGGTTGGCGTCGGCGATGTTGGTGAGCTGCGCGCTGAAGTCCGTGTCGCCAGTGGTGAAGGACTCAAAGGCGACGATCTCACCACCCGCCTCCTCGAACGCGGCGCGGAAGTTCTCCGCCAGGCCCTTCGGGTAGTCGCTGGCGATGTCATACAGCACCGCCGCCGTCTGCGCGCCGAACTCCTCCTGCACGAAGCTGGCCATCACCGTGCCCTGGAACGGGTCAAGGAAGGCCGCACGGAAGACCCAGGGCCGATTGAACGTGGTGTCCGGGTTGGTCGACCACGGGCTGATCATCGGCGTCTCGCGGTCGTTAGCCACCTGCCCGGTCGGGACGGCCTGCTTGGAGGCCTGCGGACCGATGATGGCGATCACGTTGTCCTGCGTGATCAGCTTGGTCGCCGCGGCAACTGCGGACTCCGCACGGGACTCGTTGTCTTCGATGACGATGCGGACATTGTACTGCGTCCCGCCGACCTCAAGGCCGCCCGCCGCGTTGATCTCGTCCACGGCCATCTGTGCGGCGTTCTGCGTACTCTCGCCGACTTTGGGGATTTCACCGGTGAGCGGGGCGATCACGCCGATGACGATCTCGTCCCCACTGATAGCAGCCTGCTCCCCCTCAGCAGCGCCGCCTGTCTCACCTTCCGCCTCGCCGCCAGTGTTGCCGCCAGCCCCCTCCAGGCCGGCAGGAGCAAGCCCGTTGCAGGCGACCAGGAGCAGCGCCAGCATTAGAAGCAGGATGCCCCCTACCGTCAGCCTCTTCATTACTTGTTCCTCCTTCTCGTGGTATGTGGGTCAAGAAACCGCCTTATAGCAGGGCGGGCAGATACCCCGAGCGCCTGCCGTAAAGCCAATAATTGTGGAATCGTGTCCGTCGGTCGGCAAAGCAAGCTGTCTAATTTCTACACAGAGGACGGGTATTATCTGGAGCGGGGTTGAAGTTGTGGATGGAGAAACTCCCCAAAGCAGCATTGACCCCTCAATGCTGCCATACACAGGGGGAGCCAGACGCAGCAGACGCTACCTGCCACGCTGCGTACGTGCGTAGGTTGGTGATCCGGTTGGCGTTCGTTCCTCTCTCTCCGTGTAGTTATACACGAGTCGTCAGGATAACACAAGTGCGAATTGTCACGTTGGGGCGGTGCGCGGGGATAGCTGGCAGGCGGGGCAGGCCCCCCGCCCGCCTCTGCTCTCAATACACCTCGTGATGCCAGGGCGTGCGCACAGGAAACATCCGCCGCATGATCGCCTGCACATCCTGCGGCGGCTCGCCCCAGCCGTGGAAGCGTAACTCCTGAGGGTCGCGGATACCATACACCAGCGACGACAGCGCCTGGATCGTCATCTCGAAGTCCGCCGCAGCCGCCCGCGTGACGTGCAGGCGGCCCTCAACGGCCTCAAAGCGCCACACACCCTCGTTCCACGGGCAGAAGCGGTCCACAAGGCGGGCGGTGAAGGCCCCTTCCCCCACCGGGACGCCGCCCATGCGCTCCACGTCCAGCACGCGGCTGAGCGGCGGCTCCAGCGAGGCGGACTTTACGCGGAGGTCGGGCAGCCACATTTCGGGCTGCTCATCACGCGGGAGCTGTATCTCAACCTCGGTGGCGTGGTCGATGTGCCGCGCGAGCCAGTTGAGCAGCAGGTAGCGGGCCTCGATGCTGCTCGTGTAGAAGCGCATGACCTTCAGCCGCCCGCCGGGCTTGAGGCTGTACGTCATCACGCCGGTGACGCTGCCCTGCCCGTCACGGGCGACGGCCAGCCACAACGCGTTGCGCCGCCGCAGGTTACCGGCGGCGCGGTCGGTCATCAGCGCCATGCCGTGAACCTCGGGCTGGATGGCGCGAAGAAAATCGCGGTAGATGTCGAAGCCTTCCTTAATCGACAGCAACTCCACACGCCCGTTGAGTTCCATGCGGAGCACAGGGGCGAGCGCCTGCGTCGGGAAGCGCACCTTCTGCGCCTGCGGCCACATCACATAGCCAATGCGCTCGTAGAAGGACTCGCGGAAGGCGTACAGGCACGTGAAGGCGTTCCCGGCATCTCGCACCGCCTCCAGAACGGCCCGCGTCACACGCAGGGCGTGGCCCTGGCGACGCGCGCCGGGGTGCGTCGCCACGCCCCACACGCCGCCCATCGGGAAGATGCAGCCGCGAATATTGTGCGTCATCGGCGCGCTGGAGGCCGTCGCGACGGGCATGCCGTTCTGGTACGCGACGAACGTGATGCTCTCGTCGTACTGCCGGTACGTCGCCTCCCACTCCTCGCGGTTGGGAAGCGGCGGGGAGGGCTGGAAGGCGTAGTTCAGCAGAAAATAGGTGTCCTGCAGCAACTGCTCGCCGCTCACGCGGCGGATGTCATTTTCGGTCATGCGGCTCATCCTTGTGCGTGGTTAGTTGGGCCACTCCATTATCAGGCAGGTGCGGGCTGTTGTCGAGGGTGGGGTGACAACATGAGGCTATACCATAGAAGAAGGCCAGGCAGCCTCCCCTCACCTCGGCGCGACTGTCTGTCGCGGTGCAGTTGGCTGTGCCAACTGGCCCCTCCTCCCACAGAGGGGCGAGGGGCTGGATTCAGAACCGTACTATCCCTTCTCCCCTGTGTGGGAGAAGGGGTGCGCCGAGCCGTCCGTGGCGGCTCGGTGTGGGGATGAGGGGGCGAAGCACGTGAATCTAACCACAGTTGACGCCGATCAAGTTCTCCGCGCAGGTATTCAGATATTCTGGATACGAATGACCTGCAAGTGAGGGGATCCGCACACATGGAACTGAGACAACACACCGAACAGCCCGTCCGGCACACGCTCTCGCCCGTGCGCTTCCCGGCGCTGGGGCTGGCGATGCTGGCACTGCTCTTTGCGGCGTGGTACGGCTTCATCCGGCTTGGCTGGCGGGTGAGCACTCCGCGCCCCGAACTGCTCATCGCACACGGCCCGCTGATGATCGGCGGCTTCCTCGGCACGCTTATCACCGTCGAGCGCTCGGTGGCGCTCGGTCGGCGGGTCGCCTACATTCCGCCCCTGCTGACGGGGCTCGGCGCGGCGGCGCTTATCGCCGGGCTGCCGCTGGGCGTCGTCCGCGTGCTGCTGGTGCTCGGCAGCGCCGGGCTGGTCGCCATCTTCGCGTACATCGTGCGCCAGCACCCTACATTCTATACGCTCACAATGGCAGGCGGCGCGGTCGCGTGGTTCCTGGGCAACGTGCTCTGGGCGGCGGGCCTGCCGGTGTTCCGCGTGGTGCTGTGGTGGATGGGCTTCCTCGTGCTGACCATCGCCGGGGAGCGGCTGGAACTCAGCCGCGTGATGCGTATCGACCGGCGGGGCCGGGCGCTGTTCGCCGTGGCAGTCGGCGTGTTCGTCCTGGGAACGGTGCTCTCGCACGCCCTGTTTGATGTGGGCAGCCGGGTCGCAGGGGTGGGCCTCGCCGCGACGGGCCTGTGGCTGCTGCGCTACGACATCGCCACGCGCACGGTGCGCCGCACCGGCCTGACGCGCTTCATCGCGGTCTGCCTGCTGGCGGGCTACGCGTGGCTCACCATCGGCGGGCTGATGCTCGCCGCATTCGGCGGGCAGGTGGCGGGCCTGCTCTACGACGCCATTCTGCACTCGATCTTTCTGGGCTTCGTGTTCACGGTGATCTTCGGGCACGCGCCGATCATCTTCCCGTCGGTGCTGGGCGCGCGGATGGACTACCACCCCCGCTTCTACACGCACCTCGCGCTGCTGCACGTCTCGCTCCTGCTGCGCGTCGCCGCGGACCTCGCCGGCTGGGTCGATGGGCGTCTGTGGGGCGGGCTGGTCAACATTATCGCCGTGCTGCTGTTCGTGGGGAGCACCGGCCTGGCCATCAAGCTAAGATCAGACTGAGCACGCCCGGCAAGTGATAGGAGCGCAAGCACTCATGTCAGAGCGCAGAAGGTCCCCGGTCGAGCCGGAGAGCATCGAGCCGCACATGTGCAGCCTCGACCTGCGGCTGGAGATCATCGGCAAGCTGCCGTTTTTTGAAGGCCTCCCGCCCGCCGAGATCGAGCGCATCAACCAGAGCTTCCGCGAGATCGGCTACCAGCCCGGTGAGACGATCTTCTTCACCGGCGACCCGGCGGTGCGGCTGTACGTCGTTGCCTCCGGCAAGGTCAAGCTGATGCGCCACACGTTCACCGGTCAGGATATCCTCGTCGATATCCTGACCCCCGGCGACGTGTTCGGCAGCCTCTCGACGCTGGGCGACGAGACGTATCCCAACACCGCGCAGGCGCAGACGATGGTCTGTGCGCTCGCCATCAACGCCGAGGACTTCCGGCGCATCCTCGCTACCTACCCGACGGTCGCGCTGAAGGTGCTCGACATGACGAGCGCCCGGCTCAACGAGGCGCAGGAGATGGTGCGCCGCCTCAGCGCGCACTCAGTCGAGCAGCGCATCGCCTACACACTGCTCAAGCTCGCAGAGAAGCTCGGCGAGCCGCAGGACGTCGGCCTGCTGATCCAGATGCCGCTCTCGCGGGAGGATCTCGCCGGGATGACCGGTACGACGACCGCCACCGCCAGCCGCGTGATCAGCCAGCTTCAGCGCGACGGCCTGATCAACAGCGGGCGGCAGTGGGTAGCCATCACGGATGTTGAGGCTCTGCGCGAGATCGCCGAGGGGGTGGGTGCGCATTAACAATAGCTGCCCCCAGAACCCCCACCTGCGACCTTCGGTCGCTTTCCTCCCCCTTGCAAGGGGGAGGAGGAACCGCAGCCTATCGCTGCGGTTCAGGAGGGGGTTCTAGGATGGAAGAGCAGGCAGCGCCGCGACGTTCAGTCGCGGCTCCCACCCCCTTTGCCCCTTCGGGGCATTTCCCCCTAGAAAGAGGCAATGAGGCACGAGCATCATGAATCGCCCCCTCACAGGGGGAGAAGGCGGCGCGGAGCGCCGTCAGAGGGGGTGTTGAGGTGGCCTGAGCGAACGCCTGTTAATTGACGCGCCGCGACTGAACGTCGCGGCTCCCTGTGCCACTCCACCGACGTACATTATAGTAATCAGCCTTCCGGCCCGGAGATTCGCTTTCCGGGCCGGATTTTTGAATCTCGTGCGGTTATTTGCGCTGGATCATTCAACGCGGCGGCGCGGGGATGTACGATACAGCCACAACGACGAAATAACCTGTTCAACATGGAGGTTGATACGATGAAAACCCAACTGCGCAGCCGTGAACTGTCCTGCCCGTCCTGCGTGGCGAAGATCGAGAAGGCGCTCCTAGCCGTGGACGGCGTGACCACTGCGAAGGTCCATTTCAACACCGGGCGCATCGAGGTTGAGCACGACGAGCAGACGCCCGAAGAGGCACTGGTGCAGGCCGTGCGGGCCGCCGGATACGAAGCAGAAGTCTCGGCATTCTAACGAGGAAAGGGGCCACCGGCACACGAGCCGGGGCCTGCTCCGCATGGCTGGCCCCGGCCTGCCCCATCTACGATGAGAGTTTGAGCAAGGTGAAGGAATGAGGAAACGGGTGGTGAGCAACATTCTGGCATACTGGAATCATCCAAAGAAGCGACGCGAGTTGATTACCGCCGTCAGCGGCGCGCTGATCGTGCTGGCGCTCGCGGCGGGCTGGCTGTTCGGCCTGCAGGGCGTGCGCACTGCGCTGATGCTCGCCGCCGCAGTGGTCGCGGGGGCCGACATCGCCGTACGCGCCTGGAACAGCCTGCGCAACCGCCACGTCAGCATCGAACTGCTCGTGACGATTGCATCCATCGGCGCGATTGCCATCGGCGAGGTGTGGGAGGCCGCCGCGGTGACGTTCCTGTTTGCGCTGGGCGGCTACCTCGAAGCCCGCACGCTGAGCCGCACCCGCGAGGTGCTTCAGGGGCTGCTGGAGCTTGCCCCGACGACCGCGCTGGTGCTGCGCGACGGCGAGCAGGTCGAGGTCAGCCCGCGCGAGGTGCAGAAGGGCGAGACGGTGATCATCAAGCCCGGCGCGAAGATCCCCGTGGATGGGCAGGTCATCGACGGACGCTCCGCCGTGGACGAGAGTGCCATCACCGGCGAGCCGATGCCGGAGGAGAAGAGCGTGGGTGATGCCGTCTACGCGGGCACGGTTAACCAGGCCGGTCTGCTGAAGGTGCGAGCCGAGGGCGTCGGCGCGGATACCACGCTGGCGCGCATCATCCGCCGCGTCGAGGAGGCGCAAGAGGAGAAGGCGCCCACCCAGCGTTTCATCGAGCGCTTCGCGCGCTGGTACACCCCGGCCATCATCGTGCTGAGCATCGTCGCCGGGCTGATCAGCCGCGACATCGAACTGGCGCTGACGCTGCTCGTCATCGGCTGCCCCGGTGCGCTCGTCATCTCCACGCCGATCTCGGTCGTGGCGGGGATTGGCCGCGCGGCCCGCGGCGGCATCCTCATCAAGGGCGGCGAGTACCTTGAGAACGCCGGGAAGATCTCGGCGCTGGCGCTGGACAAGACCGGCACGCTCACCGAGGGCCGCCCGCGTGTGACGGATGTGGTCGTGCTGGAGCCTGCCGCACAGCCCGCGCTGGTAGCTGCGGGCGGGGCCGCTGTGCTGGATGCGCCGCTCGCCGAGCAGGACGTGCTGCGCTGGGCGGCGGCTGCCGAGATGGGCTCCGAGCACCCGCTTGCCGACGCCATTATCCGCGCGGCGGAGGGGCTTGACATCCCGCAGGCGGACACGTTCGATACCATCACCGGGCGCGGCGTACGCGCCGAGGTGCTGGGGCGCGAGATCGGCGTCGGCACGCCGGAGCTGATGGCCGACCTGGGCGTGCCCGTCAGCGTGGAGGCTGAAGCGGCGCTCGCGCGGCTGCGCGGCGAGGGCAAGACCGCCGTGCTCGTGTCGCTCGACGGTGAGGCGATTGGCGTGCTGGGCATTGCGGACACGCTCCGCGAGGCCGTGCCGGAGATGATGCGGCGGCTGGAGCAGGCCGGGCTGCGCCGCATCGTGATGCTCACCGGTGACGACCACCAGACCGCGCAGGCCATCGCCGCAGAGGCGGGGGTCAGCGAGGTGCGGGCCGGGCTACTGCCCGACGACAAGCTCGACGCCATCCGCGCCCTGCAGCGCGAGGGGCACGTGGTCGCGATGGTAGGCGATGGCATCAACGACGCGCCCGCCCTGGCCGCCGCCGACATCGGCATTGCGATGGGCGCGGCAGGCACGGACATTGCCATCGAAACGGCGGACATCGCCCTCATGGCCGACGACCTGCTCAAGCTGCCGGAGGCCGTCCGCGTCTCGAAGGCCACGCTGCGCAACATCCGGCAGAACGTGGTGATCGCGCTGCTGACGGTCGGCGCGCTGCTAGCGGGCGTGCTGCTCGGCGAGGTACACATGGCCGGCGGGATGCTCGTGCACGAGGCATCGGTGATGATCGTTATCCTCAACGGGATGCGCCTGCTGCGGGAGTAGTAACACTCTGTTTAATCACAGGCAGGGGCAGGGCTATTGATGCAGTCGATGCGGAGCCTCGCGCATCACGACCTGCCCCTGCCATTGCCTGGTGCCAACCCCCACCAGTAGTCGCGAAGTCTTCCTCTAATAAGCGTCCCCTACGGCACTGCCCCCGGCGGGATGGGCTTCTGGGCAAGCAGGCGGGCGCGCTCCAGCGCCTGCTCAACCTCCTCGTCGCTGGCGAGGTACTGCCGCTCGACCGCCCGCAGCGCCGCATCGAAGCGATACACAAGCGGGATGCCCGTCGGGATGTACAGGTCGGGCACGACCTCGTCGGGCATATCGTCCAGCGCCTTGATCAGCGCGCGCAGGCTGTTGGCGTGTGCCACGACGAGCACGCACTTCCCCGCGCGGATGTCTGCGAGGATCACATCACGCCAGTAGGGCAACACGCGCCGCGTCGTGTCGGCCAGCGACTCCCCGGCAGGCAAGATACTCTCGTCAAGCCCCCGGTAGCGCGGATCATGGCGCGGGTGGCGCTCGTCGTCGGGGTCGAGGAGCGGCGGGCGCGCGGTGTAGCTGCGCCGCCATGCAAAGACCTGCTCCGGCCCGACCTTCTGCGCCGTCTCCAGCTTGTTCAGCCCCTGAAGCGCGCCGTAGTGCCGCTCGTTGAGCTGCCACGCCTTGTGTACCGGCAGCCAGCACTGGTCGAGCACATCCAGCACGATCCACGTCGTCTTGATCGCCCGCTTCAGCATCGACGTGTAGGCCACGTCGAACGAGTAGCCTGCCGCACGCAGATGCTCACCGGCGGCCTTCGCCTCTGCTACTCCCCGCTCAGTGAGGTCTATATCCGCCCATCCGGTGAAGCGGTTGTCGCGGTTCCATTCGCTCTCCCCGTGCCTGACCAGCACGGCTTCACGCTGTGCCATGTTTTGCTCCTGCCTGCGGTCATGGCGGCTGAGATGCCGCCCTGTGTTGATCCTAGTGCCAGCGCCGCCCGCTTACAACCGCGCAGGGCTCTCCGCCCCCGGCTAAGTGGAAAATGCGCCTTAAAATACGTTATGTTCACTTCTGCCTGCTTCACCCTCCCGCAGGGCTGCTGGCAGGAAGGTCTATTATGCCACCTCATCATCATTCAGGAGTTCAAACAATGCCCTCTCGCCAAAGGCGGACCGGCGGCGGGCTCAAGCGGCTGGCGCTGGCCGGTTTCGGGCTGGCGCTGTTCGGGTTTCTCGCCATACAGACTATCCCGGTCCCGTTGGAAAATCCCCCGGTCCTGAGCGAGCCCAACTGGGACTCCCCGCAGACACGCGCACTCGCCGAGCGGGCCTGCTTCGACTGCCACAGCAATCACACCAACTGGCCGTGGTACGCACGCGTCGCCCCGGTTTCGTGGCTCGTCGCGCATGACGTGTACGAGGCCCGCTCCGAGTTGAACTTCACCGAGTGGTACGAGGTGGACGACGAGGGCCGGCGGCCCGGCGAGATGGCCGAGGAAATCTACGACGGCGACATGCCGCCGCTTCGATACCTGCTGATGCACCCCGAGGCGCGGCTCACGCCGGAGGAGAAACAGGCGCTCGCCGAAGGGCTCAACGCGACGCTCGCCGCAAGCCCGTAAGCGGCGCAAAGGGCGGCGCAAAGGGCGGCGCAGGGGCAGCGTGCGGAGCAACTTCCACCAGTGGTAAGGGAGCTTAACGTTCTCTTAAAGAAATTCAAGTATACGTTAAGGTGGATGGACCTCAGAAAAACCGACACGTCGACCCGACAGCATAGCAGGAGGCCCTATGCGCCGATGTCGCTCCCCTGTCCGCTTTTACCTGCCGGTCCTCGCCCTGGTTGCCCTGCTGACACTGGCAGCCTGCCGCCCGGCCCCCACAGCCGGCGCAGCAGAAGAAGCGCCGACCACCGGGCAGGCTATCCAGAATAAGGGCTCCGACACGCTGGTGAACCTCGCACTGGCATGGGCAGAGGCCTACCAGCAGGTCAAGCCGGAGGTGTCGATTGCCGTGACCGGGGGCGGCACCGGCACCGGTATAGCCGCCCTGATCAACGGCACGGTGGACATCGCCAACGCCTCGCGTGAGATGTCCGCTGAGGAATTCGAGGCGGCCCGCGCGGCAGGCGTTGAACCTGTCGAAATCCCCGTCGCCATCGACGCCCTCGCCGTGATTGTACACCCCGACAACCCTGTCGACCGGCTCACTATCCCCCAGCTTGCCGATATCTTCACAGGCCGCATCACCAACTGGCAGGAAGTTGGCGGCAACGACGCGCCTATCATCCTGCTCTCCCGCGAGACGAACTCCGGCACGCACGTCTACTTCCTTGAAGAGGTCATACGGCAGGGCGACGAGAACAACAAGGACATCTTCGCACCGCAAACCCTGCTGATGCCGTCGTCGGTCGCCATCACGAACGAGCTGACCCGCAACCCGAACGCCATCAGCTATGACGGGCTTGGCTATGTGACCGGGCATGAGAAGGTGCTCGCCATAGCGCGCGACGAGAACTCCCCCTACGTCTACCCGACGATAGAAACCGGCTCCGATGGCTCCTACCCGCTCGCGCGCTACCTGTACATGTACACGGCGGGCGAGCCCACGGGCGACGTGGCGGACTACATCGAGTGGATTCTCAGCCCGGAAGGCCAGGCGATCGTAACCGAGTTGGGGTTCGTCCCCCTGGAACAGGAGTAGTGGAATGCCATCTGCAAGGTCAGAAACCCGGCAAGGCGTGACAATGATGACACCGCTGACCGCCCGCCGGCGGGTCGGGTGGCAGCGCATCGGGGAGTTTATCATCGAGCGGCTGATCTGGATCGCCGGCATCTCGACCATTGTGCTTGTCGCACTCATCTTCATCTTCCTGCTGCGGGAAGGTCTGCCCGCGTTCGTATCGGTGCCGCTCAGCGAGCTGTTCGGCCCGCGCTGGTACCCGATTGAGAACATCTTCGGGCTGTGGCCGCTGCTGTTCGGATCGCTGCTGGTGACGTTCGGCGCGATTGTCATCGCCGTGCCGCTCGGCCTGACGACCGCCATCTACCTCGGCGAGATCGCACCGCAGGGCCAGCGCGAGATCCTCAAGCCGCTCATCGAGATGCTTGCGGGCATCCCGTCGATCGTGCTCGGCTTCCTGGGGTGGGTGGCGCTCGCGCCGCTCATCCAGCGGCTTGGCGCGCCGACGGGCCTGACGGCCTTTACCGGGTCGTTGCTGCTGGCCTACATGTCGCTGCCGACCATCATCAGCATCTCGGAGGATGCGCTGTACGCCGTGCCGAAGGAGTACCGTGACGGCGCGCTGGCGCTCGGCGCGACGCAATGGCAGACCATCTGGCGGGTAGTGCTGCCCGCCGCCCGCTCGGGCCTCGTCATCGCGGTGATGCTCGGCATTGGCCGCGCCATTGGCGAGACAATGGCGGTGATGATGGTGACGGGCAACGCCGCCAACGTCCCCGCGCTGGGCAGCGGCATCATGTTCCAGCCGGTGCGCACCATGACGGCCACCATCGCCGCCGAGATGGGCGAGGTGGCGCAGGGCAGCCAGCACTACCACATGCTGTTCGGTATCGGCATCGTGCTGTTCATCATCACGTTCGCGATCAACTCGCTGGCCACCCGGATCGTCGGCCAGCCTGTGAACCGCCGCCGGAGAGGGCAGCTATGACGCGGCAGCAAATGAACAAGATCGCAGTGGGCGTCATCACGGCAGTGGCGGCGCTCGTTGTCATCCCGACCGTGCTGGTCATTGTGTACATCTTCGTACAGGGCATAGGGGCGATTAGCTGGGAGTTCCTCACCCAGCCGCCGACCAACGGCATGACCGAAGGCGGCATCATGCCCGCCCTGCTGGGCACGGTGTACCTGACGTTCGGCACGGCGATTGTGTCCATGCCGCTTGCGATTGGCGCGGCCATCTACCTCGCCGAGTACGCGGGCGACACCTGGCTCACGCGCATGGTGCGGCTGGCTATCGTGAACCTCGCGGGCATCCCGTCGATTGTATACGGACTGTTCGGGCTGGGCGCGTTCGTGCTGACCATGAGACTCGGCACGTCGATCATCGCCGGCTCGCTGACACTGGGCATCATGACGCTGCCGGTCGTGATCAGCACAGCGGAAGAAGCGCTGCTGGCCGTGCCGGAGCGCTTCCGCGTGACGAGTTACAGCCTCGGCGCGACGCGCTGGCAGACCATCTGGCATCAGGTCCTGCCGCAGGCGTTACCCGGCATCCTCACCGGCGTGATCCTCGGGCTGGGGCGCGCTGCGGGCGAAACCGCGCCGCTCCTGTTCACCGTCGCCGCCTTCTACCTGCCCGATCTGCCAAAGTCCATCTTCGACCAGACGATGGCGCTGCCCTATCACCTGTACGTCATCTCCACGCAGGTGCCGAACATGCCGCTGGACATCCAGTACGGCACGGCGCTCGTGCTCCTGATGATCGTGCTGGCGCTGACGCTCGTCGCCACCATCGTGCGCACGCGGATGCGCCGCCGCCGGGAGTGGTAAGCCATGACCGTTCACACCGCCGTCAAACCCAAAATCGCCGTGCGCAACGTGTCCTTCACCTATGAGGACGGGACGCGTGCGCTCAAGAACATCACGCTGGACATCCCGCCTAACGAGATTTTCGTGCTGTTCGGCCCGTCCCGCGCCGGTAAGACAACCCTGCTCCGGCTGTTCAACCGCCTCTCTGACCTGATCGAGGGGGCCCGGCACGAAGGCGACGTGCTGTTCAACGACAAGAGCGTCTTCGATGAGGATGTGGAGATCGCGTCGCTGCGCCGCCGCATCAGTATGGTGTTCGCGCTACCGACGCCGCTCCCCGGCAGCATCTGGGACAATCTGACCTACGGCCTGAAGCTCGCCGGGGTGCGCAACGAGGCGGTGCTGGAGGAGCGCGTCACCGAGTCGCTCCAGCAGGCCGCTCTGTGGGATGAGGTCAAGGACCGGCTGAACTCGTCCGCGTCGGCGCTGTCGGGCGGGCAGCAGCAACGGCTGTGCCTCGCGCGTAGCCTCGCGCTCCGCCCCGAGGTAATCCTGCTCGACAACCCAACCTCGGGCCTGGACCCGCTCTCGACGGGCATCGTCGAGGACTCGCTTGCCGAGTTGAAGCAGCAGTACACTATTGTCATGGTCCCTCACAGCGTGCAGCAGGCGGCGCGCATCGCCGACCGCGCGGCCTTCCTGCTGGACGGCGAGCTGATCGAAGTGGGCGACGGCGGCGAGCTGTTCACCAACCCGAAGGACCAGCGCACAGAGGATTACGTGACAGGGCGGTTTGGCTGATGGACGAAAATATCATCGAGGTACAGGACTTCAACTTCTACTACGGCGAATTCCATGCCCTCAAGGACCTTAATCTGTCGATCAAGCGCAACAAGATCACGGCGCTGATCGGCCCGTCCGGCTGCGGCAAGTCCACCTTCCTGCGCTCGCTGAACCGCATGAACGACACGATCAAGGGCACCCGCGTCGAGGGCAAAATCCTGCTCGACGGCAAGAACATCTATGACGAGGATGTGGATGTCGCCGTGCTGCGCCAGCGCGTCGGCATGGTGTTCCAGCGGCCCAACCCCTTCCCGCAGAGCGTGTATGACAACGTAGCCTTCGGCCCGCGCGTCCTCGGCATGGCGAAGAACGGCGATCTGGACGCTATCGTCGAGGAGAGCCTGCGCGGGGCGGCGCTGTGGGACGAGGTGAAGGACCGGCTGGACGAGTCCGCACTGTCTCTGAACCCCGGCCAGCAGCAGCGCCTATGCATCGCGCGGACGGTCGCGGTGAAGCCCGAAGTCATCCTGATGGACGAGCCGGCTTCCGCCCTGGACCCGGTCGCAACGCTGAGCATCGAGGAACTGATGCGGCAGCTAGCCGAGAACTACACCATCGTCATCGTCACGCACAACATGCAGCAGGCGGCGCGCGTCTCCGACTGGACGGGCTTCTTCTGGCTGGGCCGCCTCGTCGAGTTCGGGGAGACCGATCAGGTCTTCCGCGCCCCCAAAGAGGAATTAACCGAGGCTTATATTACCGGGCGGCGGGGTTAAAGCCGCCAGGGAGGGGCCGATGCGCACACACTTTGACAAACAGCTAAGCGACATGCAGGACGAGATCCTGCGGATGGGCAGCATGGTCGAGGAAAGCCTGCGGATGGCGCTGGGCGCGCTCGCGCAGTCCGACCACGAAACAGCCCAGCGTGTCCACGATTTCGATGCGACGATCAACGCCCAGCGGTTCGCCATTGAGGACTTCTGCGTCCAGTTGATCGCCCGGCAGCAGCCCATCGCCCGTGACCTGCGCTCCATCGTCGCCGTGATGAACATGATCGTTGACCTGGAGCGCATGGGCGATCAGGCGAAGGGCATTGCCAACATCGCGCTGGGGCTGGGTCCGCACCCCGAGTGGGAGGGGCTCGACGAACTCTGGCAGATGGGCGACATCGTGATCGCCATGCTGGACCAGTGCATGAAAGCCTACGCTGCTCACGACATCAAGATGGCGCGGGAAGCCGCGCTGCGTGACAACGAGGTGGATGAGCTTTACCTGCGGCTGCGGCGCAAGGTCGTGCAGCGCTGCGCTGAAACCGACAACCCGGCCCTCGTCCAGTCTTACTTTGACGTGATGCGCGCCACCGGCTACCTCGAACGCTATGGCGACCAGGCGACCAACGTCGCGGAGCGCGTGATCTACATCTTTACCGGCGCGGTCGACGAGATCAACCCCGAGCCGGGGGAGACGCTGTAGCCTGCCGGGAAATGGAATTCCCCGGCGCTGCCGCTGGACCCCTCCTGCGATGCTCCGGGTCGCATCCTCCCCCTTGCAAGGGGGAGGACGGGCCGCCGAGGAATGAAATTCCCGGCCATAGGGATTAGCAAAGCTATCACGTAGCCGGGAATTTCATTTCCGGGCGGGGCGCGCTGGCCCGCTGGAGCGAACCCCGTTACAATCGGCACTGCAATCCTCTGTTACTCATCACCCACACCTGCCCGCGCCAGTGAAGCGGGCAGCTACTACACCCGCGGAGGCCGCAATGTTAAGCTCGTCCTATGTCTACCAGGAAATCCACGAGCAGCCGGACGTGCTCGCACGGCTCTTTGAGCGCGAGCAGGAAACCGCCCGGCGGCTCGCTGACGCGATTGCAGAGCGGGGCATTACGCACATCGTGATTGCCGCGCGCGGCACGAGCGACAACGCCGCCCGCTATGCCAAGTACGTTCTCGGCATGGAAAACAGCCTGCCCGTCCTCCTTGCCGCCCCCAGCATGTTCACCATCTACCACAAGCCGCCCCGTTTTGAGCGCGCGCTGGTGATCGGCATCAGCCAGAGCGGGAAGAGCCCGGACATCGTGAGCGTGGTCGCCGAGGCGCGGCGGCAGGGCGCACTGACCGCCGTCATCACCAACACGCCCGGCTCCGACCTCGCGCAGCAGGGCGATTTTGTGCTCGACCTCGGGGCGGGGCAGGAGCGGGCGGTTGCCGCTACCAAGACCTACACCGCCTCGCTTGGCGCGATCGCCATGCTGAGCGCGGCACTGTCCGGCGATGATGCGCAGTGGGCGGCGCTGCACAGCACCCCTGATGCGGTGAAGGCGACGCTGACAGTCGACGAACAGGTCGCAGACCTGGTGCGCCGCTACCGCTACATGAGCCGCTCCGTCGTCACCGGGCGCGGCTACCACTTTGCCACCGCCTACGAGATCGCGCTTAAGCTCAAGGAGATGACCTACACCATCGTCGAGCCGTACAGCAGCGCGGACTTCCTGCATGGGCCCATCGCGATGATCGAGGATGGCTTCCCGGTGATGGTCGTCGCGTCGCAGGGCGCGATGCTGGACACGACGCTATCCTTCATGCAGACGCTCGTCAAGCACCGCGCCGAGATCATCTGCCTCAGCGACGCGGAAGAGGCGCTCGCCATGACGTCCCACAGCATCCGCGTGCCGGCCACCCTGCCGGAATGGCTGTCCCCCATCACGATGGTGGTGCCGGGGCAGCTTTTCGCGGTGCACCTGGCGCATATCCGCGGCTACAACGTCGATGCCCCGCGCAGCATCCGCAAGGTGACAGAAACGGAGTAGCACACCCGGCCCGGCCTCGCAGCCTGCGGCTGGCCGAGCCGCGAGGGGTAGGACCGGGCCTCAGATATAATTAAGGATGAAACCGGCGCGTCTCGCACCGGCTTATCCGGCTGTTCGCGCTGCACACAGGGAAAGGGGTAGACAACCATGCCTGCCAATCTTCCACCGGAATACTTCGCAGCCGAAGAGCGGTTCCGCGCCGCCGAGACCACCGAAGAGAAGATCGCCTGCCTTGAGGAGCTGATCAGCACCGTCCCCAAGCACAAGGGGACGGACCACCTGCGTGCCGACCTGCGGCGCAAGCTGGCCAAGTTGCGCGAGTCGGCGGCGGCCCGCAAGTCGGGCGGGCGGCGCGAGTCGCCTTACAACATCAGCAGGGAGGGCGCGGCGCAGATCGTCGTGATCGGCCCGGCCAACACCGGCAAGTCGAGCCTCGTGCGCGCGCTGACAAACGCCGAGCCGGAAGTCGCCGAGTACCCATTCACGACACGCATTCCCACGCCGGGCATGATGCCCATCGACAACGTGCAGGTGCAGCTTGTCGACACCCCGCCGCTTGACTACGCCTTCGAGGAAGGCCCGCTGATCAGCCTGATCCGACGCGCCGACCTGATCCTGCTCGTGATCGACCTGCAGGCCGACCCCATCGAGCAGTATGAGCAGATGCTGGCGCGGCTGGAGGAGCACCGCATCATCCCGGCGCAGCTTCGCGACGAGTACCCGCCCGAGTCCCGCCTGTGGTTCATCCCGATGCTGGTGCTGGTCAACAAGACAGACGACGAGCGCCACGACGAGGACTTCGAGGTGCTGTGCGAACTGCTCGGCGAGCCGCAATGCCCGCTCATCCCCATCTCGGTCGAGCAGAACCGCAACATCGAGCGCATGAAGCAGGCCGTGTTTGAACATCTCGGCATTATCCGCGTGTACTCGAAGCCGCCCGGCAAGGAGCCGGACTTCAGCGCGCCGTTCGTGCTGAAGGCGGGCAGCACCGTCGAGGAGTTCGCAGGCAGAGTCCACCGCGATTTTGTCGAGCAGCTCCGCTCGGCGCGCGTCTGGGGAACCGGCGTGTACGACGGGCAAATGGTCGGTCGCGACCACGTGCTGCATGACGGGGATATCGTTGAGTTGAATGCGTAAGGGAGAGGCAATTGTAGCGTAAACCGCCGCGACTAAACGTCTCGGCTTCCGATCCACGAACATTATGACCAGTAGGGGCAGGTCGTGATGCGCGATGCTCCGCATCGACCGCATCAATAGACCTGCCCCTACCGCTGATTAAGTGACAAATAACACCCCTCCCTGCGATGCGGGGCCAGTTGGCTTCGTTACCTGCACGGGGATGGGTTTGAGAGGGGCCGACAGCCGCGATGTTTAATCGCGGAGGAGGCCCCTAATGGGCCTATCTGTGCAGAATGAGAACCGCCGCGACTGAACGTCGCGGCTCCGTTCTGATTGAGGGGATGGGGTTTAACCCCCGCGCCGGGCAGGGGCGCGGTACACGCGGCGGATCTCCGCGATCTGCTCGTCGGTGAGGACGACCGGTGTGCCAAGCTGGTATGCCTGATAAGCTGTCTGCGCGCCGATCTCCGCATCGTACGCGACCTCGTGCGCCTCGTCCAGCGTTGCACCGATGGCGACCAGCCCGTGATTTTGCAGCAGCAGCGCCTTCAGGGCGGGGCGCTCGCGGAACAGCGCCACCGCGCCCGCGCCAACTGCCTCGGTGCCGGGGCAGGCGTACGGCGCGACCGGGATCGGCCCGCCGATAGCGTAGACCTCCAGGCTGATGACCGGGATTTCGCGGGCAAGTGCGGCGAACGTCATGGCGTAGACCGAGTGTGTATGCACCACCGCGCCGACCTCTGGCAACCCGCGCAGGATCGCGGCGTGCAGCCGCCATTCGGAGGAGGGCCGCCGTCCGGGCCGCGCGTCGATTACCTGCCCGTCAAGGTCGATGATTACGATATCCTCGGGCTGCATCACGTCGTAGCGCACGGCGGATGGCGTGATGGCGAGAGCATCGTCACCGACTCGCAGGCCCACATTCCCCGCCGACAGGCGGATCAGGTTGCTTTCGCACAGCTTCTGGGTCGCACGCCACACCTGCTCGCGGACCTCGGTGAATGGCATGGTGTTACCACTCCTTATTAGCGGCGTCGCATCTCCGTGAATGTTAGCGCTTTGCACAGAGACTGAAAAGTGCCGGTGATCCCTTCATCCCGGCCCGATTTGCAAAACAAACGCTGCTGTGAGGCTCGGCAGGAGTTCGCGTATGTCACCCCTCACCCGTTGACTTTCAACCGCAGAATATGATATGATGCGAACAGAAAACCGGTTGCGCAACCGGTTTCGTAGCAGCAAATACCCGGCGTCCGACAACCCGGTACTCCTGTACAAGCTACGCCACTATCCTCACCTATCCCGGACAACTGACCCGTTCATCTCACGCGCCGGGGGACCCACATTCGATCCGTTGTGACAGCGAGCAGGTTTCGACCGGCATGAAACGTGTCACAATGCGCGACGTTGCCAAACGCGCGGGCGTCTCGAAGTCCACGGTATCACACGTGATCAACGAGACGCGCTTCGTCTCGTATGAGACCAAGCAGCGCGTGCTGCAGGCCATCGAGGAGCTTGACTACCGGCCCAGCAAGGTCGCGCGGAGCCTCACCTCCCGGCGCACGCACACGGTCGGCCTGCTGATCTCGGATGTCGGCAACCCGTTCTACCACCAGGTGATCCTGGGCGTCGAGGACGTGGCCCTCAAGCACGATTACAGCGTGTTCCTTTTTAACGCCAGCTACGACCTCGAGCGCAGCATGAAATACGTCGTCTCGATGATCGACCGGCAGGTAGATGGCGCGCTGTTTATGTCCAGCCGGCTGACCAAAGACCTGATCGCCGCACTGGTGAAGCACCAGATACCTGCCGTCGTCCTCGACTGGGTCGACGTGCAGATGGAAGGGATCGGCACGCTCACGTTCGAGTTTGAGCACGGCATCCGGCAGGCGGTTGAGCACCTGCTGGAGCTGGGGCATACCTGCCTGGCCCACGTGAGCGGTCCGCTCGACCTGTGGACAAGCCGCACCCGGCGCGACATCTTCCTGCAGGTGCTCGCGGAGCACGGCATCCCGCCGGAGCAGGTCGCGGTCGTTGAAGCCAACCTGAATATCGACGGCGGGCGGCGAGCACTGCGCCAGTTGATGGAAGCCGAGCACGCCCCGACGGCGATTTTCGCCGCCAACGATCTCACGGCGCTCGGCATTGTCTGGGAGGCGCGGCAGCTCGGCCTGCGTGTGCCCGACGACCTCTCGGTGATCGGGCTGGACAACATCGAACTGGCGGCCCAGATCACACCGGGGCTGACGACGGTTGCCCTGCCGCGCTACGAGATCGGCGCCAGGGCCATGCATATGCTGCTCCACCTGATTGAGCAGCCCGACGGAGCGACGCCGGACACCTGGCATGACGTCATCTCAACCCATCTCGTGACACGCGCGTCCACGGGCGCGCCACCGGCGCAGAGCGGTTGAAACTACCCGCCCTGCCGGTGCACGCTCGATCTGTCTTTGACGGGTCCGCACTGAGGAGAGGAGGTGTCAGGAGGAGAACCAGGCACGATTCAGACGCGAGAAGACGATGATTCTTCTTACAACTAGGAGGACATGACATGAAGAAACTGTTGCTCGCCTTGCTCTTTGTGGCACTGGCGGGCCTGCTTGCCGTCGGCTGCACTCCGGCGACACCGGAGGAGGCGGAGACGATCGTCGAGACGATCGAGGTCGAGGTGACCCGCATCGTCGAAGGCGAGCCGCAGGTCGAGACGGTGATCGTCACCGCGACGCCAGAGCCCGAGTCGCCGCAGCTTGAGATCTTCCACTGGTGGACGGCGCCCGGCGAGCGCGAGGCTGCTGACGCCATGTTTGCCGCACTGAACGAGGCGTACCCGGAAATCGAGATCATCGAGAACCCGGTCGCCGGTGGTGGTGGTGTCAGCCATCGCGTCGTGCTCCAGGGCCGTATGGCGGCGGGCATTCCGCCTGACACGTTCCAGACGCTGGGCGGCGCTGAGATGAAGGCCTACGTCGACGGCGGGGCGCTTGAGCCGCTGACCGACCTGTACGAGGAGCTGGGCTATGCTGACGTCATCCCTGGCCCGCTGCTGAACGCGGTCTCGGTGGATGGCACGCCCTACATTGTGCCGCTCAACATGCACATCCAGAACATCCTGTACTACAACCTCCCGCTCTTCGAGGAGCTCGGGCTGACTCCACCCACGAACTTCGAGGAGCTCATGGCTGCCATCGAGGCCATCCAGGCGGCGAACCCCGACATGACGCCGCTCGCGCTCGGCACGCAGGAGAACTGGGGCGCGGCCTTCGTGCTCGACAGCATCCTGATCGAGCTGGGTGGGCCGGAGTACTACGTCAGCTTCCACAAGGGTGAGATCGACGCCAGCACCGACGAGATCTACCTGCAGGCTCTGGATCGCCTTGGCCAGCTTCGCCCGTTCGTCACGCAGGGGCACTCCAGCCTGACGTGGGACCAGTCGATCAGCGAGGTGGTCAACGGTAACGCCGCGATGGTCATCATGGGCACCTGGGGCATCGGCGCCTTCAAGAGCGCCGGCTGGGAGCCCGGCACGGACTTCGGCGCGGTGATCTTCCCGGCGGTGCCTGAACCGTACCTGCTGTTCCACCCCGACGGTTACGGGCTGGCGGTGGGTGCGCCGCACCCCGAGTCGACGCTGAACTGGCTGCGCGTTGTCGCGTCGCCGGAGCTGCAGATCCCCACGGATGTGATCCAGGGTGGTCTGTTCGCCCGCACCGACATCGACCCGGCTGAGTTCCCCGACCCGATCCGCCAGGAGATGCAGCAGTTCGTGGCTGATAATCCGGGCAACCTGATTCTCGACCAGCACGGCAGCATCGCCCCGGCGAGCTTCTCGAACGAGTACTGGATCGTGGTCGCCGGCTTCATGGCCGACGAGAACGCGACGGTGGAAAACACCGCCCAGCAGGTCCAGACCCTGTTCGAGACGTACGACGTCGCGAGCGAGGCGGCCTGGTACCAGTGGCCATAATCATGCCACGGCATCAGGTGCGCTGACCGCACGTTGGGCAGGGGTGCCGGCACTGTCCGGCATCCCTGCCTTCACAGTAACTCTCGACGACTTGAGGGGAGGCGAACGCCACATGTCAATTTCTAGCGAGCGCCAGGAGCCGGGCATCGCTGCGCCAGTCGAACGGCGAGCACGACGACGACGCCGCGCCAGAGATCGCCTGAGCTTCGGCGAGTTTCTGGTTTTCCTGGCCCCCCTGCTCATCTTCCTCATCCTCCTGTACGGCATGCTGATCTGGACGTTCTACGTGTCCGTCGCAGACTGGCGGGGTGTTGCACCGAACTACACGTTCGCCGGGTTCAAGTGGTACGACATGATGTTCGACCTGGCCCGCTTCCGTCAGGACGTCGTCAACAACCTCAAGTGGCTGGTCATCGGCGTGATCCCGACGGTCGTCGTGGCGTTGTTCATCGCCTACATCCTGGAGATCGGCTCCATCAGGGGCGTCGAGAACTACGTGCGCACGCTGATCCTCTACCCCGTGGCGATGTCGTTCATCGTGTCCGGTACGATCTGGTCGTGGATGTACCAGCCCGACCGGGGGGTGTTCAATACGATCCTGCGCAGCATCGGGCTGGAGCAGTTCACGGGGCGGTTTATCACCAACCCGGATACCGCCACCTACTGGCTGATCACGATCTTTATCTGGCAGTACCTCGGCTTCTCCGTCATCATTCTGCAATCCTCATTCCGCACGACGGAGCTGCAGGAGATGATCGAGTCGGCGATTGTGGACGGTGCGTCGCGGCTGCGCATCCTGCTTCAGATCATTGTGCCGAACATTCGCGGCGGTATCCTGATCTTAGTGTCGCTGCTGCTGATCTCTTCGCTCAAGGTCTTCGACATCGTGTACGTGGTCACGTTCGGCGGGCCGGGCTTTGCCACCGACGTGCTCGCCTTCTACATGGTCGTGGCGACCTTCCAGCAGCATCTTGTCTCGCTCGGCGCCGGCATCGGGGTGATCATCTTCCTGCTGGCGTTCATTATCGTCATCCCATACACGATCTATGCCTTCAGGAAGTGGTTTGAATGAGAATCAAAAGCCCGCTCTATACAGCTCTTGTCGTGCTGACACTCGTCGTCCTGACGATCATGTATGTGCTGCCGATCTACGTCGTGGTGGTCACCTCGCTCAAATCTCCGGCGGAACTGGCCGCACGGCAGTACCTGCTGCCGAGCGCGAACTTGCAGTTTGAGAACTACGTGCAGGCGTTCCGGCTGATCTTCCCGTCGCTGCTGAACTCCACGATCATCGCCTTCAGCGTCACGGGGCTGTCGGCGCTGTTCGGCGGGCTGGGCGGGTACTATCTCAGCCGCACCCGCACGGTGTTCGCCCGCATCCTGTTCATCCTCGTCGGCATCGCCATCTACCTGCCGTACCAGGCCATCCTGATCCCGCTGGTGCAGCTCATGGCGCGCACCGGGCTGGCGCTCACGCACTTCGGGCTGATCCTCAGCTACCTGATCCTCAACGTGCCGCTGGCCTCGGTGCTGATGGGCACGTTCTTCCTCGCCATCCCGCGTGAGCTTGAGGAGGCCGCCGAGGTAGACGGCGCGAATCGCTTCCAGATCTTCTTCCGCGTCGTTTCGCCGATTGCGCTGCCCGCCTACGCCTCAACGGCGATCATCATCTTCACGCAGGTCTGGAACGAGTTCCTGCTGGCGCTGACGCTCGCCACCCCGCGCACGCAGACCATCCAGATCAAGCTGGCGGAGATCAAAGGCAGCTTCGTCGCGCAGTACCACCTGCAGATGGCGGCGGCGCTCATCACGCTGCTCGTGCCGCTTCTGTTCTTCCTGCTGCTGGGGCAGTACTTCGTGCGCGGTATTCTCGCCGGTGCACTGAAGGGGTAGAAGTGGCGTCGAGCCAGCCAACAACCGAACCGGGGGAGTATGATGACGAGCAGCCTCAACGACTTCCCTCACCGCCGCTACAACCCGCTCACCGGCGAGTGGATGCTCGTCTCCCCGCATCGCACGCGCCGCCCGTGGCAGGGGCTTGTCGAGGCGCGCCCGGCTGAGGTGCGCCCGGCCTACGATCCCGATTGCTACCTGTGCCCTGGCAACGTCCGCGCGGGCGGGGTGCGCAACCCGGCGTACGAGTCGACCTTCGTGTTTACCAACGACTTCGCCGCGCTACTGGAGGACACGCCTCCGGTAGAGCATGATCACCCGCTGCTGCGTGCCGAGAGCGTGCGCGGTACGTGTCGCGTGCTATGCTTCTCCCCCCGGCATGACCTGACGCTCGCGCTAATGCCGCCCGCCGAAATCCGCCGGGTGGTCGACCTGTGGGCGGAGCAGGTCGAGGAACTGGGCGAGCGCTACCGCTGGGTGCAGGTCTTTGAGAACCGGGGGGAGATGATGGGCAGCTCCAACCCGCACCCGCACGGGCAGGTCTGGGCACAGGATGCACTGCCCGAACAGGCGTTGAAAGAGGACCAGATGCAGCGCGCCTACCTCGATGCGCACGGCACACCTCTGCTGCTCGCCTACGCGGAAGAGGAGCAGCGCTTGCAGGAGCGGGTCGTGCTGGAGAACGAGCACTGGCTGGTTGTCGTGCCGTTCTGGGGCGTCTGGCCGTTCGAGACACTGGTGCTGCCGCGCCGCCACGTCCTGCACCTGCCGGAGCTAACTCCGGCAGAGCGCGACACGCTGGCGGACATCCTTAAGGCGTTGCTCGTCCGCTATGACAACCTGTTTGAAGTCTCCTTCCCGTACTCAATGGGCTGGCACGGCGCACCACGTGATGCGCGCAGTTACGAGCACTGGCAGCTTCATGCCCACTTCTACCCGCCGCTGCTGCGCTCGGCAACTGTGCGCAAGTTCATGGTCGGCTACGAGATGCTGGCCGAGCCCCAGCGCGACTTCCCGCCCGAGGCGGCGGCGGCTCACCTGCGCAGCCTGCCCCCTGTACACTATGCTGAAAAGGACCATCAGACCCCATGACGCGAGATGCGGTGCTGGCAGCCTTCCGTGAAACGTTTGGCCGCCCCCCTGAGTTTTTGATCCGCGCCCCCGGACGGGCCAACCTCATCGGCGAGCACACCGACTACAACGACGGCTTCGTGATGCCGCTCGCCATCGACCGGGCGCTGTGGCTTGCGGTGGCCCGGCGCGAGGATGACAGGCTCGCCGTCCGCTCCCTGGACTTCGGCGGGCCGGTCGCGGTGGCGAGCCTCGCGGCGCTGCACGACGACAGCCTGCCGCACTGGTCGGGGCACGTGCGCGGCGCGTGGTGGCTGCTCGGGCGGAAGGGCTATACGCTGCCCGGCGCGGACGTGGTCATCGGCAGCGACATCCCGCTGGGGGCGGGCGTGTCGTCCTCGGCGGCCATCGGCGTCGCGGTGATCGAGGCGGCGCTGGCGCTCGCGGGCGACAGCACGCATACCCAGGCGGATAAGGCGCTGCTCGCCGTCGAGCTAGAGCACGAGTTCCTGCGCATGCCGTGCGGCGTGATGGACCAGATGGCGTCGGCGGCGGCCATCGACGGCGCGGCCATGCTGCTCGACTGCCGCACGCTGGCGATCATGCCGGTTGCGCTGCCGGACGACGTGCGCGTGGTTGTGCTCAACACGATGAAGAGCCGGGAACTGGCCGACTCCGGCTATGCCGAGCGTCGCCAGCAGTGCGAGGAAGCGGCAGCGCGGCTCGGCGTCGCCACCCTGCGCGACGCCACACTGGAGATGGTCGAGGCGCAGCGCGACGCCCTGGGCGACGTGCTCTACCGGCGGGCGCGGCACGTCGTCACTGAGAACGCCCGCACGCTGGCGATGCCCTATGCCCTCCTGAAGCGCGACCTGTCCCTCGCCGGCGCGCTGATCAACGAGAGCCACGCCAGCCTGCGCGACGACTACGAGGTGTCGATCCCTGAGATGGACCTCATGACGGAGCTGGCCCGCTCGCACCCGGCCTGCTACGGGGCGCGCATCATGGGCGGCGGTTTCGGCGGCAGCGCCGTCGCGCTGGTGCAGGCTGCCGGGATGGAAGCCTTCATCGCAGACACAGCCTCCGCCTACCGCGCGCAGACGGGCATCGACCCGGAAGTTTATATCTGCCGGGCGGCGGCGGGCAGCAGCGTCGAACGCCTCCAACAGGCATAAGGCGCATCACGCGCCGCGCGGGTATAATGAGCCCGCTATGTCTCACCAACCTCGCATCACCTTCGGGATGATCGTGCTCAACGGCGAGCCGTTCACCCGCTACAACCTGCGCGCGCTGTACCCCTTTGCGCACGAGATCATTGTAGTCGAGGGCGCTGCGCCCGGCGCTGCCGGCGTCGCCACGCCTGACGGCCACTCGCGTGACGGCACGCTCGAAGCACTGCACCGCTTCAAGGCGGAAGAAGACCCCGACGACAAGCTCCAGATCATCACACGAGACGGCTTCTGGAGCGAGAAAGACGAGATGTCCCGCGCGTATGCCGAGCGCGCCACCGGCGATTATCTGTGGCAGGTGGACGTAGACGAGTTCTACCACCCCGACGACATGCGCACCTTGCTGCGCCTGCTCGCCAACGACCCCGGTATCAGCGCCGTGTCCTTCCCCACGCTGACCTTCTGGGGCGCGCCGCAGGTGCGCGTCGATAGCTGGTACCTGCGCCTCGGCAATGCCGAGTTCCACCGGCTGTTCCGCTGGGGGCCGGGCTACAGGTACGCCACCCACCGCCCGCCGACCGTGCTCGACGCGCAGGGGCGCGACACCCGCTCGCTGAAGTGGCTGAGCGCCGCCGACATGGCCCGCCGGGGCATTTACCTGTACCACTACTCGCTGCTCTTCCCGAAGCAGGTTGTGGAGAAGTGCGATTACTACAGCCGCGCGGAGTGGGCGCGGCGGAGCGGGGCGGCGCGCTGGGCGGAAGAGAGCTTTCTGCGGCTGGAGCGCCCCTTCCGCGTGCATAACGTCTACCGCTACCCCGGCTGGCTGGAGCCCTTCGCTGGGGAGCACCCGCCGCAGATCGAGGCGATGTGGGCGGAAGCGGTGGAGGAGCGGCGCGCGATGAATGATGTCGAGGCGCTGCTGGCCTCCCCTACCTACCGGGCAGGGCGCGCGCTGCTGAAAGCGGCTTTTCCGCTGTTCCGGCTCGGCTCGACGCTGTGGGAGACCGTCAAACCGCCGCTGAGGACGCTCGCAGCCCGCACCACGCCTCGGCTCTATGAGAGATGGAGGGCACGCCCGCGATGAAGATAGCCGTCGTCAATACGCTGAGCACCCGGGGCGGGGCTGCCCGCGCCGCCTATCGACTGCACCGGGGACTGCGGACAATCGGCGTGGACTCGCACATGCTGGTCATGCAGCGAGACCCGGACTGCGCCGATCCCACCGTCAGCGCCGCGCCTGCCGCCGCCAACGACCTGACCGGGGCCTTCCTGGCCCGGCTGGATCGTATCCCGCTCCGGCTGCACCCCCGCCGCCCCACCATCCCCTACAGCCTGAACTGCTTCCCAAACAGCACCCGCCGCCGCCTGCATGCCATGCAGCCCGACGTCGTCCACCTGCAGTGGGTTGGCTCGGGCTTTGTCCCCGTGCATGACCTCGCCCGCCTCGGCGTGCCCACCATCTGGACGCTGCAGGATATGTGGGCCTTCACCGGGGGCTGCCACTACGCGGGGGACTGCACGCGCTATCAGGAGCGCTGCGGTGCGTGCCCGCAGCTTGCCTCCAGCCGCGAGCATGACCTGAGCCGGTGGACGTGGCAGCGCAAACGCCGCCACTGGGCGGGCGCTCGCCTGACGCTCGTCGCGCCGAGCCGCTGGTTGGCGGACTGCGCGCGGGAAAGCTCGCTGTGCCGCGACACGCGTGTTGAGGTCATCCCCAATGGCATAGATGTGTCCGTCTACCGCCCTTACGACCGCGAGACGGCGCGTCGCCTGCTCAACCTGCCGCTCGATAGAAAGCTGATCCTGTTCGGTGCGGTCAGCGCCCTCGACGATCCGCGCAAGGGCTTTGACGACTTGCAGGCGGCTCTGAGGCGGCTCGCGGCGGCGGGCTGGGCGGAACAGGCGGAGCTTGCCATCCTCGGGGCGGAGCGCCCGGCTGATCCACCGGCGTTCGGCTTCGAGGTGACGTACCTCGGCCACCTGCACGACGACCTGACGCTGGCGCTCGCCTACTCGGCGGCGGATGTGGTCGTGACGCCCTCACGGCAGGAGGCGTTCGGGCTGGTGCCCGCGGAAGCGCAGGCGTGCGGTGCGCCGGTCGTGGCTTTCGCCACCGGCGGCCTGCTCGACATCGTCGAGCACGAGTGCACGGGCTATCTCGCCCGGCCCTTCGACGCGGGAGACCTCGCCGCGGGGATTGCGTGGGTACTGGGCGACGAGGCGCGGTGGCAGGTGCTCTCGCAGCAGGCGCGGGCCAGAGCCGGGGCGCTGTTCGCGCTGGAGACGGTCGCTCGCCGCCACGTGGCGCTGTATGAGGATGTGGCGCAGGGGTAAGGTCCTGCCCGCTCACCCGGCTGGACTCAGCGTGTACTGTCCCTTCTGCCCTCGTCGGAGAAGGGTGGGCTGAGCCGCACGAATTAAAAGTAGCGTATTCTCAGACTAAAAGGGGGCCTGACAGAATTGCGGTAGTAGGGGCGGGTGTGATGCGCGATGCTCCGCATCGACCGCATCATT
>DGDY01000192.1:0-36645 GCA_002385675.1 Anaerolineales bacterium UBA3940 | reverse complement strand
TGCTCCGCATCGACCGCATCATTAAACCCGCCCCTACCTTTGTTTTTTCTAACGAGCATGCCCCGGCCCCACCTAACCGAAGCGCAACACGATGCGGCTTGCATGGTGAGGGTTCCCGGCTTATCTCCCATGCCTCCCCCTCACCGCCGCCACTGCGTGAAGTAATACCCCCGCGCCGCCTTGAGCAGCGTGCGCTTGGTGCGAGCCAGCAGCATCAGCACGGTGCGCAGCACGAGCGCCGCCCGCCGCGACCGCGCCCCGACCGACGACAGCAACGGGTCGTGGGTGAGCAGCGCCCGCAGATGCTCCTCGCGCTGGGCGGCAGCCTGCCGCGTGGACTTGCTCCCTGCGTGCCAGCGAAAATCCGCCAGCAGCGCGGGCAGATGCCCGAAGCGCCAGCCGCCGAGCGCCAGCCGCAGGTAGAACTCGGCATCCATGGCGTAGTGGTAGCTGGTGTCGAGCAGGTTGCCCGCGCCAAAGACCTCCCGCCGGAAGAACGAGGTGGTCGTCGGGATGGTCAGGACGTGCAGGTACTTTAGCAGGAACAGGTCGAAGTCAAGCTCCCGGCGCACCTGCTGTACCTCTCCCGCCTCGTCCACCCAGCGATAGTCGCCGTAGATCACATCGACCTTGGGGTGAGCGGTGTGATAGACCGCCACGCGCTCGAAGCAGCCGGGCAGATAGCGGTCATCGGCGTTGAGCCAGCCGACGAGATCGCCACGCGCCAGGCGGAACCCCTTGTTGAGCGCATCCGATTGCCCTTTGTCCGGCCCGGAGAGCCACGTCAGGTGCGGGTAGCGCCGCAGCACGTCGAGCGTCCCATCCGTCGAGCCGCCGTCAATAACGATGTGTTCGAAAGCGGGGTAGCCCTGCGCCAGGACGCTCTCAATCGCCTCCTCGACGTACGGCATCGCGTTAAACGTCGGTGTGACGATAGAGATCAGCGGGAGAGACCCGGCGCCCATACGTACACCTCCGGCTGGCACACCTCCCGGTAGAGGGCCATCAACTGCTGGTAGTGCGCTTCGGGGCTGTAGCACGCCTCGGCGAGCCGCCGCCCGGCGAGGCCCATCTGCACGGCCCGCCCCGGCGCGTCCACCATCTCGCGGATGCACGCCGCCAGCCCGGCTGTGTCGCCCGCTTCGAACAGGAAGCCCGTCTCGCCGTGGTGTACCAGGTCCTGCAGGCCGCCCATCCGGCTGGCGATAACCGGCACGCCCATCGCGTAGGCCTCCAGCACCACCCGCCCGAACGTCTCGTGGCTCTGCGAGGGCACGACAAGGCAGATCGCCCGCTTCAACACATCGAAGCGAGCATCCCCGCCGAGGTATCCGAGAAGCTCGACGTGCTCCAGCCCGCGCATCTCAATCGCCTCCCGCAGCCCGTCCTCTTCCGGCCCGCCACCCATGATTTTGACCGGGATGTCGGGCAGATCCTGCACGGCGCGAAGAAGCTGCCATACACCTTTTTCTGCTGAGAGCCGGCCCATGAACAGCACGTACTCCCGGCCCTCGGATTGAGGCGTGAAGGGCGTGGTGTCGATGAAGTTCGGCAGCACGCGGATGCGCTCGCGGCTGCCGATGCGCTGCGCGAGCTGTTCGGCGACAAAGGGCGAGAGCGCGGCGAGAAGCCCCAGCTTGCCGGGGAAGGTGCCGAGCAGCCAGTGAAGCTGGAGGCTGGCAGCGTAGGCGACCGTCTGAGCGAGGCTACCGTGCAGGCATCGATGCCGGATGGCATGTGAGAAGTTCTTTCCGGCGCAAAGCCGGCAAACATGGCCCTCAGAGTAGAACAGGCCGTTCGGGCATATGAAGCGATAGTTGTGCACGGTCTGCACGACAGGGACGCCCGCTCGTGCCAGGCCAATGTAAAGAGATGGGGTCAACAGAGGGAAAACGTTGTGGACGTGGACGACGTCCGGCTGCTCCTTGCGGACGAGGTCAATCGTGCGGCGAATGACAGTAGGCGACAGCAGCAGCCGCCTGCCGAGCGTCAGGCGGGCATGCACACTGTCGTCGAGGTCGCTGCTGCGCACGGCAAACTCGATAACCTCGTGGCCATGCTTGCGCAGCAGCGCAATCTCCATTGGCACGCACTGATCTTCCCCACCCGGTTCGCGATAGTAGTTGTGACAGACGATGATCTTCACGGTGGTGCAGTCCTGGTAGTAGTAGAGGTAACTGGCTGCCATTATAGTACTGAAGTCACATTCGCGGAAGGGAAATTGCGCCAATTCCCCGGTTATCGGCAACCTTCACATATGTGAATTGTCGGGATGTTGTCCGGGTGTGGTATGATAGGGTACGTTTCCGCACCTTCTGCATAACGAGGGATCCCCAATGTCAGACACTTACCTAATAAGCATCGACTGTGGGACGGAGAGCGCCCGTGCGGCTATCTTCAGTGCCGACGGCAAGCTCGTTGCAACGCATGCTGAACCCTACCCGCTGCGCCACCCCAAACCCGGCTGGGCAGAGCAGCGCCCCGACGAGTGGTGGGCCTCGATTGTTGGTGCCATACGCGGCACAGTAGAGCAGTCCGGCCTGGACCCGGAGTCTATTGTCGGCATTAGCGGCGACTTCACCTGCTGCTCGGTCGTCTTCCTCGATGAGCAGTTCCAGCCGCTTCGCCCGGCAATTATCTGGATGGACGTGCGCGCCGCCGACCAGGCCCGGCGCATCGCCGCCAGCGGCTACGATGCCCTCAAGTACAACGGCTATGGCAACGTCTCGGCGGAGTGGATGCCCTGCAAGGCCCTGTGGGTCAAGGAGAACGAGCCGGAGGTCTGGGAAAAGACCGCCCACCTCGGTGAGTTCAACGACTGGTTCTTCCACCGTCTGACCGGCGAGTGGGTCGGCAGCATCAACAACGTGACGGTGCGCTGGTACTACAACCAGGACGAGGGCGGCTTCCCCCGCGACTTCTACACCGGGATCGGGCTGGAGGATGCGCTGGAGAAGTTCCCGCAGCGCATCCTGAACCTGGGCGAGGTCGTCGGCACGCTGCGCGCGGATGTCGCCGCCGAGTTCGGGCTGAAGCCCGGCATCCCGGTCGCTCAGGGCGGCGCGGATGCCTTCATCGCGATGTTCGGCCTGAACGTGGTCGAGCCGGGCAAGATGGCCTTCATCGTCGGCTCGTCGCACCTGCTGCTGGGGCAGGCGGCCTACGACTTCCACGGCAAGGGCATCTTCGGGACGTACCCGCACGCGCTGGTTCCGGGCCAGTACACCGTCGAGGGCGGGCAGATCTCGACCGGCTCGATCGTGCGCTGGTTCCGTGACAACTTCGCCACACAGTACATTCAGGCTGCCGAGGCGAAGGGCGTCAGCGCGTATGACCTGCTGACAGCGGAAGCCGAGAAGCTGCCGCCCGGCTCCGATGGCCTGATCGTGCTAGACTACTGGCAGGGGAACCGCACCCCGTACGTCGACCCGGAAGCGCGCGGCATGATGTGGGGCTTCACCCTGTCGCACACCCCGGCACACGTCTACCGCGCGATCATCGAGGGCATCGCCTACGGCACCGAGCACATCCTCCGGACGATGCGCGAGCACGGCTACGAGGTAAAGGAGCTTGTGGCGGCGGGCGGCCCGACCAAGAGCCCGATGTGGATGCAGATCCACGCGGACGTGAGCAACACGCCCATCACGCTGACGGAAGCCGGTACTTCGGCGGCGATCCTCGGCGGTTGCATCTGCGCGGCGCTTGGCGCGGGCGTCTACGACTCGATCGCCGAGGCGTGCAACGCCATGGTGCGCGTCACCGACCGCATCGAGCCCAACCCCGAGCGGCACGAGCAGTACCAGTTCTTCGTGGATAAGTACATCTGCACCTACCCGCAGATGCAGGAACTGATGCACGACATGTGCCGCCACATCGCCAAGCAGAAGTAAGCAGTCTGGCAACTGAGGTGAGATAGCAACCGGAGCCGCGAGATATTCGCGGCTCCGATGCGTTTACGACCTCTGTAGGAGCGGGTGTGATGCGCGATGCTCCGCATCGACCGCATCATTAGACCCGCCCCTACCGTAGTTTTCGTCAAAAAGCGTCGCGCATAAATCCGAAGCTACCCCGCCCTACAGCTCATCCACGATGAATTTCGGCGTGGTGCGCGGTGGCCTGGCCGGGCCGTCTGCCCCGTCCTCAGGCAGCGCCTCACCCGCCCGCGCAGGCACGCGCTCGACGGTGGCGGCCATCTCCTCGACAATGCGCTCAATGTCGATCCGCTCCTCGATCTCCTGCACCCGGTCGAGATGTGCCCGGGTTGCCGGGTGGCGTGCAATGATCGAACAGCAGTCCTTGTACGGCGCTGCCGCGGCTTCCTCCAGCCCGATGCCACGCACAAGGTCCACCACCTCGACCTTGTCCATGCCGATCAGCGGGCGGAAGATCGGGATCTCCACCGCCCGGTCCACCGCGCTGATGTTCTCCATCGTCTGCGAAGCGACCTGCCCCAGGCTGTCGCCGAGAACCAGCGCATCATACCCGAGGCGCTCGGCGAGCTTCTCCCCCACGCGGACCATCGCGCGGCGGAACGTCACCAGTTCGTACTTCTGCAGGCGCATCGGCAGGTCGAGCACGGCCATCTGGAACGGTGCGTAGTTCGCCAGGTACACGCTGTGCGAGAGCGTGTGCTCGCTGAGCGTCTGCCACAGCCCCGGCATCTTGGTCCGCATCACGCCGTCCTTCGTCGGGAAGACGTGGAAGTGCAGGAAATCGACCGCCGCGCCGCGCTTGGCAAGCAGGTACGACGATGCAATGGAGTCGAACCCGCCCGAGAGCAGCGACAGCACGCGCCCGTTCGTACCGACCGGCAGCCCGCCCGGCCCGTCGATCCGCGCGGCGTAAATGAACGTGTTGCGGCTCTTCACCGCGATATGGATCTCCACGTCCGGGGTGGTCAGGTCGACCGGCGCGCCGGTCCGCTGCTGGAGGTCCGCCCCGACCTGCAAATTGATATCGCGGCTGGTAAAGGGCAGGTGCTTGTTCGAGCGCCGAGTGCGCAGCGCGAACGAGGTCTGCGGGCCAAGCAGATGCCCCGCAACCTCGTACACCGTCTCGCGGATCGCGTTGAGGTCGTTCGCGGTGCGGGCGACCTCCGCAAACCACGCCACGCCGAACACCTTGCGCAGCCCCGCCTTCGCCTCCTCGATACGCTCCGGCTCGATGTGCAGCAGGATCTGGTCGCGCTGGATCTGCACCCGGTTGCGCGGCAGGCCCAGCGTCCGCTGGATATTCTTCGCGAGTTTCCGCTCGAAATCGCGCCGGTTCTCGCCCTTCAGCGCGATCTCTGCATAACGAACGATAATGGTCTTCATCATATCTCTCGATACCACTACCTGTACGGTCAATGCGTGCCGCCGGGCGAGGTTCCCCGCGCGACAGACACAAAGGCGCACCGGTGGCGCGCCATGCTGACAACGTTCACCTTAAATTTAATACAATCCGGCCCATCTCGCACATTGCCGCCGGGGTTATGCCCCCACCGTAGCTGGCGCAAGATATGCAGACCGTCGACATCCGGTAGCAGGATGTCGACGGTGATCAGGCCGGCTGGTACGCCGCAGCGATGGGGAGCGACTCTCTCCCCGCTCAGGCGACGCCCACCAGTTCCTTCGCGAGTTTGGCGGCCTGCCCGGCGTCGGCGGCATAGCCATCCGCGCCGATCTGGCGGGCGAACTCGTCGGAGACAGGCGCGCCGCCGACAATGACCTTCACCCGATCGCGAAAGCCAGCGGCCTCCAGCGCCTCGACCGTCGAGCGCATGTTGACCATCGTGGTGGTCAGCAGCGCCGACATGGCGACGACATCTGCGCCATGCTCCTCGACCGCCGCCACGAACTTCTCTGCGCCCACGTCAATACCCAGGTCGACGATCTCAAACCCGGCGCCTTCCAGCATCATCGCCACTAGGTTCTTGCCCACGTCGTGCATGTCGCCCTTGACGGTGCCGATCACGACCTTGCCCACCGGCTCGACATCCGAGTCAACAAGCAGCGGCTTGATCACCGCCAGCCCGGCCTTCATCGCGCGGGCGGCTACGAGCATCTCCGGCACGAAATATTCGCCCGCCTCATACAGAGCGCCGACTTCGTTCATGGCGGGGATGAGCGCCTGCTTCAGGATCGCGTCGGCAGACTGGCCGCTGTCAAGGGCGGCGCGGGTGTGCTCTTCGACCAGGTTGCCGTCGCCGTCCAGGATGGCTTCGTAGATCGCGTCGAGGGGGTCCATGTTCGAGTGCTCCTTGAAGAAAGTCTATCGCGCGCAGCCAGGATAACGGCCAGCGCCGATGCGCGCAGGGTTCCAAGCGGCGTGGCACAGCAGGGCGGCTGCTTGGCGAGAGACCGTTTACAGCCGCCACGAGGATGCGTTTATTGTGCCCATACCCCGGCTGGTTGTCAAACCGGCGCGTCAGGCCAGGGGCAGGCTGAAGCAGACCATCGCGCCGGGAGGCTCGCGCTCCGCAACCCAGATGCGCCCGCCATGCGCCTCAATGATGCCCCGGCAGATAGCCAGCCCCAGCCCGGAACCTTTCATGTCGCCGTCGGAAAGCTCGCGCAGCCGCGTAAACGGCTCAAAGACCGACTCGCTCTCCTCCGGGGGGATGCCCGGCCCCTCGTCGCACACGCTGACCACGACCGAGCGACCATCGTGCTCCGCCGCAATCGTGATCGTGGTGCCCGGCGGCGCGTACTTGGCCGCGTTGCCGATGAGGTTGGAAAGTACCTGCACAATGCGCCGGATGTCCGCCTTCACGGGCGGCAGGTCGTCGGGGATGGACATGTTGACGAGGTGGTCGGGGGCCAGCATCGTGAGAAGCGAACTGTGCTCCGCCAGCGCATACTGGAGCCTCTCCGGCTGAAGCTCGACCGACAGCTTGCCCGACTCGATGCGCGAGAAGTCGAGAAGCTGGTCGATCAGCTCGCCGAGCCGGTCCGCCTCGCTGTTGATCGTCTCGATGAAGTCGCGCTGATCCTCCGGCGACCACTCGACATCGGGCGCGAGGAGCGTGCTCGCAAAGCCCTGGATGGACGTGAGCGGTGTGCGCAGTTCGTGCGAAACCATGCCGAGGAAGCGCAGCTTGGTCTGGTCGGCCCGCTCCGCCTGCTGGCGCGCCTCCTGCGCCTCGCGGTAAAGCTGCGCGTTGCGCAGCGCGATCGCCGCACTGCTTGCGAAGGCCAGCAGGCGCTCGGCGTCGCGCTCGGTGAAGCTGTTGGGCGAGAGGCTGTCGAGGTTGACAAAGCCGATGACGCGATCCTGATAGCGGATCGGCGCGGCGGCGTAAGAGCGGATCGCCGCTGTGGAGGGCGTCTCCACCCAGTCCGGCTCCTGCTTCACGTCCGGCACGACAATCGGCTTCCCCGTCTCCACAATCCGCCGGAGGACGGGCGTCTCGGAGAGCCTGAACTGCACGTTGTCGATGTGACGCTGTACGTCCGCCTCGTAGCCCTTGTAACGCACCACGCGGGCGATGCCGTCGTCGAGCAGCATGATGTTCGCTGCGTCATGCGGGACGACATGACCGACGTTCGCCAGAATACGGTCCAGCACGACATCCAGCTCCAGCGAGCTGTTGAGCGCCGCGCTGATGTCCATCAGCGCCTCGGCAAGGCGGCGCTGCTCACGCTCCGCCTGCTCTACCTGCTTGCGCTCGGTGATGTCGGTGTACGCCACAAGGATCTCGCTCGTTGTGCCGTCCGGAGCGCGCTCCGCGCTGACGTGCATCAGCGTGCAGACCACCTCGCCCGACTTCGTCAGCAGCATCCGCTCCTGCAGGTGCTGCTCGGCGGGCGGAACCTGCTCGCGCCCACCATCGAGCTTCTCACGCGAGGGCGGTGCGTAGAACCTAGCGAGCGGCTGGCCGATGACCTCGCTCCGCTCGTAGCCGAGCGTGCTGAGGAACAGGTTGTTGCACCCGGTGATCACCGTCTCGCCGGGACCGTTGCTCAGCGTAGCGTACATCACCGGCGCGTCGTTAAACAGGTAGCGATAGCGCCGCTCGGCGTCCTGCAGATTGCGGAACATCACCCCGTAGGGGCGCACAAGCCCGGTCTGCACAATCGCGCGGTAGAGGAAGTAGACGGCGACGATCTTGAGCAGGTGGCCGATCATGTTCGCGATGTCGTACACGCTGATGTACAGCGTGAACATCAGCTCCGAGAGCGCGGTCACGGCGAGCGACAGCGCCAGCAGGCTCAACACCTCGGAGTCGAACGCCTCACGCTGGGCCAGCATCAGGACGCTTGCAGCGATCAGCGCTGACGAAATGAAGTACTCGCTGATGATCTTGAACGGCGTAAGGCCCTGCCCATCGACGAAGGCCGCAGGGAAGATGTCCCACACGAAGATGGAGGCGATCAGCAGGCCGGTCACAGCGATGTAGACAACCCATACCAGGCGCGGCCTGAAGGAGCGTTTGACGAACAGCAACCCGAACAGCAGCGTGCCGCTCTGCACGTAGCGAGCGGCAAGCCACAACTGCGTGGCGAGGTTCGCGCCCGGCTCGTGAAACACGCCCATCCCCTGATAGGCGAGCGTGTGCAGCAGGTCGAGCATGGCGACGAACAGGTAGCCAATACCAATAAACAGCAGGTAATTATTGTCGAGGTAGCGGCGTGAGTTCCAGGCGAGCATGAACACACCAACCGCCACCACGATGGAGCACATCTCGGCCAGGCTGTGGAAAAGGAGATAGCTATACAGGCTCGTCGTATAAATGATCAGCAGAAAGAGCACGACGATGATCGCCGAGACTCTACCGCGCACGCGCTGGAGGGTTTTCATTCCCGGTTATGTGGCCTGCTCGCATGAAACAACACCGGCGCGGCGCTCACCAACGAGCACCGGCCAGCGCTGCTGCGAGACTCTAGAGTTGTTCACATGTGCTCCGGAACGAGCGATGGTTATAGTCTAGCTACAAGCAGTTGTTTAGACAATGAGAGCATCGTCAGGGTGTCTGCAGCGCGGGCCGCACCGCCTGTGCAGACTACCAGAAAGGCTGCCAGCCCCATATGAGCGATTCTATTCTGCGCCTGTACCCGCTCCCGGCCCGTGAGGAGCCGCTGACCGGGCTGTATCTGCGCGAGGGCCTGCGCGACCATGCCGGAGCGGAGGGTGAAGCGTTCGTCTACACCAACTTTATCGCCAGCCTCGACGGGCGGATCGCGGTGCTCCGCCCTGACGGCGGTATGACGGTCCCCGAGCAGATCGCCAACCCGCGTGACTGGCGGCTCTTTCAGGAGCTTGCCGTGCAGGCAGACGTGCTCATCACGAGCGGGCGCTATCTGCGGGATTACGGCACGGGGCAGGCGCAGGAGATCCTGCGCGTGTACGACGACCCGCAGTTCGCCGACCTGCGCACATGGCGGGAGGAGCAGGGCCTCCCACCGCTGCCGGACCTCGCCGTGGTGAGCCGCAGCCTGCGCTTCCCGATCCCCCCGGCGCTGGTCGACGGGGGACGGCGCGTGCTGGTCTTTACGACGGGCAGCGCCGACCCGGAGCGCGTGCGCGAGCTTGAGCGGCAGCTTGGCGAGGTGATCGTCGCGGGTGAGTCGGACGTGGACGGAGGGCGGCTCGTCGGCGCGCTCTCCGAGCGGGGCTACCGGCTTGTCTACTCGACGACCGGGCCAAAGGTGATGCACATGCTGGTCGGGGCGCGGCGGCTCGACCGCCTGTACCTGACACTCGCCGGGCGGTTGCTGGGGGGTAGCCCGTTCTCCAGCATCGTCGAGGGTACGGCGCTCGACCCGCCCACCGACTTACGGCTGCGGTCACTGTACTACGATCCGCACGCCTTCGACGGCGTCGGGCAGATTTTCGTGTCGTATGAGCGGGCAGGCGCGTGAGACGCACGGCATAACCCCCCTCCGAGCGCCCCGGCGGGAGCTCACCTCCCCCTTGCAAGGGGGAGGTGGCGGGGTTCGCGTAAGCGAAGCCCTGCCGGAGGGGGTTCAGGTACAGGCCCTACCCCTCACTCCAGCCGGGCGCGCGTGACAGGTCGGCGAGCACTTCCTCCGGGTTGCGGCGCAGGTAGCGCCGCCACAGGTGGCCGAAGATCGCGTCGGCGTCTCGCTCTACCCCCTGCCGGGCGAAGTACTCGCACAGGCGGGTGATGTCGCGGTGCAGCAGCGCACCCGCATTCGGGTTGCGGTGAACATCCACCACCTGCGGGAAGTCGATCACCGTGACCTTGCCCTGCCAGAGCAGCACGTTGTACGCCGACAGGTCGCCATGAACCAGCCCGTGCTCCAGCATGATCTCGACGGTGTGCATCACCTCATCGAACACGCGCCGCGCTTCTTGCGGCTCCAGCGTCACGGTGTTGAGCGTCGGCGCGGCGACCGCTTCGTCGCCGTGGTAGCTCATCGCGATGGCGTTCTCGGCGGCGAGGAAGGGCTTCGGCACGCTCGCGCCCGCTTCGTGCAGCGTCTTGAGCGTGGTGAACTCGTGCATCAGCCACGATGTGTGCGCCACCTGCACGCCGAACTCGGTCTTCTTGCCGAGCGCCCGCATGATGCGGTCGCGGTGCAGGCCGCCGGTCACGTCGTGCCCATCCGCATCGAGCACGCCCCGACCCTCGCGATACAGCCTATCGTTGCGAAGCTCGCGGAACATGCGTGGGCGGTACACCTTCGCCGCCAGCAGGGTTTCGCCGGTGGAGGGGTGTGCAGCGCAGCGATACACACTCGCTTCCTTGCCACCCTTCACCAGCGCCAGCACGTCGGTGATGATCGCCTGTTCGTAGAACGGCTGGAGCGACGCGATCAGCCAGGCTTTCTCATAGCGCGACGGCGTGTAGGTCGGCTTGAAGCCGCCCTCCAGTTCGACGAGATGGTCAGCCAGTTCCTCGATGATGGCCTCTTTGCGCTTCTTCGGCGCGTGGTTGGCCTTCGGCTTACGCCGGCGGCGCGCCTTCCGGTCGGTCCTCATCGGGTCGAACCACTCTTCGTAATCCTCATACTTATCGTAATGCTCGTAAGCGTCGTAGCGACGGCTCATTGTCAGGTTTCCTCTTGTTCTCTATCGGGCGATACAGTCTCTGTGTGTTCCCATCCGGTACCTGTTGATCCGCTTCGACTCTCATACCGTCCCTCCCTGTGTTGAATGCATGAAAAAGCCTGTGAGTCAGATCGCTCACGGGGCGCAATGCACGGGAGGCTCGGTTGAGATCAGCCGTGGGGTGGGAACGCACGCAGAGCCAACAGGCAAGCGTGAAGAACGCACCTCAGCGCCCGGTGAGCGGATCGGTACGCCGTTGCCTGCTGGCTTATAGTGACTGCTTAGTTAGAGAACGCGGGAATCGCTATGCAGCGCAGCGGCAAGGCATACCGCAGACGGCAGCGGCCACATAGACTCTGTTTGCCATGCTGATATGCCTCGCTTTCTACTACAGTGGATTCAAGCACCTCGGCCACTGTAGCACAGGTTTGGGGCGGGAGTCAATACTTGCCCGCGTCGATGGCTCAAACCGGCGTCGTCTTTCCTCTCCGGGCAGGAGTACCCCCGTCCACCGATCTATTCCGGACTCCCTTTCTCGAATTTTGCCCCTTGACAGCAAACCGAACTGCCTGTAGTATCTAATTTAGTCGTGCCTAAATTTGACCTGGTACATTTGAAGTATTGACGAGAGAGAAACGTATGACGATCAGCAGTAGGACCGCTACAGCAGAGCGGCGGCTCTCAGAGCTACGGGCGGGCGAGCGGGCCTACGTTACCCGCATCGACCTCGAAGGCCCGCAGCGCCGCCGCCTCATGGACCTCGGGTTTGTCCCCGGCACGGCAGTTACCGTCGAGTTTGCAAGCCCGCTCGGCGACCCGCGCTCGTACCGGGTTCGCCAGGCGCTGATCGCTCTGCGTGACGAGCAGGCCCGCCATATTGTAGTCCGGCCAGTCGATACCGAAAACCAGCGCTGAGATTCAGGAGTATCGGAAGCGATGAGCGAACTCACTGTACAGACGCCACCACATGCCGGCTGCGCCACCTGCCCGCACGCTCAACTCGTGCAGCTTGGCATCAAAGATGGGAACTGGGATTACCTGGTTGCGCTTGCCGGCAACCCGAACACCGGCAAGAGCACCGTGTTCAACAGCCTGACCGGGCTGCGCCAGCACACCGGCAACTGGCCGGGGAAGACCGTCACCCGCATGGAGGGCATGACGCAGTTCGGCGATAAGGTCTACAAGCTCGTTGACCTGCCGGGCACGTACTCGCTGCTCGCCACGAGCGAGGACGAGGAGGTCGCCCGCGACTTCATCCTGTTCGGCCAGCCGGATGTGACCATCGTCGTGCTCGACGCCACACGGCTGGAACGCAACCTCAACCTGGCCTTCCAGGTGCTGGAGATCACCGACCGCGTGGTGATCGCGCTGAACCTGATGGACGAGGCGCGCCGCCACGGGCTGGACATCAACGCGCGGCGGCTGGCCCGCGAGCTGGGCGTGCCGGTTGTGCCGATGGTCGCCCGCCGGGGCGAGGGCATGAACGACCTCATGCAGATGGTCGCCGAGGTCGCCTCCGGGGAGCGGGTCAACAAGCCGCGCCGCGCGCGCATCACGGATGAGACGTTCGAGCGGGCGGTGAGCGATCTGGTACGCCACCTCGAGGCGCTGTATCCCGGCCTGCCGAACGCGCGCTGGGTCGCCATCCGGCTGCTCGACGGCGACGAGCGCATCACGCAGGCAGTCCGCACCGGGGAGCTTGCCGACCTCGTCGCCCGGCAGCGCACCGGCTCTGTCCCGGCGATGGAGGCGGCGCACGCATGAGCGAGCAGGCAGCGAATGTAAACGACTTGCTGGCGCGCGCCAGCGCGCTCCGCGAGCAGATCGGCGATTACCACGACAAGTACGTCGAGAGCATCTACGCAGAAGCCGCCCGCGTGGCGGACAAAGTCGTCACGAGCGAGGGTAACAACCGCGCTTTCGACTTCGATCGCACGCTTGACCGCATCCTGACGAGCCGCGTCTGGGGCTTCCCGATCATGGTGCTGATGCTCGGCGTGGTGCTGTGGCTGACCATCGCCGGGGCCAATATTCCCTCGCAGATGCTCGGCACACTGCTGCTCGACTGGGTGTACGGCGGCCTGCACGCCGTCTTCGAGGCGATTGGCGCGCCCTGGTGGCTGACGGGCTTCCTCGTGGACGGCGTGTACCTGGGGCTGGCCTGGGTCGTCAGCGTGATGCTGCCGCCCATGGCGATCTTCTTCCCGCTGTTCACGTTACTGGAGGACTTCGGCTACCTGCCGCGCGTGGCTTTCAACCTGGACCGCATCTTTGCGAAGGCAGGTGCGCACGGCAAGCAGGCGCTCTCGATGGCAATGGGCTTCGGCTGCAACGCGGCAGGCGTGATCGCCACGCGCATCATCGACAGCCCGCGCGAACGGCTGATTGCCATCATCACCAACAACTTCTCGCTGTGCAACGGGCGCTGGCCCACGCAGATTCTGATCGCGACGATCTTCATCGGCGCGCTGGTCCCGGCGGCATGGTCCGCCACCGCCTCGATGCTGGCCGTGCTCGGCGTGGCGATGCTCGGCGTGTTCATGACGTTCGCGGTGTCATGGGCGCTGTCGAAAACGCTGCTCAGGGGCGAGGCATCGACGTTCAGCCTGGAGCTTCCGCCCTACCGCCCGCCCCGCCTGCTGCAAACGCTGTACACGTCCGTCATCGACCGCACGCTGATCGTGCTGTGGCGTGCGGTGGTCATGGCCGCCCCGGCGGGCGCGGTGATCTGGCTGCTTGGCAACATCAACGTAGCGGGCGCGAGCCTCGCCGAGTGGGCGGTCAGCGGGCTTGACCCGATCGGCTGGTTCATCGGGCTTAACGGCGTGATCCTGCTGGCCTACATTGTCGCCATCCCGGCCAACGAGATCATCATCCCGACCATCCTGATGCTCACCGCGATAGCGGGCGGGGGCGTCGCAGGGGTGCAACCGGGCGTGATGACAGAGTTCGACACGGCGAGCCAGACGGCTCAGGTGCTTGTCGGGGTGGGCGGCTGGACGCTGCTCACGGGCATCAACCTGATGCTGTTCAGCCTGATGCACAACCCGTGCAGCACGACGATCCTGACCATTTACCGCGAGACGAACAGCTTGAAATGGACGGCAGTCGCGACGGTCCTGCCGATCATCCTCGGCGTGGCGACCACCACGACGATTGCCTGGATTGCGCGGGCGCTGGGGCTTGCGTAGCCGCGGCGCTCTGATCGCTGCGTGGCAGTTCGAGGCTAACCCCGGTGGTTAGCCTCGTCTTTTTTAGCCCCTCCCACTAGTGGGGAGGGATTTCTCGCAACGCATCCAAACCCCGCCTTCATGAAAAATTCATGAAATCCGCGCCTATCAGTACGGCAAGCACCGCGCCGATCACTATAATCAGCGGAGGCTGAAGCCAACGTACACATAATGGGGGAAACACCTCATACAGCGGCGCTGAATCGTGGCATAGGATGAGCGTATTATCAGCGTCACCCATGGGAGCTTCATTCATGCTATCATCCTCAGAACTCGACCTTGCCGGCCATGCACAGATGGCCAGGGAGGTTGACCTCACCATGGAGGACGGGACACCGGCTGATGACGTGATCAGCACATTCAGCGCGCGCTTCGTGGCACGCTACCGGCAGAACGTTGCCGACACGCCTCCCGCTGTTCGCCTGCTCGACGTGGTGGATGTGTTCACTGAAGATGGCGATTTTGTCTGCCGGGGCGTGGTCGAAAGTATCAGCGGAGCGTATGCCCTCGTGCGGGCGGCAGTCCCTCAGAGCCATATGCCCTACCGCACGCGGCTGGAGCACTGCCGCCACGCGAGCGCTGGCCCGCTGCCCCGCTCGCTTGCCGAGTGGGAGGCCGCTCGCCGCTAGTCCCCTCCTGCTACCATCTGACCTCGACCTATCACCGGAGCGCAGCAGCACACTGCGCTCTTTGTGTGCCTGCCGCTCTCCACTCACACTCGCTATACCCACAGTACCATCGCGGACTCTTACACGTCTATGGCATGATTGTGGCGTAGTTGTGGTGCGGCGGAGTGATCGGTTTGCATTGCCTGAAGGTGGTGTATACTAGCTATTACAAACCGGACCTTACCCTGCTGCAATCTAAACCCCAACATCCAGGATCACAACATGGAACGGGACGCTCCCTACTCGACGCCGGCACTCTCCGGGTGGATGGCCTCAGACGCATACAGCACCGCCTGGCTGGCGATGGTTCCCGATCTGGGAGAGCCGAGCCGCCCGGCGTGGCCTCAGGCGGTCGACTTCCTCCTTCACCACCAGCTTCCCGACGGGGGCTGGGGAGCCCCTCACATTTATTACGCGCACGAGCGCACGATCTCAACGGCGGCAGCCATTGCCGCGCTGAGCGCCTGGCCCGACCCATCCGGCCAGGCGCAATGTGCGATCCAGCGCGGTCTGCGGGCGCTGCGCAGGTACGCGCGCGATCTGGCGGGCGAGCCGCACGAGCCGGTCGGCTTTGAACTGCTGCTGCCGCGCCTCCGCTCGATGCTCCTGCCGCAGTACGAGGCGGAGCTGCCCCTGCGTGAGTGGGAGCCGGTTGAGCACATCAGCCGCCAGAAGCTCGCATTGATCGAGCGGCTGGAGGTAGACCCGCGCCAGCCGCGTGCGTGGTGGTTCAGCCTGGAGATGCTGCCTGAAGCGCACCTCGCGCTGCTCGACGACTCGATCCTCGGCGACGACGGCTCGATCGGCACCTCGACCGCCGCCACTGCCGCCTACCTGCGCGCCCGGCGCGGCGCGGGCCTCGACTCGCCGCGTGCCGCGCGCTATCTCGAAAACGTGCTGAGGCTGGGCAACGGCTCCGCGCCGTTCTGCTGGCCCGCAGAAGTCTACGAACGGGTCTGGATGGCGGACAGCTACCGGCGGGGCGGCTTCTCCCCGGCTGACCCTCAGGTACGCCAGCTTGTCGAGGCCATCCGCGCGTCGTGGGTGCTCGGCGAGCCGGGCCTGTCCTCCAGCGATTACTTCCCGGTAAACGACGGCGACGACACGCTCGTGGGCTTCACCGTGCTGACCTGGGCGGGCGTCGCCCCACCGGAGGATGCCGCGCTCGCCTTCTGGAACAACACGCACTTCCTGTCCTACCTTGACGAACGCAGTTCGTCGGTATCGGCGAACATTCACGGGCTGACCGCGCTGCGCACGCAGCCGGGCTTCCCGCATCGCGACAAGGCGGAGCGCCTCGCCGCGTGGCTGCTTGAGCACCGCCATGAGGACGGCAGCTTTGACGACAAGTGGCACTACTCGCCGTTCTATTCGCTCTCGCGGGCCATCCCAGCCTTTGCGGGGTGGAAAGATGGCGTCGCGCGGGAGTGCGCGGCGCTGATCGTCGAGCGGCAGCGCGAGGACGGGGGCTGGGGCTGGTTCGAGCGGAGCACCATTGAGGAAACTGCCCACTGCGTGCTGGGGCTGGTCAGCGCGGAGCAACACGGGTTGCTGGCGGACCGGACCGCGCTGGAACGGGCGGGCCGATTCCTCGCCGCCACTGCCGACCAGCGGCCTGTCGAGCGCTTCTGGATCGGCAAGACGCTGTTCCGCCCGGACAACATCGTTGAGGCGACGCGGCACGCAGCCATGCGGGCGCTCACCCGCCTCGGCGTGATGCCGGTCTACACCCACCAGCCCAGCCCGGCGGATTGAGGGCGCAGCTGGTTGCATTACAAACAGACTCTGTAGGGGCAGGTCTGATGATGCGGTGACGTGGAGCATCGCGCATCACGACCTGCCCCTACCTGTAGGATCGTTGCAACAAAGCTGCGTCCGGGCGAGGAGTTCTCTACCCCTCCTCCCACACCCGGCTGAGGTAACCGCCGACCACTTCCTCCATGCGATCCACTTCCACGAGGAACGAGTCGTGGCCGAACGGCGCGTCGATGTGGTGATACTCGACAGGCCGCCCCAGGTCCTCCAGCACCTCGACCATCTCCAGCATCTGTTCTGCCGGGTAGAGCCAGTCGCTGGAGAAGCTCACAATCAGCGAGTTCGCCTCGATGCGCTGGAGCGCCGCCCGCAGCGAGCCGTAGTCCGCCGTGATATCGAAGTAATCGATGGCCTTGGTGATGTACAGGTAGCTGTTCGCGTCGAACCGCTCGACGAATTTGCGCCCCTGGTAGGCCAGATAGCTCTCGACGGCAAACTCCGGCTCGCGGAACGTGTAGGCCAGCGTCTCGCGTGATTGCAGGTTGCGCCCGAACTTGCGGTCGAGCGACAACTCGCTCATGTACGTGATGTGCGCCAGCATCCGCGCCACCGCCAGCCCGCTCGCCGGGATCGGCCCGCCGTAGTAGTTGCCTTCGTTCCAGTTGGGGTCGGCATAGATAGCCTGCCGCCCCGTCTCGTTGAAAGCAATCTGCTGGGCAGACGAGCGCGGTGTGCTGGCGAGGAACACGAGGTTCCGCACCCGCTCCGGTGTCTCGACCGCCCACTGGAGCGCCTGCATCGCGCCCATGCTTCCACCCGCCACGGCGAACAGCCGCTCAATGCCGAGGCGATCGAGCAGGCGGCGCTGCGCGGCGACCATGTCCGCAATCGTGATGGCCGGGAAGCGCAGCGCGTAGGGCTTGCCATCCGGCGCGAGCGACGACGGGCCGGTGCTGCCCTGGCAGCCGCCGATCACGTTCGAGCAGATCACGAAGAAGCGGTTTGTGTCAAACATCTTACCCGGCCCGACGGCGTCGTCCCACCAGCCGGGTTTCTCGTCGGGGTCGAGCGTGTGGTAGCCCGCCACGTGCGCGTCGCCGGACAGCGCATGACAGATCAGGATGGCGTTCGAGCGGTCGGCGTTCAGCGTGCCGTATGTCTCATAGGCTAGCTGGAAGTACGGCAGTACCCCGCCGGAGCGCAGCGTGAGCGGCTCGTCAAAACGGGCGATCTGCCGCCGCACCACGCCGACCGACCCCGGCTCAACCCGGCGACGCGGGGTCGGTATCGACGTTCGTGTTCGGTAGTTCGGGATGTGAAGCATGGTGCCTGTCTCTGGTTAACTCGTGGGATAGATGGCGTATGGCCTATGGCTATGGCAAGCCGCTAGAGCGAGCGCAGCGAGCTATAAGCCACAGACCATAGAGCGCCCGGCGGGCGCGGGCCATACGCCATACGCTCCCGATACCCTCAGTGCGTCGCGAAGATCTTCTCGCCGCTCGCCACGCGCAGCGCCTGGTCGAGGTCCCACAGGATGTCATCGATGTGCTCGATGCCAATCGCCAGCCGGATGTAATCATCCGTCACGCCGGTCGCCGCCTGCTCCTCCGGGCTGAGCTGCTGGTGCGTGGTGGTCGCCGGGTGGATGGCCAGCGAGCGCACATCGCCGACGTTCGCCAGGTGCGAGAACAGCTTGAGGTTATCGATAAAGGTGCGGCCTGCCTCGCGCCCGCCCTTGATGCCGAAGCCCAGCACCGCGCCTGCCCCCTTCGGCAGGTACTTCTGCGCCAGCTCGTAGCTCTCGTGGCTGGGCAGGCCGGGGTAGTTCACCCACTCGACCGCCGGGTGCGCCTCCAGGTACTCGGCAACCGCCTGGGCATTCTCGACGTGGCGCTGCATCCGCAGCGAGAGCGTCTCCAGCCCGACGATGTTCAGGAAGCTGTTGAAGGGCGACTGGCAGGCGCCGAGGTCGCGCAGGCCGACGACGCGCGCCCGCGTGATGAAGGCCGCTCTGCCCGCTACCTCGGTGAACACCGCGCCGTGATACGCCGGCTCCGGCTCGGTGAGGCCCGGATGGCGACCGCTCGCCTCCCAGTCGAAATTGCCGCTGTCCACAATCACCCCGCCGATGCTCAGGCCGTGCCCGCCGATCCACTTTGTCGTCGAGTGGACGACGATATCCACGCCGTGATCGAACGGGCGGCACAGCACCGGTGTAGCGAACGTGTTGTCGCACACAACCGGGATGCCATGCCGGTGCGCGACCTCGGCGATGGCCTCAAAGTCGGGGACGTCCAGCCGGGGGTTGCCGAGCGTCTCCAGGTAGATGAGCTTCGTCTTGTCGGTGATCTGCGCCTCAAACGATGCGGGGTCGTTATCCGTCACAAAGCGGGTGGTAATGCCCAGCCGGGCGAGGCTCTGCGAGAACAGCGTATACGTGCCGCCGTACAGCCCGCTGGAGGAGATGATCTCGTCGCCGCTTGAGCACAGCGTCGTGATGACGAGCGTTTCCGCCGCCTGGCCCGAAGCCGTTGCCAGCGCGCCAATGCCGCCCTCCAGCGCGGCGATGCGCTGCTCGAACACGTCGGTGGTGGGGTTCATGATGCGCGTGTAGATGTTGCCCGGTTCCTGCAGGGCAAAGAGCGCCGCCGCGTGATCCGTGTTCCTGAACTGGTAGGAAGTGGTCTGGTAGATCGGCACGGCGCGCGCGCCGGTCGTCGGGTCGGGCTCGTATCCGGCGTGCAGGGCCAGGGTTTCGAACTGGAATGTACGGCCATTCGAGTTAGTCATCGGTCTCTCCTCAACACTTGGCGCAGCCTCCCCCGGGGCAACAAAAAAATCCTTCTCAGCATGAGAAGGATCTGTGTTTACGATTGCGTGCACGTAACCACATCCCTCTCATCTTCCAGAAATTTTTTCTGCCGGAATTGGCACCATATCGCGCGTTCTCAAGCGCGATTGGTTGCCGAGGCTTCACAGGGCCGGTCCCTCCACCTCTCTGGATAAAAGGGGTGCTGCACTATTCGGTTTTTAACTTGCAGATGAGGATAACAGCAGGTAGGGGTGTTGTCAACCCTTTACTACCGGATTCCCCCTGACTCCGGGCAGCCGGAACGATATGATCAGTGTGCGCTGCAAACTCCGGGAGCGACGACGTCTTCGCCATTCGCGGGGATTGTGTGTGTCAGTTCACTTAAATCACGATAGCGATAGTGTTGGAAGCCGAGGAGGTACACAGCTATGGCAACGAGAGTCGCGATTAACGGCATGGGGCGGATTGGCCGCGCGGCGTTCAAGATTTTGATGGACACCCCTGAGCTTGAACTGGTCGCCGTCAACGACATCGCCGACCCCGCGAATATTGCCTATCTGCTTAAGTATGACACCGTCTACGGGCGCTATAACCGGACGGTAGAGCTCGACGGGAACGACCTCGTGATCGACGGCGAGCGTCGCATACGCTTCCTGCAGGAGCGCGACCCCTCGCAGCTCCCCTGGAAGGAGATGAACGTCGAGATCGTGTTCGAGAGCACGGGTGTTTTCACCAAGCGTGAAGACCTGCAGAAGCACGCTGAGGCAGGCGCGAAGTGGGTCATCCTCTCCGCGCCCGCGAAGGATAAGGACTTCCCGACCGTCGTCCACGGCGTGAACCGGCCTGACGGCGGCGTTAACATCCTGTCGTGCGCAAGCTGCACGACCAACGCCACCGCCCCGGTCATGGAAATCCTCGACCGTCACTTTGGCGTCGAAAAGGCCCTCATGACAACCATTCACGCCTACACTTCATCGCAGGCGATTGTGGACAGCCCCGCGAAGAAGTGGCGGCGTGGCCGTGCGGGCGCGGCGAACTTCGTGCCGACGACCACCGGCGCGGCAGTCGCGGCATCGAAGGCGCTGCCGCAGCTTGAGGGCAAGTTCGACGGTCTCTCCATCCGCGGGCCGGTGCCGAGCGGCTCCATTGCCGACATCACCGTCCTGCTGTCGCGTAATACCACCATCGAAGAGCTACGCCAGGTCTTCATCGAGGAGGCGAACGGTCGCTACAAGGGTATCGTGGAGGCCTCGGATGACGAGCTTGTCTCGTCCGACATCCTCGGCAATTCCCACGCGGCGATCATCGACCTGCCGATGCTGCAGGTTGTGGATGGAAACATGGTGAAGATCCTGAGCTGGTACGACAACGAGTGGGGCTACACGAGCCAGATGATCCGCGAGGCGCAGCGCATCGCCGAGCAGGAGCGTACACCGGCCTAGAGTTTCCCTCAGGGGCGTACCCTGCAAATTCCAGGGGAACATGCAAAGAGGCGGGCGTCGAACGGGGCGCCCGCCTCTCTTTATGCTGATGCGGCTCAGGGCTACTTATCGCCGTCAAGAGGGAGCCACACCGAGAACGTCGTGCCGGTTTCAGGCGCCTCGCGGCACTCAAAGCCGATCTCGCCCTGGTACTGCTCCACGATGCTCTTGGCGATGGCAAGCCCCAGTCCCGTGCCGGGCGCTCCGGACTCCATCCCGGTTTTCCCCCGGAAGAAGCGCTCGAAGACGTGCGGCTGCTCCTCCTCCGGGATGCCCGGCCCGGTGTCGCTGACCGTGAAGCCCACCCAGAGCTTACCAGCCGCCTCGCGGGCGTGCGTCGCAATGCAGACTTTGCCGCCCGGCGGTGTGTAGTTGATGGCGTTGGTCAGCAGGATGCTCAACACCTGGCCGAGCAGCCCCTCGTCGGCGGGGATGGGCGGCACGTCGGCTAGCTGCTCGGCGCTCAGATGCACCTGCTGCGCCTCCGCAAACAACCGCCGGTCGATCACGTGCTGCTGGACCAGCCGGTTGAGGTCAACCGGCTCGGTGGTGAGCATATTCCGCTGCTGATCCAGCCGGGAAAGCTGGAGCAGGTCTTCGATAATGCGCGAAAGCCGCTGCGTCTCGCGCTCCAGCGTATTGAGGTAGTCTGCGTGCTTCTCAGGCCGCTGGTTGAGCGCCAGCATCTTCTGATAAAGCTTCAGGTTGGTGATGGGCGTGCGCAACTCGTGCGACACGTTCGACACGAAGGCGTCCTTCATGCGCTCGACCTCTTTGAGCGCGCTGATGTCGCGCAGGCTGCACACCACACCGTCAATGGTGTTGTGCTCGGAGATCGGCGCGAGCGCGATGTCCACATCGAACGTCGAGCCGTCCCGGCGCTGGGCGGTGAGTTCCAGACGGCGGGCGCGGCAGTCGGTGATGACCGCGCTCACCGCCGCCGTCAGCCGCTTGGCGCAGAACTCCGTCACCAGCAGGGATGGGTGCTGGTTAAACACGTCGTCGATGTGGTAACCGAACATCTGGGAGAACGCCGGGTTGCCAACGCGGATAAGCCCCTCGGTCGAGAGCAGCAGGATGGCGTCGGGGCTGTTGTTCAGAATCGCCTCAACCCGCTCCTTCGTGCGGCTCAACTCCGCCGTGCGCTCCCTGACCGCCTGTTCAAGGCGCTCGCTGTATGTCTCAAGCTCGCGGTACAGCCGCGCATTGTGGATGGCAACGGCGGACTGGTCGGCGAAGGTTTGCAGGTGCTCGGCGTGCGTCTGCGTGAAAAAGCCGGGCGTCGCGCTGTCAAGGTTGATGAAGCCGATGACCTTGCCCTCCAGGCGGATTGGCGCGCCGACGTAGGAGCGAATCCAGGGCTGTGAGTCGCGCTCTGCCCATCTCATCTCATGATCGATGTAGGGGACGGCAACCGGCTCGCCGGTAACGAGCATCTGGGGCAGGAGCGGTAGTTCGTCAAGCGAGACGCGGAACGAGCGCATCAACTCACCCAGCCCGCGCTCCTCATAGCCGGTGCAGCGCACGACATGCACCTCGCTCCCGTCGATCAGCATGATGTTCGCCGCGTCGTGCGGTACGACATGCCCAATGTTGGTGAGGATGCGGTCAAACACCTCATCGAGGTCGAGCGTGCTGGTGAGCAAAGCGGCGGTATCGCGCAGGGCCTCGGCCAGCAGGCGCTGGTTGCGCTCGGCGCTCTCCGCCCGCTTGCGCTCGCTGATATCCCTCACCGCCGTCATCTGCACGAGCCGACCCCGCCAGGGCTGCACGCGACCCACCACCTCAATATCAAAGACCGTGCCGTCTCGCCGGACGCCTCGCGTCTCGTGGACCTGCTTCACGCCCTCCAGAATCGCCTGTGCAATCGCACGGTTGCCGCTGTCGGGCACGGCAAACGCGGAGAGCGGCATCCCGCGCACTTCCTCCACCTCGTAGCCGAACATCCGCGCAAAACCGGTATTGGCCTCGAACAGCGTCTCGCTGTCATGGAAGATGATGCCGTCGAAGCTGGTTTCCAGCAGGGTGCGGTAGCGCATCTCGCTCTCGGCCAGCTCCGTCTGGCGGTCGCGCTCGACCAGGTTGCGGTGCCGCGCCCAGACGAGCACCATCGTCGAGAGAATGGCAATGAAGATAAACGGCACAAGGATGGAGTGATAGGTGATGTCAGGCGAGACGATCGGCAGGCTCAACACGATGCACAGGCTCGCCACCGTGTAGGCGCTCATTACCTTTACCGGGAAGAACATGCTGCCGATCAGGATCGCCATGACGAGCCAGATGAGCAGTTCCGTCCGGCTGGCGGTCGAACTGCTGATCGTCAGCACCGCCGCGTAGATAAAAACCGGCAGGCTGGCGATCACAATCGCCGCGCCAAGACGATAGCGCGAGCTGCGGGACAGCCAGTAGGCGACGACGAACGACTGGATTGTGACGATTGCGACATACAGGAAGGGGTTCCGCAACGGCGGGACGGAGGTATCGGCAATCAGCACGAAGATGACGCCCAGGATGGCCTGCAAGATCAGGAAGATCAGCAGCGTCGAGAGCAGGCGCTGTTCGCGCCGCTCCTCTGCTTTCTCAAGCGTCCCGGCAGAATCAAGCAGTATGTCCCAGATGCTGTGGTGGGCGGCGTTCTTGCTCTCAGCAGCAGGGGTCGATGGCTGGGATTCCGGGTAAGATGTCATAAGTTTGATCACAACAAGATTGGGCAGCCGCCACGGCTCGATAGCACGAAGCGACGAGCAACCGCGCCACCCGCATCATCCGCCCGGATAAAAACCGACAAATTCGGGCGGCAAGAATGCACGAGGCATTCCCTCAGCCGGCATAACGCCATTGCCGATAACTGTAGTACAATGGCAGGCATATTATAGACCATGCAATGCTCTCGCGCATTGAGAGGCATGGCGCGCGGCCTGAGCCGCCGCGCGGATCTGCAACCGTGAAAGGCGCCCGACGATATGACTGAGCACGCTCTCTCAGCCGGAACGCCCTCGACAGCGCCCCTACTCGCCGACTTCCTAGAGTGGCCCTCCGAGCACATAATTCCCCTGCTGCGTGACAAGACCGTCACGCTCTCGACGAGCGGCACGTCACGCTGGTATTTTCTGGAGCACGGCAACGCCCATGAAGGCTACGACACGCGGCAGCAGTTCGAGCACTACGGGCGGCGCGTCATCCAACGCACACTTGAGATAGCCGACATGATCTTCGCCGACGGCGTCCGCACGCTGTTCATCGTCGGCTTCGGCGGCGGGCAGGCTCGCCGCGACCCAGCCTACCTTGAGAACATGCGCTGGTCGTACCGGATGCTGGTCGATGAGCACACCCGCCGCATCTACGACGGGTACGACATCGGCGTGCTGTTCCGGGGTGACTGGGGCCGCATCTTCGGCGAGCTGGGCGCGGTGGACCTCTCCGGGCCGTTTGCGCAGATCGAGGAAGAGACCGCCGGGCGCGAGCGCTGGCTGATCTGGTTCGTGCCGGACGCGCACATCCCGCCCGCCGTCGTACCGCTCGTGCAGCGCCGCCTCGCGGAGACAGGCCAGCCGCCCACCCGGCAGGAAATGGCCGCCGTCTATTATGGCCGCCCACTCGACGCGGTGGATATCCTCATTGGCAACAACAAGCCGGGGGTGGCCGGGGCCTGCCCGCCGCTGCTCACGCTGCGCGACCTGTACTTTACCGTCAGCCCGATCACCTACCTGGAGCGGCGGCAGTGGCGGCACGTGGTATACGATCACCTGTTCAACCGGCGCGGGCACTTCCGCCAGTTCAGGACCATGCAGCCCGAGGCGCTGGAGGAGATGCGGCAATTCTACACCGCGCACCGGGACGACGTTATCGGGCTGGGGCGCTACGACCCGGACACACAGACCTGGCGTCCGCTGCCGTTCGCCTGGGATGGCGGGGGGTGAGCGGCTACAACCCCAGTCCCAGCCGATCAATCGCCTCGCGCGCGCTGCCCGGCGTGGGCTGCTCCCCGACCCGGTACACCTCCCACGTCTCGACGTGCGTCACGCGCTGGCCGGGCTCCACGCGCGTCAGCGGGCCGAGCGACTCCAGCTCAATGAACTCGTCGTTGCAGTAGACCTCTGCGTTGCAGCCAAAATCGGGGTAGGGGTCGCCTGACGGTGCAGGCAGCCGCTTGAGGAAGAACGTCCCCGCGCGGAAGTAGCCCAGCCAGCCGCGCGTGTTGAGGTAGCCCACCTTCACCGGCGGCAGCGCGGGCGTGGCCTCGATCACAATCAGGTCATCGGCGAGGTGCAGGCGAGGGTCGCGCCAGCTTGTGTAGGGCCACAGCACAAGCTGGCGATTGGGCAGCAGCCCGGCCTCGTCAACCGGGCCGACTCGCTGCGGCAGGACGGCGATGCCGCCAAGCGCAAGCTGCGTGATAGCCCACGGCGCAAGCTCCACCGGCCACAGCCCGTGATTCTCGATCTGGTGGTGCAGCGTAACGGCGGGACGGTCGGAGTGCAGGCTTACCTCGATCGTCTTCTGCATGCCGGTCGCAGGCTCCACCTCCCCGCAGAGCACCGCGCCACGCTCGGTCGGTGTGACCCGCACGCCCCGGCTGTCCGGCATATACGTACGCGGCGAAGCCTCCGGCGCGTGCCACAGCCGGTGCCCGCCGAAAATCTCGAACAGGCCGAAGGGCGTCTCCCACGTTTTGTCGGGCGTCTCGGCGAGCAGGTTGTCGTCGTCGCCGGGGAGCATCAGCCGCACGATGCGCGGCCCGGCTTCCGCCAGCACGTCGAGCCGCAGGTGCTCGCTGCTCAACCGCAGCGCCGGGCGTCCGTAGTAGTCCACATTCACGGGGTGTCTCCTCATGCTGGGGCGGCTTGTCAGGGCAGAGCGCGCTGCGTTCATCGTAAAACACAACATTCGCCGGGTCAATATGCTGGCCCGGCGAATGGTTCGGTCTTTCCCCCTTAATAGTCCTTAATCATTTAACCCGACGGCTACGGATGGCTTCTCCCATGGCTTCTCCCGCCGAACCCCCTCCGGGCCGGCAGCCTACGGCTGCGGCCCAACCTCCCCCTTGCAAGGGGGGAGGTTGGGTGGGGGTTCCACCTAGTCTTTGCACGGACGAGCGGCAAAGACAATATTGTTAGCTTACTTCCATCACAATGGAGAAACCTCACACCGTAGACTGCTGCTCCGCCGCGACGCGCGGCTGCGCCCGGTACGTCGTCGTGATCACCACCCCGGCGATGATCACGGCAGCGGCGACCAGCGTCAGCGGCGTAAGCTCCTCGCCCGCCAGCGCCCAGCCGAGGAACACCGCTACCACCGGGTTGACGTAGGCATACGTCGCCGCCCGTGCCGGTGAGACGACCCGCAGCAGCCACACATACGCCGTGAAGCCCACTAGCGAGCCAAACAGCGTCAGGTAGGCGAGCGCCAGCCCGGAGCGCAGCGAGATCGCGCCGAGGTTGAGTTGCCCCCACTCCCCGGCAAGCGTACCGGCAAGCCACAGCCACACGCCGCCCGCCAGCATCTCCATGCCGATGCCCTGCAGTGCGTCGCCGGGTAGCGGGGCGCGTTTCGAGTACAGCGACCCCAGCGCCCAGGAGAACGCCGCGCCGAGCACCGCCAGCGTGCCGAGCGTGTAGTTCCCCTCACCGCCGCCCAGGTTCCCCGGCCCGACGAGCAGCAAGATCCCCACAAAGCCAAGCAGCAGGCCGGCGATCACCGGCCCGTCGGGACGCGTGCCGCCCGGTCGCAGCCAGTCCAGCGCGGCGATCCAGATCGGCACGGTGGCGACGAGCAGCGCGGCCAGACCGGACGCGATGTGCTGCTCGCCCCACGTCACGCCGCCGTTGCCGCCGAGCAGCAGCAGCGCGCCGATGATCGCCGCCGAGCGCCAGTGGACGCGCAGGGGACGGGGCGCGCCGCGCACCCGCGCCCAGCCGTACAGCATCGCCCCGGCCAGCAGGAAGCGCACCCCGGCCATAAGGAACGGCGGAATGGTCTCGATAGCAAAGCGAATGCCCAGGTATGTCGAGCCCCAGATAATGTAAATCGCGGCGAAGGCCGCCGCGATCTTCCAGCGAGACGGGGCCGTCGAGTTATGTTGTGTCACAACTACCACCCATCAACTACCAAGTGTTCGAGGCTGAACGTGCAGATTGTACACGGACCGCGCCCTGATTTTCATAGCAATCGGCCAGGCGCTCGCCAAGAGTGATCAGGCGGGTGCCCGCCCACTGCCGCAGGCGGCGGGAAAGACCCGGCCGAGGCGGCGCGGTCGCCTCGGCCTCCGCCAGCAAACGGTACATCTCCGCGCGTTTGTTCATTTCTTCATGGTGCAGCTTTGCGATCAGCCAGGCATCGTAACGCATTCCATCCGCTCCTTGTTGACCACACAACTCTAACCTGCTATCATTACTTTGACAGTTATGATATCAGCATACAACAGGTTTTATAACCTGTCAAGAGGTTTTTGGTGGTTATACAGGAGAACCCTATGCACGAGCGCGGGATGCAAGGGCAGCCCTTACAACTGGAAGAAGGGTGGCTCTGCCTCGACTTCGCCAACACTGTGAGCTGGCACGCCAGCGCCAGGCCGCAGGAAAAGCTCAACACCTACGCCGACCTTGTCGCCTGGGCGCGCAGCGTGCGGCTCGTCGAGGATAAGGCAGCCGACCGACTGCTCACCGAGGCGGCGCAGCGTCCGGAGGAGGCGCAGGCCGCACTGCACGCCGCGCGCGCCCTGCGTGAGGCCATCTACCGGGTATTTGCAGCGGTGGCGGCAGGCGCCGACCCCGCGCCCGCCGACCTCGACACGGTGAACGAGGCGCTGGCGCGAGGGATGGTCTACCTGCGCGTGGCGCGTGCCGGTGATGAGTTCCGCTGGTGGTGGGATGTGCCTCGCGGCTCGCTTACGGGAATGCTGTGGCCCGTTGCGCGCTCGGCGGCGGAGCTGCTCACGTCGGATGATCTGTCGCGAGTGGGCCAGTGCGCAGACGAGGATGGCTGCGGCTGGCTGTTCTTTGACGTCAGCAAGAACCACAGCCGCCGCTGGTGCGGGCCAGGCTGCGCCAACCGCGCCAAAGCCCGCCGCTTCTACGCCCGGATCAAACAGGCTGGGGAAGATCAGTAGGGGCGGGTCTAATGATGCAGTCGATGCGGAGCATCACGCATCACACCCGCCCCTACGACCCCCTCTGACGCTGCTCTGCAGCGCCCCTACGTGACCATCACACAGGAGCCGCGAAGTTTATTCGCGGTGCTACCCCACCTCGTCAACGCGCACCCAGCGACCCTCGGCGGCGGACTGCTGCGCCGCCTGCATGATGGCCTGCACGTGCAGCGCCTCTCTGAAGCTGGGCGTCGGCTCGCGCCCCTCCTCGATGGCCCTGAGGAACGCGTACTGGCTTGCCGCGAATGTCTCCACAATGCCGGGGGGCATCGTCGCGTCCGGCGCAAGCTGCCCGGCGAAACCACCGCCCGTCTGCACCCGGTGGAAACCCTCGACGGGCGAGCCTGCCTCGTCGCGGCTGTAGGCCCACAGCCAGCTTGGATCGTGCGAGTCGAAGCGCAGCGCCCCTCGCTCCCCGAAAATCTCAAGCGATAGCTCGTTCGTGACGCCGGTCGCCAGGCGCGTCGTCTGGATCGAGCCGAGCGCGCCGCTCGCCATGCGCAGTTCCAGCAGCGCCACGTCGTCCACATCCACCACGCCGGTTTCCGCCGCGCCCTTGCGCACGGGCCGCTCGCGGATGAACGTCTCCGTCACTGCAAAGACCGCCTCGACCTCGCCCAGCAGGAAGGTCGCCATGTCGAGCGTGTGCGAGCCGAGGTCGTAGAGCGCCCCGCCACCGGACTGCTCGTGCTGGAGCTTCCACGAGAGGGGCTTCTGCGGGTCGATGTAGCTGGAGCGGTAGAACGTCCCCCGGTACGTGCTGACCTGCCCGAGGAACCCCTCCTCCACAAGGCGGCGCGCGCGCTGTACCGCCGGGTAGAAGCGGAAGTTGAAGTTCACCTGCGCCGTCACGCCTGCCGCCTCGACCGCCTCGACCATGCGCCGCGCCTCGGTAACCGTCCGCGCCAGCGGCTTCTCGCAGAAAATGTGCTTCCCGGCGGCGGCGGCTTCCAGCACAACGTCCACACGCACGTTGTTGGGCGTGGCGATAGCGACGACGTCGATGTCGTCCCGCGCGATCAGTTCGTGATAGTCGTCCGTCCAGAACTCGCAGCCGATCTCCCGCGCCGCCGCCTGCGCGGTTTCCGCGCGGCTGGTTGCCACGCCGACCACGCGCACGGTATCGGCAGGCAGGCCATAGTAATAGGGGATGCCGTGAAAGCCGAGCAGGTGCGCCCGCCCGATGGCGCCATAGCCAATCATGCCGATGCGATACTGCTTCATGCCTGGTTTGCTCCTTGCTGTGAGCGGCTCATAAGCGGAGCCGGAAATCTAGCCGTTTGATCGTAGCATGCGGGCTGTGAGCCTGACAACCGCGCCTGTTGCAGGGCAATTTGGAGCCCCAAACAACTATTGTGATGCATTTCACAATATGTGAGTATTGTCACGCCGCATCATGTGAATTGACACTTGGGACTAGCTAGAGCCCAGTTATAGTAAGGCTGGAAGAACTGGACCTAATTTGTGTTCCCTATTCGCATAGAGGTTGAGATGTCGATTTCTAACAACCCTGCGCCACCTACAGACGATAAACGCTGGAGAATCGTCGAGGCGACAATGCGGCGGAACGGCAACCGCCCGGACGCCCTGATTGAGACTCTGCACTCCATCCAGAGCACCTTCGGCTACCTGGACGAGCCGGCGCTGCTGTACGTTTCCGATATGCTGTCGGTATCGCCAGCCGAGGTGTACGGTGTCGCAACGTTCTACCATTACTTCCAGCTCAAGCCTCAGGGCAAACACTGCTGCTCCGTCTGCACCGGCACGGCTTGCTACATCAAGGGAGCAGACCAGGTCCTCGCGAACATCGAGAAGACCTACGGCATTAAGCCCGGCGAGACGACCGAGGACGGCGAACTTTCTCTGCTGACGGTTCGCTGCCTGGGCGCGTGCGGTCTGGCGCCCGCCGCCACCCTCGACGGTGAGGTCATCGGCAACGTGACGGTCGAGAGCCTCCAGCAGCGCATAGAAGAGGTGACAGTACATGATAACGCGTGATGGATTGGACCAGATCGCAGCCGAAGAGCAGGCCAGGCAGGCGGAGCACAAGCAGTGCATCCGCGTCTGCACGGCAGCCGGCTGCCTGTCGCAGCACAGCAACCAGGTCAAAGAGGCGCTTGAAGCAGCGGTCGCCGAGCAGGGCCGCGAGCACGAATGCCAGGTGAAGGGCGTCGGCTGCATGGGCCTGTGCTCGCACGGGCCGCTCGTCGCCGTCGACCCGGACGACGTGATGTATGAGCACGTCAAACCGGAAGACGCGACGGAGATCGTCTCCAGCATCGGCAAGGAGCCGGTCGAGCGCATCAAGTGCCCCACCGACGTGCCGTTCTTCAGCCGGCAGGAAAAGATCGTGCTGGGGAACTGCGGCATTATCGACCCCGAAAGCATTGAAGACTACATCGCACATGACGGCTACCAGGCACTGGCAACCGCCCTCACCACGATGTCGCCGGCGCAGGTCATCGACGAAGTGCTCCGCAGCGGGCTGCGCGGGCGCGGCGGCGGTGGCTACCCGACCGGGCTGAAGTGGACGACGGTCGCCAAGGCCATCTCCGATACCAAGTACGTGATCTGCAACGCGGACGAGGGCGACCCCGGCGCGTTTATGGACCGCAGCGTGCTGGAGAGCGACCCCCACCGCGTGCTGGAGGGCATGATTATCGCGGCGTACGCCGTCGGCGCGCAGAAGGGCTACGTGTATGTGCGCGCCGAGTACCCGATTGCCATCGAGCGGCTCAAGTCGGCCATCCGGGCTGCCCGGCGCGCGGGCCTGCTCGGCAGGAATATCCTCAACACGGACTTCGACTTCGACGTCGAGCTGAGGCTGGGAGCCGGCGCGTACGTGTGCGGTGAGGAAACCGCGCTCATGGCCTCCATCGAGGGGCGGCGCGGCACGCCGCGCCCGCGCCCGCCGTACCCGGCGGATTACGGCCTGTGGGGCGAGCCGACGCTCATCAACAACGTCGAGACATTCGCCAACATCGCCCCGATTATCCACCGGGGTAGTGACTGGTTCGCCAGCATCGGCACCGAGAACTGCAAGGGCACGAAGGTCTTTGCGCTGGCGGGGCAGATCACGAACACCGGCCTGATCGAGGTGCCGATGGGCATCACGCTGCGCGAGATCGTGTTCGATATCGGCGGCGGCGTGCCGAACGGCAAGGAGGTCAAGGCCGTGCAGACCGGCGGCCCGTCCGGCGGCTGCATCCCGGCGGAGTACCTCGACATGCTGGTGGACTTCGAGTCACTGAAGCAGCTCGGCTCGATGATGGGCTCGGGCGGCATGATCGTCATGGACTCGAGCGCCTCGATGGTCGGCGTCGCCAAGTACTTCATGGAATTCTCGATGAGCGAGTCGTGCGGCAAGTGCATCCCCTGCCGCGTCGGCACCGCTCAGATGTACAACCTGCTCACAAAGATCAACAACGGCGAGGCCACCTACCGCGACCTGGAGCTGCTCAAGGAGCTGTGCGACCTGGTACGCAACGCCAGCCTGTGCGGGCTGGGCCAGTCCGCGCCGCAGCCGGTGATGAGCACACTGCGCTACTTCGAGCAGGAGTACCTCGACAAGCTGATCGACGGGCCGCTGGCTATGGAGCCCGCCGAGATTGAAGAGCAGGAGGCGTAGGGCGATGGCGATACGCAGACAGACACGCGGCGTTATCAAAACGCTCAAGATTGACGGGCGCGACATCGGCGCGCACGAGGATGAAACCATCCTCGACCTGTGCCGCGAAAATGGCATCCCGCTGCCGACGCTGTGCCAGATGGAAGGGCTCACAGCGCCGGGAGCCTGCCGCCTGTGCCTCGTCGAGGTGAAGGGCTGGAACCGGCTCGTCCCGGCCTGTGTGACCTACCCCGAAGAGGGCATGGAGGTCACGACCAACTCGGAGCGGCTGCAGAATTACCGCCGCCAGATCGTCGAGCTGGTCTTTTCCGAAGGCAACCACGTGTGCGCGGTGTGCGTGGCGAACGGCAACTGCGAGCTTCAGTCGCTGGCGCAGGAGCTTGGCGTTGACCACATCCGCTACCCGAACCTGCACATCCCGCGTGTGGTGGATATGACGCACGAGCGGTTCGTCAACGACCAGAACCGCTGCATCCTCTGCACCCGGTGCGTGCGCGTGTGCGCCGAGGTCGAAGGCGCGCACACCTGGGACATTCAGGGCCGGGGCATCAACTCGCACTGCATTTCCGACCTGGCAAAGCCGTGGGGTGAATCCGAGACCTGCACAAGCTGCGGCAAGTGCGTCAACGTCTGCCCGACCGGCGCACTGGTCGAGAAGGGCCGCCCGGCTGGTGACGTACGTAAGCGGCAGGACTTCCTGCACTACCTGACGAAGATGAGAGAGGCACGCCGATGAGCAAGGTAACAGTTGCAACGATCTGGCTGGACGGCTGCTCGGGCTGCCATATGTCGCTGCTCGACATCGATGAGCGCCTGATTGACATAGCCGAGCATGTTGAAATCGTGTACAGCCCGCTCGTCGATCGCAAGGACTACCCCGAGCACGTCGATGTAGCGCTGGTGGAAGGTGCGATCAGCACCACCGAGGACGAGCACAAGATCAAGATGATCCGCGAGCGCACGTCGATACTCGTCGCCCTGGGCGACTGCGCGGTCGCGGGGAACGTGCCCTCGCTGCGCAACCCGTTCAAGACGCAGAAGGTGCTCGAGCACGCTTACGTCGACACGGCGGACGTCAACCCGCAGATCCCGCAGGACGAGAACATCCCCGCGCTGCTGCCGTGGGTACGTCCGATCCACGAGGTGGTGGATGTGGACGTGTTCGTGCAGGGGTGCCCGCCCTCAGCGGACACCATCTACTACCTGCTCACCGAGCTTGTGGCCGGGCGCATCCCGTCGCTGACCGGGATCACGCACCCGGGGGCCTAGGAGGATCGACATGACCCGAACCATCACGATTGACCCGGTGACCCGCATCGAGGGTCACTCCAAGATCACCATCCAGCTTGACGAGGACGGGCAGGTAGCGGACGCACGCTTCCACGTGACGCAGTACCGCGGCTTCGAGAAGATCGGCGAGGGCCGCCCCTTCTACGAGATGCCGGGCCTGATGGGCCGCATCTGCGGCATCTGCACCATCAGCCACTCGCTGGCCTCGGCGCTCGCCTGCGACGAGATCATGGGCGTGCGCGTGCCGGATACCGCCGTCAAGCTGCGCAAGATCATCAACTACGCGTCGATCCTGCAGTCGCACGCGCTGAGCTTCTACTACCTGTCCGCGCCGGACTTCCTGCTCGGCATGGAGTCCGACCCGGCCAAGCGCAGCCTGTTCGGGCTGCTCCAGTCTCATCCCGACGTCGCGCGGGACGGCGTCGCCCTGCGCCGCTTCGGGCAGCAGGTCATCGAGTGGCTGGCCGGTAAGCGCATCCACCAGACGTGGATCGTGCCCGGCGGCGTCGCCAGCCCGCTCTCTGCCGAGGTGCGTGACCGCATCCTGGCGGAGCTTCCGCACATCTACGAGATCCTGGAGCGCGGCATCGTCTCCTTCAAGCGCTCGCTTGAGGACTATCGCGACGAGATCCGCACCTTTGCCAACTTCCCGACGCTGTTCATGGGCATGGTGGACGCCGAGAACGGCCTGATGGAGATGGTCAACGGGCGGCTGCGCGTCGTCGATGCACGCGGGCAGATGATCGTCGAGGGCTTCGACGTACACGACTACCCCACCTACATCGGGGAGGCGGTCGAGCCGTGGACGTACCTCAAGTTCCCGTACTTCAAGCCGCACGGCTACCCGGATGGCATCTACCGGGTGGGGCCGCTGGCCCGCCTCAACATCGCCGACGCCCTCGGCACGCCGAGAGCCGAGACGGAGTGGGCGGAGTTCCGCGAACTGAACCGCAACGTGGTTCTCAGCTCGTTCCACTACCACTATGCACGGCTCATCGAGATGATGCACTGCGCCGAGCGCATTGAGCAGCTTCTCAACGAGCCGGACATCCTCGACGAGCGGGTGCGGGCGCAGGCCGGCCCGAACGCCGAGGAGGGCATCGGTGTGGTCGAAGCGCCGCGCGGTACGCTCATCCACCACTACAAGGCCGACAGGCAGGGCCGCCTGACGTGGTCCAACCTGATCGTCTCGACCACGCACAACAACCTGGCGATGAACCGGGGCGTTCTGCAGGTCGCCAAGCAGTACGTGGACGGCACGCGCCTAACCGAGGGCATGCTGAACCGCGTGGAAGCCGTCATCCGCACCTTCGACCCGTGCCTGAGCTGCTCCACGCACGCGCAGGACCAGCTTGCGCTGGCGTTCGAGCTGATCGGGCCGGACGGCACCGTGCTGGACGAAGTCAAGCGGTCGTGACGGCGACAGAGCAGGGCGGGGCCGTGCTGATCATCGGCTACGGCAATACCCTGCGCGGCGACGACGGGCTGGGCCTGCTCGCCGCCGAACGGCTCATGGGGCTGGAGCTGCCTGCGGGCGTGCGTGTGATGGCCCGCCACCAGCTTGCCCTTGAGCTTGCTGAAGACATCGCAAACGCGGGCGTCGTGATCTTTCTCGACGCCCGCGCCGGTTCCCCGCCAGGGCAGATTGACTATACAGAGCTTGAACCGGCACGCGGCAAGCCCGGCCCGCTGGAGCACCACGTCGAGCCGGGCGTGCTGCTGGCCGCCGCCGAGGCGATCTACGGCGCCACACCCCGCGCCTTCCTGCTGACCGTGCGCTCGGACTCGTTCGAGCCCGGCGCGCCGCTCTCCGAGGCGGGGGAGGCCAGCCTGCCAGAGCTTGTCGAACGGGCGCTGCGGCTGGCCCGCGAGCACGCGGCGTAGTTTGTTACCCCCTCATCCCGCAGATCACCTGCGGTGATCCGCACCCTTCTCCCACGAGGGGAGAAGGGGTATCAGGTGTCGAATCCAGCCCCTCGCCCCTTGTGGGAGAGGGGTGATGCGATTGTGTCGCGCCGGGGTGAGGGGACATGCCTCACCCCATCGCGTCGAGCCGGGCCATGTCCTCGTCTGTCAGCTCAAAGCCGAACACGTCCAGGTTGGCGCGGATGCGCTCCACCTTTGAGGAGCGCGGGATCGCGACGAAGCCGTGCTGTACGGCCCAGCGAATGAGCACCTGCGCCGTCGAGACGCCGTGCCGCCCGGCGATCTCACGCAGGAGCGGGTCGTCGAGATAGCGGCCCTTCGCGAGCGGGCTGTACGCCTCGACGACAATGCCCTCCTGCTGGCACAGGTCGATGGTGGGCTTCTCACGGGCATAGATGCGCGGGTGCAACTCGATCTGGTTGACGGCGGGCTTCACCTCGCCGCTCCGGAGCACGGCTTCAAGATCGCGCACGTCGAAGTTGCTCACGCCGATGGCGCGGGCCTTGCCCGCCGCGTAGATCGCCTCCATCGCCCGCCACGTTTCTTCCTGCTTGCGCGGCTGCGGCCAGTGGATCAGGTATAGGTCCATCTGCTCCATGCCGAGCCGCCGCAGGCTCTCGTCGACGGCGCGCAGCGCGCGCTCATAGCCGTGGTCGGAGTTGTCGAGCTTGCTCGTGATGAACACCTCCTCACGTGCCAGGCCGCTCGCCCGCACTGCCTGCCCGACCACGTCCTCGTTGTCGTACATCGCCGCCGAGTCGATCAGCCGGTAGCCCGCGTCAAGCGCAGCCCGGATCAACTCCGCGCCGCGCTCTCTGCGCAGCGTCCACGTACCCAGGCCAACCGCCGGCATCACCACGCCGTTCGCCAGCGTGACCGCGCTCTGCTTGCCCGGTAGCTCGCTCATGGTTGCCTCTTTCTCGATCTGCCGCCCTCTCAGGCCTAACAGCCCGTGCCTCACCGTGGGCTGGTCAGATCTGCCTGCAATGTGAATAATGGTGGGGATGCTGGACGGAATCAAACTACGTATCACGTATGAGGTAAGCTTATCATGAACCCGACAATCAGGGCCATCGTCACGGATATAGATGGCACGCTGCTGAACAGCCAGCACGAGTTGAGCGAACGCAACCGGCGCGCGCTGCGACGCGCCGCCGAGCAGGGTGTCGCGGTGATCCTGGCGACGGGCAAGACCCGCGCCTCCGCCGAGAGCTTCATCGAGCAGCTAGGGCTTGACACACCGGGGATATACGTGCAGGGTTTGCTGCTGTACGACGCCGATGGCAGCATCCGCTTTGAGCACACCCTCGACCCCGGCATCGTGCGGCAGGTATACGACCTCACCGAGGACGAGGGGCACACGGTCATCGCCTACAGCCGCAACCGCATCTTTATGGGGCGTCCGCGCCAGTGGTGCCAGGACATGCTGCTGGGCTACCACGAGCCAGCCGCCGAGCCAATCGAGCCGTTTGAGTCGATTATCGGGCGCGAGCCGGTCAACAAGGTGGTGGTGTTCTGCGAGGAGGAGCGCATCGGCGCGCTGCGCGAGCACCTGGCGGCAAGCATCGACGGCCACGCGAGGCTCGTGCAGGCGGTGCCCATGATGCTGGAGATCATGCCCGCGGGAGCGTCGAAGGCGACGGCGCTGCGGCGGCTGCTGGCCGAGCTTGGCGTCGTGACGGGCGGGGTGATGGCCCTCGGGGGCAGCGAGAA
>DGDY01000008.1 GCA_002385675.1 Anaerolineales bacterium UBA3940 | reverse complement strand
AAGATGTGTATAAGAGACAGGCCGTACACAAACGGGTTCTCCAGCCGCGAGAAGATCAGCAGGTGGAAGGCGCGGTGCTGGTGCGCGGGCATCTGCGCGGGCTCATGCTGTAACTGCTGCTCCGCTGACGCAATCAACTCGCGCAGTTCCGCGATGTCCTCCGGCGTCAGGCGGCTGACGGCCTGCTCCCAGAAAAAGATCTCCAGAGCGTCGCGCATCTGGCGCAGATGCGCGAAATTGCGCCCGTCCAGCCCGATGGCATACAGCGCGCTGAGCATCACCGCCGGGGCAAAGGTGTACTCGACCACCTGCGTGCCGCGCCCGGGCTTGATCTCCACCATGCCAAGCGCCCGCGCGATCTCGAGCGCCTCGCGCGTCTTGGCAACACTCACACCCAGCTCGCGGCTGATGTCCTGAATCGTTGGAAGCTGATCGCCGGGCTGGTAACCGTTCTCCACAATAAAACGCAGAATATCGGACTGAAGGGCAGAAAGCCGCACCGTATCGCGTTCCTCTCGCTAATAGTCGGATTGATCTGATCAGTTTATCAGATGAATTTACCCATTCTACCGCGAGGAAGGGGGAGGCGTCAATCAGGGTGAGCCGGGCGGGCAAGCTCGGAACCCAGCAATAGAGGAAACCCACGAATGGCAAGACGGTTTCGCCCTATCGTGCCATTCGTGGGCAGCAAATCGCTATTCCGGTAGCACGAAGCTCGCCGCGGCTCGCGCCAGCATCTCAGCGCCGATGATCAGCGCGTCCTCATCTACGTCAAAGCGGGGGTTGTGGTGCGGCTTGTTCAGCCCGCGTGCGGGGTTCGCCGAGCCAATAAAGAAGTAGCACCCCGGAATGCCATCCATCAGGTACGACACGTCCTCCGAGCCCATGCTGCGCTCGTCGCGCTTCACGTTCTCCGCGCCGACGACCTCCGCGGCAATCGCGGCGATGCGCTCGGAGAGCGCCGGGTCGTTGTCGACCGCCAGCGTCATCGGCGTGATCTCCACTTCCGCCGTGCAGCCCAGCGCCCCGGCCACGCCCGCGCAGATCTCGTGCAGACGCCGGTGCACAAGCGCCTTGACCTTCTCGGTGTAGGTGCGGACCGTGCCCTTGAGCGTCACCACCGGCGGGATGACGTTGAAGGCATCGCCGCCGTGGATGGAGCCGACCGTCACGACGGCCATCTCAAGCGGATCGACGTTGCGGCTGGCAATGGTCTGCACAGCGGTGACGACATGCGCCGCCGCCACAATCGGGTCGCGCGTCTCATGCGGGGACGCGCCGTGCCCGCCATGCCCCGTGATCGTGCACGTCCAGATGTCCGCCGCCGCCATCGACGGGCCGGAGGTTACCGCCACCGTGCCCACCGGCAGCGTGTTCCACAGGTGCAGCCCGATCGTCGCATCCGGGCGGGGGTTCTCCAGCACGCCATCGGCGACCATCGCCCGCGCTCCCTCGCCGATCTCCTCGGCGGGCTGGAACACGAACTTGATGCGCCCGCGCATCTCGTCCTGCCGTGCGGCGAGCATCTTCGCCACGGCCAGCCCGATGGCCGTATGTCCGTCGTGCCCGCAGGCGTGCATCTTGCCCGCCACCGTCGAGGCGTACTCCGTCTCGTTCTCCTCGTGGATGGGCAGGGCGTCCATATCGGCACGCACCAGCACGGTCGGGCCGTCGTGTGCGCCCTCCAGCAGCGCGACGACGCCGGTGCGCCCCACCCCGGTCTGGACCTCCAGCCCGAGGTCGCGCAGCGTGTTGGCGACGATCTCCGCTGTGCGCACTTCCTCAAAGGCAAGCTCCGGGTGGCGGTGGAAGTCCCGCCGCCGCGCGATAATCTCGGGCCTCAACGCCTCCGCTTCTGCGTGGAAGTCGATGCTCATGGCTGATTGGTTCTCCTCTAGCTGCCGGAAAATAACGTGAAAACCAGCCCCACCGTGCTAAAACCCCCTCCGGATTTGCAGGGAGGGGGTTAACCGTCTTGCGCTGTTGAGCGCCACCTAGTGCCGCCGCTTGCCCGGCGACCGGCGCGCCTTGCCGCCGCGTTTCTTGGCCCGGCGCCGCACCTCTTTTGGCTTCTCGACAACGTCGGTCGCCTGCTCCACATCCGCCTCTGCCTCTGCTTCCGCCTCTACCTCTGGCTTTTCGGGCCGGATGCGCGCGCCGCAGTCGCACACGCCACCGCCCTCCTTGGCGCAGGGGCTGGCGGCCTTCTCCTCCAGCGCGCGGAGTTCCTCCAGCGGCACGATGTCGTCCTGCATGACCTCATGGCGGGTATCGTCGATCAGCACCGTCACCGAGCCCTTGAGCGGGTTGACGGCAACCACCTTACCCTCGCCGTGCGGCGTGCCGACGCGCTTGTTGCGCTTCGGCAGGTTCTTCTTGGCCTCGACGTACTGCTCATACTCGTAGATCAGGCAGCAGCGCAGCCGCCCGCACATCCCCGTGATCTCCGACGGGTTGAGCGAGATGCCCTGCTCCTTCGCCATTTTGATCGAGATCGGGCTGAACTCGGTCAGGTGCGTCGAGCAGCAGCGCGGCCCGCCGCATGCGCCGTAGTCGCCGAGCAGCTTGGCTGCGTCTCGCGCGCCAATACGCCGCATCTCCACCCGCGCGCGGAACTCCCGCGCGAGCCTGCGGCGCAGGCGGCTGGTTTCGACGCCTTCCTCAGCCGTGTACAGGAAGGCCAGCACGCTGCCGTCGTAGTTGTACTGCGCCTTGACGAACTTCACGCCCTCAAAGCCGCCCAGCTCCGCCGCCAGTTCCCGGCAGCGGACCAGCGCCTCGATAGCTTTGCTCTCGTAGAGCTTGTTGAGTAGGAGGTCGCGGGCCGTAGCCAGCCGCTTGATCGGCTTGAGGTTCGCCAGGTCGGAGCGCTCGGGGGGGATGATGCCCATGATCTGCCCGAGCTGGCGCCCGCGCGTGGTTTCGACGATGACATAGTCACCAAGCTGAACATCCGGGAAAGCGGAGGAATCGAAGTGGTAGAGCTTACCTACTGGATGAAAACGCACACCCACAACTCGCTGTTGGGTCGCGGTAATGGTCATACTAACTGTACTCCGTGAGAAACGTCCGAAACGCGCACAGGACGCGGCGTATTCAACTCACCACATGAATGCCTAATAGTTTAGAAGACCATCTGGCAAACCGCAAGAACCGGCAGATGCCGCCCACGCCGATCAAAAAGGGGTCCAAATGCTGATTCGCTGAAGCCGCGAAGTTTATTCGGGGCGGGTTAGGGGTCGGGCAATAGAATTGCCCGGCTAAAAGGCGGCATTTGCCGCCAAGCGTCCTCCGGACGCACGTCCGCCATAGGTGAACTCCGCACCCGTCAGGGGCGCCGTCCCCACGGGGATGGGAGTCCCGCAGGGACTTTGCGGGATAGCTACGCTATCCCTTGTAGCCCGGGAATTCCATTCCCGGGCGGTTGGCTTGACGAAGGGAGCCGAAGCCGCGACGTTTAGTCGCGGTGGGTTCCCCCAACCCCTCCCCGCACCGCAGGGAGGGGAACAGGCGAACTCCCCTTCCCTGCTAGCGGAGTAAGGGAGCGATCGCTGGGGCGATCATTATGGATGGGGTAAAGCGGCATATACCCTCGCCCCAAGCTTCGTCTTTACTTAACTTAATCACCGGTAGGGGCGGGTCTGAGACCCGCCCCTACTTAAGCTCCTTCTCTGAGGCCTGCTTCGCAACGCCATCTTCCCCGCCAGCGCGGAGGGGACAAGGAGAGGGGTTCTATCCTCAATCCACCGTGAGCGTAATGCCCTCGTCTCCCTCGTCCTGCGCCTCGACGCGGGCCGCGATATCGCGCGCGATCTGGGTGAGCGCCTCCGCCGCGGCGGAATCCGGGCTGGCGACAACGATCGGCTCGCCCTGGTCGGAGCCGATGCGCACCTGCGGATCAAGCGGGATGCTGCCCAGGAACGGGATGCCATAGGCTTCCGCGAGGCGCTTGCCGCCGCCCTCACCGAAGAAATCGCCGCTCATGTTCTCGATGATGCCCAGGATCGTCACGTCCACCTGGTTGAACATCGCGATGCCGCGCCGGGCGTCGCTGAGAGCCATCTCCTGCGGCTGCGTCACCATCAGCGCACCGGAGAGCGGCACCGACTGCGCCAGCGTAAGCTGCGCGTCGCCCGTCCCCGGCGGCAGGTCGATGATCATAAAGTCCAGCTCGCCCCAGTCTACATCGGAGAGAAGCTGCCGGATCGCCTGGTGGATCATCGGGCCGCGCCAGATGACCGCCCGGCTGTCGTCTACGAGGAAGCCCATGCTCATGACCTTGACGCCATGCGCGACGAGGGGCACCAGCTTGTTGCCGGTCGAGGGCGGGTAGCCGCGTACGCCCATGATGATCGGCAGGTTCGGGCCGGTGATGTCGGCGTCCAGCAGGCCGACGCGATACCCCTGCTGCGCGAGTGCAACCGACAGGTTTGCCGATACGGTGCTCTTACCGACGCCGCCTTTACCGCTACTCACGGCAATGATGTGCCGGATGGATTGATTCTCTGACATGCTTAATCCTTTCAAATACTGGCTGGTGAACTGGGTCTGGTTGGACTTCCAGGCGCCGGGCTTACGTCTCGATCAGGCGCTCCCTTGTTGGGACTTCACCTGTTTGATAATAACGTGTTACGTCCTGAAGGGCCTCCTCGTACGCCGCGATCAACTCGTCGTCGCTGCCCTTGAACCGCGCGATAGACTGCTGGGCGCAGAGTGTGCAGCCGCGCATGGCGCGATAGCTGTCGGCGTGGCAGGTCAGACAGCCGTCCAGCCGGATCATCATAAGCGAAAACGCCTGGCGTTCGATGCTGCCCGGTGCAGATGCCGCCACCATATCGGTAAGGCGCAGCCACGCCTGCCCTCTCAACCCGCGCAGGTGTGGAATGACACGGCAGGGAAAGAGGATCTCTGCATCGCTCTGGTACAACATCATGGCATCCTTCCTTGAAGACCCATCCGCTCGCAGAAAAAGACCGCCACCAGCGAGGGGGGCGGTCACACGGGCACAAGCCCAATCGGTCGATCGTCAACCCCTGCCCCGCTTCCAGCACCAGAGCGGGACGGTTGAAACCGGCGGAGTGGATGCTGCCGGCGCACACCGGGCCTAGCGGCGGCGGCGTGCAGCCTTGGCCAGCTCGCCCGCCTCGCGGGCCAGCCGTTCCTCTTCCGCGCGGGTCGGCGCGATGGTCTGCCAGTAGCTGAGCGGCTTGCCGAGCTTCTCCATATCGTACACGTGCGCGGACGTGCGGTCATAGCTCGCCAGCTCATAGTCGTGGTCCATTTTGATCGCATCGAACGGGCAGAACTCCGCGCAGAAGCCGCAGTTCATGCAGATGTCAATGTCGATCCAGAATTTGGCAGGGTAGGGAACCGGGCGGCCCGTCTCCGGGTCGGAGTCGCGGAGGATCCAGATGCACTGCGGGGGGCACACCTTCGCGCAGATGCCGCAGGCGGTGCACCAGTACTTACCCGGTTCTTCGGGATGATCGTCGTCGTTCACAACCAGGAAGGGGACGAAGCGGAAGCGCTCGGGCACGGCGAGCTTCTCTTCCGGGTACTGCACGGTGAAAATGCCTGCCGTGTCGGGGCTCTGCCGGTTGGAGAAGCCCTCGTCGGTGGTGTACCGCTTGAGGCCCCATTTCAGGTCCTCGGTATACGTCTCCACCAGCCGCTTCAGCGTGACGCCGAGCCCCTGTAGAATACCCAGTCCGTACATACTTACTCCTCTGTCAAAGCCCCGGCGGGCCAACCCGCCGGGGCGACATCTCCTGGCTAACGGTCAACCTCACCCAGCACGATGTCAATGCTGCCGAGGATGACGATAGTATCCGCAATCTTGTGCCCGACGCACATCTCCTCGAGCGCCGTCAGGTTGATGAAGCTTGGGGACCGGACGTGGTAGCGGTACGGGTTCGTGCCGCCATCCGAAACAAGGTAGAAGCCAAGCTCGCCTTTCGGGTTCTCATGGTGGCCGTAGTGCTCGCCCGCCGGCACGCGGACGTTGTACGCACGCTTGCCCGCCCAGTACTCCTGGCCAACCGTCTCCTCAAGGTGCGGTATGACCTGCTCCAGAATGCGGATGCTCTGGTAAATCTCGTCCATACGGAGCATGTAGCGGTCGTAAGCGTCGCCGTTGTAGCGCACGGCCACGTCGAAGTCCAGCTCATCATAGAAGCTGTACGGGTGGCTGCGGCGCAGGTCGTACGGCACGCCTGCCGCGCGCAGCACCGGCCCGGTCGCGCTGAAGTTGATCGCCTGCTCGGCGGTCAGGACGCCGACGCCCTTCAGCCGTGTCAGGAAGATCTCGTTCTGCGTAAGCAGCCGGTGGAACTCCTCGTAGACGCGAGGCAGCCGCTCGTACACCAGTTCCTTGATGAACTTCATGGTGTCAAGCTGGCGGCCACGGTCGCCCGCCTTCACGGGAGGCCCGCCGATGTACGGCGGCAGGTCATAGGCAACGCCGCCGAAGCGCATGTAGTTGCACATCATGCGGGAGCCGGATGCCGCCTCGAACAGGTCGAGGATCAACTCGCGCTCGATGAGGGCATACAGCATCGGCGTGAAGAACGCGCCGAGGTCGTTCAGCAGGAAGCCGACCGCCGAGAGGTGGTTGAGGATACGGGTCAGCTCGACCATCAGCAGGCGGATCCACTCGCCGCGCTCGCTGACCTCCTGCCCCATCATCTCCTCGACCGTCATGGCATAGGCCATGTTGTTCGCCATGCTGCAAAAGTAGTCGAGGCGGTCGGTGAAGGGCATGTTGCCCAGCCAGATGTTGCGCTCGCCGATCTGCTCGTGGTTGCGGTGCAGGTAGCCAAAGACCGGCTTGAGGCGCGTCACCGTCTCACCGTCCACCGACACCGCCATGCGGAACACGCCGTGCGTGCTGGGGTGCTGCGGGCCGAGGTTGACGACCAGTTCATCCGTCTGTAGCTGCTGGATGCCAACGCCCTGGATGCCGGTGTTCGGGGTGATAAGCCCGGCGTAGAGCGCCTCGTCGCCCGGCGGCGTCCAACCCTCCAGCGTGAAGCCCGGGGGGTACTGGACGTTCATGCCGTACGGCACCCGCATCTCCGCCCGCTCAACCTGCGCATCCGGCCAGCGGCTCTTGAAGGGCTTGTGCTCCTCCTCGTAGTACGGCTCGCGCCAGTCCTTGCGCATGGGGTGGCCGTGGAACCCTTCCCACAGCAGGATGCGCCGCAGGTCGGGGTGCCCGGCAAAACGAATGCCGTACAGGTCCCACGCCTCACGCTCCTGGAAGTCTGCGCCCGCCCACACGCTCACCAGCGAGGGAAGCTCCGCATCCTCGCGATCGGTGCGCGCCTTGAAGTGGAGAGGGTCGCCGCCCCGGGTGGTGCTGAACGCGTCGTAGACCATTTCAAGGAACCCGTCCTTGAGATAGTCCACCGCGCAGGCGTTGGACAGCAAATCATAGCCGAGGTCGTCCCGAATGGCCCGCGCCACATCGACGAGTTTGTCGCTCTCGACAATGAAGCCCTTGTAGCCCTCACGGGTATCCGGCGTAATGGCACCGGGGAACTTCTGCTGCAAATACTCGATCGGGTCAGTGACCGTGTGTTCCGTGGATTCCGGCATCAAGTCAGTCATAGTGGTTACACCATTCTGTCATCTGCGGCGGCCTGCTCGATTTCGTCGCTCTCGCCCGGTGCACCGTTGTCGACCGCCGTCGTCGCGCGGATCAATGCAGCCTGGCGCGGGTCGATAAGGTCCGGGCCCAGTACCGGCTCCGGCACCGGGATGCTCTCACCCTTGCCATACCAGGGCACGGTGCGGATGCTCTGGTTTTCGATCTTGCGGTGCAGCGTCATGAAGCCGTACATCAGCGCCTGCGGGGTCGGGGGGCAGCCGGGCACGTATACGTCCACCGGCAGGAACTTGTCAATCCCATCGACGACATTATAGCCTTCCTTGAAAGGCCCGCCGCCCGAGGCGCATGCGCCCATCGCGAGCACGTAGCGCGGCTCGGCCATCTGGTTGTACAGCCGGACGATCTGGGGAACCATCTTCTTGGTAACGGTGCCAGACACGATCATCAGGTCGCACTGGCGCGGGCTGGGCCGCATGACCTCCATGCCGAAGCGGGCCGGGTCATAGCGGGAGGCTGCCATCGCGATCATTTCGATCGCGCAGCAGGCCAGGCCGAACAGCATCGGCCAGACCGACCTCGCGCGGGACCAGTTGTAGATGCGGTCCAGCGAGGTGATCGCAATATTGCTCTTCAATTCGTCCGGGATGGGATAATCGGGGTTGTTGAGGCCTTCAAACTCCTCAGGTGGTAGGGTCATACCCTTCTGACCTCCTAGCTGCTACCGTCCCGGTGAGCGGCCCCACACGTCAGCGTCCAGGCATGCAGCGGCACGTCCACGGGCAGGAGCTTGCTCATCGCGAACCTTAGCTTTTGCGACAGTCTGGCTGTGCTCATCGCTCCCCGGCAGGGTGCAGGTGAACGGTAGTGTCCAATAGGGGCAAAGTGTTGTGCAACATGGTAATGGTACACCGCGCCCCCCCAAAAATCAAGGCAGGCTCCCCCTCCGGCACCGGCTGCCCAACGCACACAACCATGAGGTAAATGATATCTTTCACAATTTATATTTAGTATATCTATTTCGCGTTTATCATGCCAGTGTCACACACCCGGAAATTCGATAGATCCGGCGCGCGCCCCCGCCCGTACTGTTGGCTGAGTATAGCGCGTATCCGCTCTTTCTCTCGGTCACGGAACTATAGGAGGCAGCACCATGCGTAAGCAACGTTGGTTAGCCCTGGGCGTGGTCGTGGTTCTGCTGCTCGTGTTCGCGAGCAGCGCCGTCGCCGCGCCTGCCGTACCGAAAGTCTTTCAGGCCAAGTTGAGCGGCAGCGAGGAGGTGCCGCCCGTCGATACAGACGCTCACGGCATTGCCATGTTCCGCCTCAGCAATGACGGCACCGCGCTGGAATACACGCTGGTTGTGAACAACCTGGTGGATACGCTGCAATCGCACATCCACATCGCGCCGGAGGGCGTGAATGGCCCGGTTGTGGTGTTCCTCTATCCCGAGGGCGGCCCACCGCTGCAGCTCATCGAGGGTAAGTTCAGCGGCAAGCTGGCAAGTGGAACGATTACGGAAGAGGACATCATCCTCGCAGATGTTACGTTTGATGAACTGATCGAGGCTATGCAGACCGGCAACGCATACGTCAATGTCCACACGACAGCCTTCCCCGGCGGCGAGATTCGCGGGCAAATCAGAGGGCTGGGCCGGTAGCCCCACCGGCCCTACCTCACCCACGGCCCGGAGCCATCCCCACCTGGCTCCGGGCTTTTTCACGCCCCGAGCCTTACTCGCCGCGCCTCCGTATGAGTGGTAAGATGGGCATACAAGGGGTGTGAGAATGGAGGACAGTACTTGGAGACTCAAGCCAGGGGCCGCGAGGTGCGGCGTGTGCTGATCATCACGCTGGCAGCAAACCTGCTCGTCGCCGCCGCAAAGATCATTATTGGCCTGATTACATACTCGCTGGCGATGGTCAGCGACGGCGTGCATTCGCTGCTCGACGCCACGTCGAACGTGCTGGGGCTGGTCAGTTCGTGGTTTGCCTCGCGCCCGCCTGACGAGACGCACCCCTACGGGCATCGTCGCTTTGAGACGCTCGCCGCCATGTTCATCGGCGGGCTGCTGCTGCTGACCGCCTGGGAGATCGTCAAGAGCGCTGTGGCGCGGCTGGCGCAGAACATCACGCCGGAGATCACCGCGCTCAACTTTATCGTGATGCTGGCGACCATCGTCGTGAATGTCACCGTGTCCGCCTATGAGGCTGTCTCTTATACACATCT
>DGDY01000166.1:1088-16420 GCA_002385675.1 Anaerolineales bacterium UBA3940 | reverse complement strand
GGGGCGGCCCCTCCCCGGAAAAGGCCGCCCCGTTTCTCATCTACTCGCCATACGCTATAAGCTACCCGCCATCCACCCTAGCACTCACTGTAGCCGCAGGCGTAGCACTTACGGCAGCCCTCCTCGTTGACCACCGCCGCCTGCCCGCACTCCGGGCACAGGTCGCCGAACTTGAAGGCCATCTGCCCGGTCGCGGCGGGTGTGCTTGCGGGCCGCGCCTCCGCCTGCTCGTGGTTCCGCGCGTGCAGGTTGCCCTGCTCCGCCCGCTCCTTGCGGTCGGCGAGGTAGTCCATCAGCACCTGCGCGATGCCGTCCGGCAGCGAGCGCACGCGGTTCGGGCCGAGGCCCAGCGACCGCCCGCCGCCGATGCCCTCAAGCTGCCGCACCACCTCCTTGAGCCGCTCGTGGGGCGGCACCGGCGAGCGCAGCCGCAGGATGTAGCTGATCAGGCGGCCCATCGCCTCGCTGACCGCCGCCGTCTCGCTGCCCGCCTTCGACGTGTGCATGAACACCTCGAACGGCTCGCTCTCCCCGTTCTCGTTGACAGTGACGAACATCGTGCCGAGCGGCGTCTCCAGCCGGTACGTCCAGCCGGGCAGCACCCGCGCGCGCGGCTTCTTCTTATCCGGGCCAAAGAGCGGCAACTCGGCGTCCGAGGCCGGTTCGGCGGCGGGCGCGGTAGACGCGGCAGGCGCGGTCTGCTCCGCCGTCTCCTGCGACTGGCGCTTCCGGGCCGTCTCCGCCGTCTCCAGCACGACCTTCTCGCGCGTGCCCGCCACGTAGACCGTCAGACCCTTACAGCCCAGCTCCCAGGCCTGCATGAAGGCGTCTGCCACATCCTTCTCGGTGGCGGTGGAGGGGAAGTTGCAGGTCTTGGAGATGGAGTTCGACACGAAGCGCTGCAGCACGGCCTGCATCAGCACGTGTTCCTCGGCGGTAATGTCGGAGGCGACGACAAACACCCGCTTGATCTCGTCCGGCACTTCGGGCACGTTCTGGCAGGAGCCGGTCGCGTTGACCTGCTCGATGATCCGCTGCCGCGTGGCCTCGTCCAGCCCGGCATCGATCAGCGCCTGCTGGAAGAGCGGGCTGGTGTACTGGAGCTTCCGCCGCGTGCCCTTGTCGTCGAAGTAGCGGACGTAGGCCAGCGCAAAGACCGGCTCGCAGCCGTAGCCCTCCACGCCCGCCACCGTACTGATCGTGCCCGTCGGGGCGATGGTGGTGTGCGCGCCGTTGCGGATGCCGTGCCGCTTGATGCCCTCAACGATGGCCTGCCAGTCCAGCGAGGGGCGGCCCCAGTCGCGCTTGTAGGGCTTGAGCGGCGTGGGCGGCTCCCACTTCAGGTCGTCCGGGTCGAAGCGGCTGCCCCGGATCGCCAGGAAAGGCCCGCGGTCGCGGGACAGCTCGACGCTCGTGCGCATGCAGTGATAGTGCACGAACTCCATGATCTGCGCGGCGAATTCCTGCCCCTCGTCCGAGCCGTAGCGCACGCCGAGGCGGTACATCAGGTCGCTCAGCCCCATGATGCCCAGCCCGATGCGGCGCACGCGGTGCGCGGCGACCTCAAGCTGCGGCACCGCCGGGACGTACTTGTTGGCGTCCACCACGTCATCGAGGAAGCGGGTGGAAAGCTCGACCGTCTCGCGGAGCTTCTCCCAGTCCACCTGCCCTTCCGGCGTGACGTGCTGGGCAAGGTTCACCGAGCCGAGGCAGCAGTTCTCAAATGGGCCAAGCCACTGCTCGCCGCAGGGATTGGTCGCCTCAAGCTCGTAGAGGTGCGGCACGGGGTTGTCGCGGTTGGCCGCGTCGATGAACAGCATGCCCGGCTCGCCGTTGTGGTGCGCGTATTTGACGATCTTGTTGAACAGGTCACGCGCCCGCACCGTTCTCCATACCGTGCCATCCTGCGGGTTGATCAGGTCAAAGTCCTTGTCTTCCTTCACGGCCTGCATGAAGGCATCGGTCACGGCGACGGAGATGTTGAAGTTCTCGATCTGGCCTTCCTCGGCCTTCGCGGTGATGAACTCCTCGATGTCGGGGTGGTCGACACGCAGCACGCCCATGTTGGCGCCCCGGCGCGAGTTGTGTGTGACAAGGCCGTTAGCCAGATAGGTGTGGTTGCCGTCCACCTCAAGGTCAAGCGTCGGCGCTTCGCCGGCGTCCTCAACAGCCTCAACCGTAACGAACCAGAGGTCGTCGACGGCACATTGCGGGCAAACAACGCCAAAGGGAGAATCGTGGTAGTCTAGTATGCTTGGACCGGAGAAGTCCGGCACGGTCTCCTTTTCGACTATCTTTACCGTTGCTGCACCATCGCGTACCTCGATAGCCGCCGGATAGCCGAGGCCTATCAATAGGATTGCTACCTGCTTGGCAAAGGCAGGGTCCAAGCTATCAACTCCTGGCAAACCAGGAACCTGCCGAGCCTCGTACAGCCCGCGTAGAAAGGCATCGACGACATAGCGCGGGCTGCACCGTATAGCACGAGGCACTTCTGTCATGCGCGACCCAGTTAGCAGCCGGTTTCTGACCAGCAGTTCGCGGATAGCCCCATCTACTTGTGCCCCTCCGACTGCCCGGCCAAGCTCAAGCGCCAGGTCATTGTCCAGCTTCTTATGCTGTTCGGTCGGAAATGGTAGTTCCTGTGAAGCCGAAGTGGGCATATACTGCCCCAGCTTCACAAGGATCGCATCGCCGGGCTGGAGGTCCTCCAGCGCCCGCCACTCCGGCCCGGAATCCGTCATCACCTTGACTTTGTGATTCGGCGTACCCGTCAACTCAAGGCCGGCATCGGTTGTGACCCGCAGCACCCGGGCGACACCGTTGTTGTAACTGGCACCTGAGCGGCGCCAGCCCTCGTCCGTAGCGACGCGCAGTTCGTGCTCGTCCCACGTGCCCGGCTCGCGGTGTGTGACGATCTCGTCAAGGCGCAGCAGGCCCCGATCCGTCATGACCAGCGTGTCCGGCACGAGGCAGCCCCCCTGCGCGATCTCCCCAAAGGCCTGATCGTATACCCGCAGGAAGCCCACCGGGCCGGTCGCCTCGCCGTTGCTGCTTGAGACGCGCGCCCCCTTCGGGCGCAGGCGGCTGAAGCTGAAGCCGTTGCCGCCGCCGGTCTGCTGGATCAGCGCGGCGTTGCGCAGCGTCTGGAAGATGCCCTCCTCCTCGCGCCCCATGTCGTCGGCGATGGCCAGCACGAAGCACGCCGCAAGCTGCCCCAGCGGCGTCCCCGCGCCGGTGAAGGTCGGCGAGTTGGGGAAGAAGCGCTTGCTCGTCAGCAGGTCGTAGAACTGCTCGGCAACCGCCTGCCGATCCTGCCCGTGCGCCTCCTCCGGCTCGGCGACATGCCACGCCACGCGCCAGAACATCTCCTCGATGGTTTCGACGGGTTTGCCATCAGGCCCTTTGCGCAGGTAGCGCTTTTCGAGCACGGTACGCGCATTTTCGGACAGGTCAATGCCCCGTTCAAGAGGCGGGCGCTGCCCGTAGACTCTCGTCTGGTCTGGTTTCTCTACCTGATCGACCACAAATACTCCCTCCTGGCATGCTGCGGCCTGATGCCTTCAGCATATCAAACGACAAGATGCCTGTGCAGTTTATTGCTTTAGCGGGGCTGAGCGTGATGCTCGTTGCTGTACTTTTGTTTGAGGAGTCGCTCGATCTCACCCTGAACGGCTGCCAGGTCTTCCAGCCCCAGGAAGACGATGGCATAGCGGATGTACGCGATCTCATCGAGGTCGCGTAGCCCCTCGATGACCATCTCCCCGATGACCCGGCTGGAAACCTCACCCAGGTTTTCAGCGCGGAGCCGGGCCTCGATACCGGCGATCAGACGGTCGATAGCCGCCTCGGAGATGGGCCGCTTGGCGCAAGCCGTCAGGATGCTCCGGCGCAGCTTCGCACGGTCGAACGCCTCGCGGCGAAGCGGCGCCCCACCCGGATTGTCCTTGATGACGAGCGGCAGCTCGGCCCTCACGCGCTCAACCGTGGAGAAGCGCTTTCCGCACACCTGACAGAGCCGCCGCCGCCGTATCTCGTCGTGTTCAGGGTCCGACGTCGTGTCAACGACGCGGGACTCAGTCGCACCACAGAATGGGCAATGCATGAGCTGCCTTTCGCCTTTGGATCTATCGTTTGCGTCGCTGCAATCCGTGTTGGGTGGAGTCGCCGTAGCTTATCATGGGGACAGATCGGGCGCAACCGGGCTAAAGGGGGGCTATCTTAAAACTTGCCCGGGGGCGTGTTTTTTTAAGAATGCTCAGAAACAAATTCTGACAATATTCGTCCCATCTTCCGACCCTCCATTAACCCGATCCGGGGGCCGCTTCTCCTCTTTCCGGCGCACCACAGGCAAAGCAAGAAGTCCGCTCCAGTTTATGGTATCATCATTTAAGACTAATTTTGCCTTCTATATTTTTCGTTCACCTTGAGATCGAAAGGGATATCACTGTATGGCTATACGTGTCGTCTTCGTGTGCCTCGGCAACATCTGCCGCTCGCCGATGGCAGAAGCGGTCTTTGCAGACATGGTAGAAAAGGCAGGGCTGAGCGACCAGATTATCGTGGACTCGGTGGGAACCGGGTCCTGGCATGTTGGCGAACCGGCACACGAGGGCACGCAGAGAGTGCTGCGAGCGCACGGCATCGACTTCCAGCACGTCGCCCGCCAGATCAACGCGAACGACCTGCACGAGGCAGACTACCTGATCGCGATGGACCGCAGCAACCTCGCCGCTATCCGCCGCCTGGGGCCGACAAACGCCGAGATCGGCCTGCTGCTGGACTACGCCGAGGGCGTGGACGAGACGGACGTCCCCGACCCGTATTACACGGGCGGGTTTGACTATGTGTATGAACTGGTTGTGGCGGGCTGCCGGGGGCTGCTCGACCACATCCGTGAGAAGGAGGGTATTCGCACCTGATCGGCCACCTGGGGAGGAGGAAAGGGGCACGATACACAAATAACCGGAGAAGGGCAGTTGCACATGAAACCGGGTGGGTATCTGTCAGACGACTTGAAGCAGGCTATCAGCCAGACACTGCGCGCGGCGGGGGACGACAGCCCGCTCAAAGAGGTCTCAACCGTCGGCGGTGGTGACATCAACCACGCGGCGCGTGTCACGACGGCACAGAACCGCTATTTCGTCAAGTGGCACCAATCTCCCCCTCCCCGATTCTTCGACTGCGAGGCGCGCGGTATATGCCTGCTGCGCGATGCCGGCGCTGTCCGCGTGCCCGATGTGATCGGGCATGGGCGCGTCCCGAACAGCCACACCGAGTACCTTATTCTGGAGTGGATCGACCGTAACGGAAGCCGGTATAACGCCGCCCGCGAGCTGGGGCGGCAGCTCGCCATGCAGCACAAGCAGGTCTACCCCAGCTACGGGCTTGAGTACGACAACTATATCGGCGAGCTGCCACAGAAGAACCGCCGCACCCGCTCCTGGGTTAACTTCTACCGCAGTGAGCGGCTCGGCGTCCAGCGCGACCTGGCGGCACAGCGGGGCCTCCTGCCCCGCGAGCGCGCCCGCCGCCTCGACCAGCTCATCGAGCGGCTGGACAGGTGGCTCGACGAGCGTCTTACGCACCCGTCGCTGTTGCATGGCGACCTCTGGGGCGGCAACTGGATGGTCGCGCTGAGCGGCGAGCCGGTCATCATCGACCCCGCCGTGTACTTCGGTGACCGCGAGGCCGACCTCGCAATGACGGCACTCTTTGGCGGTTTCCCGCCGGACTTTTATCAGGCCTACAATGAGGTCTTCCCGCTGGCGCCTGGCTATGAGGAGCGCCAGCCCCTCTACCAACTCTACTACCTCCTTGTTCATCTCAACCTGTTCGGCGAAAGCTACGGCAGCCGCGTCGACAGCATTCTCAGTCGATACGTGGGCTGACAGCGCAGGCATGGCGTTGCCATGCCCGCCAGCCATCGTCATTGATCAAACAGGAGTCCCGCCGCGGCGGGAGCTTCCGGCCTGTTACGGCTGGTTCGTCGCTGGCGGAATGCGTGCTCAATCTGTGCTACAATAGGCGGGTAAGTCTTATCGGACGTCATAACGTGAGCACACGCGAGGCGGTTGGATGAGGGATAACCGGCAACTGGACTTCCCGTTGCCAATTGGATTAGACGACGAAGAACTGGCCGAGTTCCGGCGCCGCCTGAACGCGATGCGCGCCAGCGAGGTGCAGCCCGCACGGCTGGACACGCCGCCCGCGCTCCCGGAGGGCGATCCGGGTTATGTTACACGGCGCAGCTTCGGCATCTCCACCCGCTCGATCGTCAGCGCGGGTGTGTTCGTCTTGATGCTCGTCGTCACGATCATCTTCCTGCTGAACCAGGCGCGCGGGCGTGAGAACTCTCTGGAATTTGAGCTGCCCCCCGACGGCGAGAGCGTCAGCGTGCCGACCGGACAGCCGGTCAGCCTGCCGCCGATTGAGTTCGACGCTCCCGCCGTGATCATCTCGACGTTTGGCTCGGTGTCCTTGCGAGATGTCGACGGGCTGCCGCCGCGCGAGCCGCGCCGGGGTGAGGCGCTCGTTGCCGGGATGCACATCGAAACCGGGGCGAACGGCTACGCCGTGTTTGCCATGAAGGATGGCACCGCTATCGTCCTGGAGACTGAGTCCGTGCTTGGCGTGAACAGCCTTACAAGCACAGACGGGCAGCCGGCCATCAACCTCCAGGTCGTGAGTGGCAACGTCTTCGTCTTCCAGTACCCCGGACGCGGCCCGACCAACGCGGTGGTCGAACTGCAGTCCGCCGGCTCGCTGACGAGAGTTAACGGCGCCTCGGCCAGCGTCTTCATCCCGCTCTTCTGGAGCCAGGGCGAGGCGAACCCCGGCAACGCCATTATTAACTGCCTGATGGGCGGCTGCTATGTCGAGTCAACGCTTGGCGACCGGGCGCAGATGCAGCCCGGCAGCCGGGTCGAAGTCCTCGCATCCGGCGCGATTGGTGATATTGTGGCGCTGACCCCGGCGGACATCGACCGGGCGCGAAACGCGTTTGTCGTCGCACAGAACAGCGGCCTGCTGGCCGAATACGTCTTCGAGGTCGCGACGCTGCCTGAGACACCTGAGCCGACATCGACCAGCGAGGCCGGGTCGGAGGAAACGCCGACAGATCAACTGGCGACCGCTGCTGGCGGGCAGCCCATTCGCCCGACCGCCCTCCCCACGCCAACTACGGGGCCATTCTGTGGGGACAACGTATGCAACGTGCCAGGCGAGAACTCGCTCACGTGCAGCACCGACTGCCTCTGCGTGAACGATGGCGTCTGCCGTGCGTCTCAGGGCGAGGGCCCCAACTGCGCCGACTGCGCGCCACCGCCCCCGCCCAAGTTGGACAGGCCGCCGGTCCGCCAGATCGTGCCAACGAGCAAGCCACAGCCAACTCCAACCCGGACGCCGCGCCCGACCAATACGCCCAAGCCCACGCTGACCAACACGCCCAAGCCGACCCTGACGCCGGTTCCGCCGACGGCAACGCCTGTCACACCAACGGCAACGCCCACCACGCCGACGCCGACACCGACCGACACGCCGACCGACCCGCCCACGACCGAGCCGCCGCCGGAGACGACCGAGCCGCCCACAACGGAGCCGCCGGAAACGACCGAACCGCCGCCAGAGACGACTGAGCCACCGACGGAGCCGCCGACCGACCCGCCGGGAGAGGGCGGCGAGGCGATACCCTGAGGACGCGTAGCAGGCAAGCACAGTTCCGCCACCGTTCAGGCCGCCATGCCTGAACGGTTTTTTCTGGGGATGTGGTTCGCATAGGTGGGATTTTTCGGCCTTTCGGTGAGGGGAGAGTGTGTTACAATTCGGGGCCGATACCGCCTTGATGTCGACGACGAGGATTTTGGCATTTGAACAACGAACTCAGCACCGCCTTCAAACGTATCGAATCCCTGATCACCCGGCCAGCCGAGTCGCTCGACGACCCGGAGGAGCGTGAAGCCGAGTTCCAGCGGCGGCTGGAGCGCACCCGCCACCTGATGCACGAACTCGACGACCCGCAGAGCAGCATGGACATCATCCACGTCGGGGGGACCTCCGGCAAGGGATCGATCTCCATCCTGTGCGAGTCGATGCTGAAGGAGATGGGTCACCGCGTCGGCACGCACACCTCACCCTACCTCCAGACGCCGCTTGAGAAAGCCCGCGTGAACGGCAAGCTCATCAGCGCACCGGATGCCATCCGGCTGGTGGATCGCGTCATGAAGGGCGTGGAGGCGCTCGCCGTTTATGACAGCGCGCTCGGCAGCCCGCACTATGCCGAAGCCTGGCTTGGGCTCGCGCTGCGGCACTTTGCGGACGAGGGATGCGATGTCGGTGTGATCGAGGTCGGCATGGGCGGGCGCTACGACGCCACCAACGTGGTGATGCCGCGCGTCAGCGTGATCAGCACCGTACACTACGACCATACCCGCGTGCTCGGCGAAACGCTCGACGCGATTGCGTTTCACAAGGCGGGGATCATCAAGCCGGGCGTGCCGGTCGTCGTCGGCGATGTGGCGGATGTCGCGTGGCAAGTTATCGAGGAGGAGGCCTCACGGCGCGGGGCGCGCACCATCCGGCTCGGGCGCGATATTCACTACCAGCCTATCGAACTGACGCGGCATGGCGGGCGCTTCACCTATCACGGGCTGAAGCTCACACTAGAAGACGCGACCGTCGGGCTGCTGGGCCAGCACCAGCTTGCCAACGCGGCGCTCGCACTCGCCGCGCTGGAGCTTTACGCCGAGGCGCAGGGCTTTGAACTCGACGAGGCGGCACTGCGGCGCGGCCTGGCGAATGCGTGCTTCGCCGGGCGGCTGGAAGTCATGCAGACGAACCCGCTCGCCGTTCTGGACGGTGCGCACAATCAGGAGAAGATCGGCGCGCTGCTGGCCGCTATCCCCCAGGTATTTGACTACAACCGTCTCATCCTTGTGCTGGGGATGCTCGAAGCCAAAACCGTCGAGCCGATCATGCAGGCGCTCGCGCCACTTGCCGACGAGGTTGTGACGACCTACCCGAAGGTGAAGGGCAAGCCCGCCATCCTCGCCGAGGACCTGGCCGACCTCGCCCGGGCCGCCGGAGTCAGCCGCGTGGAGGCCGAGCCTGTGCCGCTTGCCGCGCTGGAGCGGGGCCTCGCGCTCGCCGGGCCGGATGACCTCGTGCTCGTCACGGGCTCGCTGTACCTCATCGGCATGGTGCGCTCGCACTGGCACAGCGTCGAGGAGATCATTACGCAGCGCACGATGTTCCCGAACGGGCACCCGTAGCCGCGCTCGCAGTCCTGTTACAGTCGCGCCGCCGGTGCCAGGGAATGTTATACTACGCAGGTAGGACAGGAGACAGGAGCCGCCTGCCATGACCGACAGCAAACCATCCTACCCCAACCAGCCCACCGACGATGACACTCCCGACCGGCGCGAGCCCGGCTTCCGGGTGTCGTCGTCCGCGCGGTCGATCCTGCGGCGGCTGTATCCTGAAGAGGTCGAACGCGCCCGCCGCCACGGGACCACCCCCTTCACGACCGACCCCACCGACCCGCACGACCGCATCGACCTGAGCGAGCTTGACGAGCCTGTCGCCGAGAGCCTCGGCGATGACCCGGACACGGCGCTCGCTACTATCGAGGAGAAGATGGCGCAGGTCACGCGGGAGCTGACCGAAGGGCAGATCAACCAGGCGCAGTTTCAGGCGATCTACACGCACTATGCCGAGCAGAAGACGCTCATTCTGCGCCTGCTCTCGCGCGATCCGCACACCGACGCCTGGCAGCGCGCCGCCTCGGAGGGCTACACGGGCATTCTGCGCAAGCGGCACGCCGCCCGCCTCGAAGGGCTCGCCATTTACGACAACTGGACGGGCGGCATCATACGGGTGTTCGGCACAGTGGACGTGCCGGAGCGAACAATCGCCCCCCTGCTGGAGAGCCTTCGTGACCGGGATACCGACCTGCCGGAGCAAAGACGCCCGCTCAGCACGCAGATCGAGGGCGGTCGCTGGCTCTCTTATTACCGGGGGACGTTCGTTACGGTGCTCGGTGTGTACTCGGCGGAGCCATCCGCCGTGCAGTTGATCCAGCAGGCCAACCTGCACGAGCAGTTCGAAAAGGTGAACCACAACCTGCTGGAAATCGGCTACGCCGATGCCGACGACCTGGCCTATCCGCAGCAGGCGCTTTTCGACGACAACCCGCGCTGAGTTTTCACCAGCCCGGCAGCACAAAACGTCCCCGGCCCAGGCCGGGGACGAATGTATTCGATGCAGCCCACATCCTCCCTGCGGTGCGCAGGGAAGCGACGGTTCAGGTTAGCCGGGCCACGCGGTGAAGGCTGTGCCCACCTAGTCGTTGCTCTGCTCCCGGTAGCGGCGGCGCAGGAAGGCCGGCATGTCGATGTTGTCCTCGAAGCTGCGCGGCTGCTGCTCGTCGACCGACGCCGGGCGAGACGCAGGCACGTCCAATCCACCCGCCTCCGGCTTGGCAGCCCCCTCGTTGCCAAAGCGCGGGCGAGCGGTGCGAAGCTGGCCGAAGCCCGTCGCGATGACGGTGATGCGCATCTCCTCGCCCATCGACTCGTCGACGACCGCGCCGAAGATCAGGTTGGCGTTCGGATCCGCGGTTTCCTTAATGATCTCGGCGGCCTGGTTCACCTCGTACAGCGAGAGGTCAGGGCCACCGGTGATGTTGAACAGGATGCCGCTCGCGCCGTTGATCGTCACATCAAGCAGCTCGTTGGTGATCGCCATCTGCGCTGCCTTGCGCGCGCGATCCTCACCGGAGGCATGGCCGACCGCCATCAGCGCAGCCCCGCCCTCCGCCATGATCGTGCGGACGTCGGCAAAGTCGAGGTTGATCAGGCCGGGCACGGTAATCAGTTCGCTGATGCCCTGGATACCCTGGCGCAGCACATCGTCGGCAACCGAGAAGGCCTCTTTCAGGCTGGCTCGCTTGTCGACAATCTTGAGCAGGCGATCGTTCTGAATGACGATCAGCGTGTCCACTGCGTTCTTGAGCCGCTCGATGCCCTCGATGGCGACCCGCTCGCGCTGCCGCCCCTCAAAGCTGAAGGGCTTGGTCACCACGCCGATGGTCAGCGCGCCCGACTTCTTGGCGATGTCGGCGATAATGGGCGATGCACCGGTGCCGGTGCCACCGCCGATCCCCGCCGTGATGAAGATCATGTCCGCCTCGCCAACGATCTTGGCAAGGTCATCGCGGGATTCCTCTGCCGCCTTGCGCCCCACCTCCGGGTCGCCGCCTGCGCCAAGGCCGCGGGTCAGCTTCTTGCCGATCTGCACCCGGTGCTTGGCAAGCGACGAGTCCAGGGCCTGCGCGTCCGTGTTCACGGCGACGAAGTCGACGCCCTGCATACCTTCTTCAATCATGCGGTTCACGGCATTGTTGCCGCCACCGCCCACACCGATCACCTTGATCTTGGCGTAGGACGATGACTGAGCTTCCTGGTCCACCATGGGTATTTCTCCTGGCTAATGCTGTGGATCACCGCTGAGGACTGACCCACCCTGATCCGTCCGGATTGTTGGCTGATTATGCGATTATATACCAACTTTTGGCATATAGACGCACGAGGTAACCACCCCACATATCCTCATTATCAATAAAGTGAAAAATGATGCAACTAAAAACGGGAACTTGTACGTATTTTTGCCCGGCGGCAGTACAAGCGCCATCCGGCCCGGAAGCCACCACCCCGTTATTCGTCGGGCAGCAGCCGCTTCAGCAGGTTGCCGATCTTATCGCCGACAGCGAGGCCGCCGGAGCGCCGGCCCCGGCGCGGGCTTGTGCCGAGGCTGTCCGCCATGCCGCTGTCGAGCCGCCGCGCGAACTGCAGCAGCCCTACCCCGGTCGCATGCTGGGGGATCTTCAGCTTGTCCACCAGCCCGGTGATCTTCTCCGGGTGGGCGATGCGCGCCGGCATATGCAGGATCGCGCTGGCGTTGTGCCGGATGTTCTTCAGTGCGGACGTGCCGCCGGTGAGCACCGCACCGGCGGGCAGCAGGCCGTCGTAGCCCGAACGCTTAAGCTCCTGCACGACGAGCGTGAAGATCTCGTCCACACGCGCCTCGATGATCTGCGCGAGGTCGTAGGCCAGAAGCTGCGTGGGCATGTCCTCCCCAAACGGCTGGATTGTGACGATCTGGTCGGTCGGCACGGTGTCGGGGCGCGAGTTACCATAGTCGATCTTGATGCGCTCCGCCTCGCTGACCGGCAGGTGCAGCACGTGCGCGATGTCGTTCGTGATGTGGTTGCCCCCCACCTCAATGACGGCGGTGTGCCACACCGTCCCCTCGATCACAACGGCGATGTCTGTCGTACCGCCGCCGATGTCGATGAGCACCACCCCTGACTCGCGCTCCGCCTGGGTCAGCACGCTCTCGGCGCTGGCGAGCGGGTTCAGCACGAAGCGGTCAACCTCCAGCCCGGCATCGTTGATGCACTTCTCCAGGTTGCGCAGCGAGGACGCCGCCGCCGTGATGATGTGCGCCTCGACTTCAAGGCGGTAGGCGTGCAGCCCCAGCGGGTTGCGGATGTTCTCCTGCCCGTCGACGGTGAAGGTACGCGGGATGACGTGGATGATTTCGCGGTTGTGCGGCAGCGCGATCGCCTGTGCCGCCTCAAGCGCCCGCTCGACGTCGTCCGGCTCGACCGCGCCCCGGTTCGGGCTGAGGCCCGTCACCCCCCGGCTGTTCACCGAGTGGATGTGCTTCCCGGCGACGCTGACATACGCCCGCCCGATCTCATAGCCGGACGTCCGCTCCGCCTGCCGTTTGGAGGCCCGCACCGCTTCGGTTGCCAGCGCCACATCGACGACGGTGCCCTTGCTCATCCCCTGAGAGGGCTCGATGCCGACGCCAATGATGCGGATGGTCTCGTCGGCGCCGATCTCGCCGACGAGCGTGCAGATCTTCGTTGTGCCGACGTCAACGCCGACGACGATGCGTTCTGTGCTCACCGTTTGGCTACTTTCTCACACTGTGTACTGGTTGCATACCTCAACGCGCGATTCGATAGAACGGCGCATCGGGGTTGCTGACATCAATATACACCGGAACCAGCCCGCGCGCTTCCAGATCCTCGATGAGCGTCTCGTAGACCGCGAGCTTGATGTCCATATCAGCCCCTACCCCGAAGTAGCCGCGCCAGCCCCGCCCATCCTGGTAGCTCAGGCCATGCACGGGATCGTAGTATAGCATCTCGATGTTACTGCGCAGAGTCTTTAGATGCTGCGTACCGGCGACAACGGCGGGGTCAATCGTGATCTCCCCTGCCTCCGAGCACGCCGGGCCGGGGCACTGGAAGGGGATCTCCTCCCCCTCGTTGACGACTCGCACCAGCGCAGGCATCTCTACCCGCTCAGGCATGAGCCGCCCCCGGCTGTCTACCCAGTAGCGCCACTCGCCTTGCTCCCACACGATGGCCGGTTCCCGCTCCTGCACGAGAATGATCACCCGCGCGGGCCACTCGACAATCACTTCGGCAGCTTCAAGACTGGGCGAGCTGGCGACACGCTGCGCGACCTCCTCCGGGTTCACCTGCAGGATGTGCTTGTCGGCAATGGCGCTCAGCGTGTAAATCTCCTCCGCCGGGACGTAAGTTGTGCCCCCGACCTCGACACGGCTGACGACGAACATCTCGCTCGTGAAGAGGAAGATCAGGCCGCCGGCAGCGACCAGCGCGAGGGCAAGGCTCACCCATCGCCACTTAAGGCCGGCTGCGGTTGGGAGCCGCAGGCCGGTACGGGTTCGGCGACGGACGGTCGGCTTGCGGGCGTGGCTGCGTCGGGGCGTGCGAACGGTACGCTGCTTCATGATTACTGATTATACTCGGCCCCCGGCAGAGCGCAGATCCGGCGAGCGTTCCACGCCATCGGGGGAAAGAGGTGGGGACACATACAATCAGCCCGATGCGCCTAGCTCTCCGGTTCGTAGGTCGTCTTGCTGCGCTTCTTGTCGGCGTGCCGCTCCAGCGCAAGCTGGATCAGCCGGTCGATCAGCTCCGGGTAGGGGATGCCCGACGCCTCCCACAGCTTCGGGTACATGCTGATCGACGTGAAGCCGGGGATGGTGTTGATCTCGTTCATCCACAGCTCGCCGGTCTCGCGGTCGAGCAGGAAGTCGCAGCGGGCCAGCCCGGCGGCGTCAATGGCCTTGAAGCTCGCCACCGCGAGTTCTCTCACCTGCTCGGTGAGGCGCTCATCAAGCGGGGCGGGGATGAGAAGCTTGGCCTTGTCATCGAGGTATTTGTCCTTGTACGAGTAGAACTCGTCACCGGGGATGACCTCGCCGGGGACGGACGCAACCGGGTGTTCGTTCCCCAGCACGCTGACCTCGATCTCCCGCGCGCTGATGCCCCGCTCGACAAGCAGGCGGCGGTCGTAGCGGGCCGCCTCGTCCAGCGCGTCCGCAAGCTGCTCGCGGTCGCGAGCCTTCGTCACACCGACGCTGCTGCCGAGATTGGCGGGCTTTACAAATACCGGGAAGTCCAGGGCGGCCATGACCCGTTCGAGCACGGCTTCGCGGTTTTCCTCCCATTCGGAGCGCAGAACAAGCTGGTAGGGTAGCACCGGGATGTGGTGCGCCTGCATCACCGCCTTGAAGAGCACCTTGTCCATGCCGACCGCCGAACCGGCCACGCCCGACCCGACGTATGGCACGTCGGCCAGCTCCAGCAGGCCCTGCACCGTGCCATCCTCGCCGAAAGGCCCATGCAGCACAGGGAAGAACACGTCGATGGTGGCGATGTCGGTCAGGCTGCGCGAGGTCTCGTTAACCGGCTCGATGGCCTTCAGCGTAGAGTCGCCCGGCTCGCCGAGCAGCGCCGCCGGGCCCGCCGACGGCTCGCCGCTTGTGAGCGTGCGCATCGGGTCACCGCCCGCGATCCACTGCCCCTCCTTGGTAATGCCGATGGGCAGCACGTCGTACTTGTCCTTGTCGATCGCGTCCATGATAGAGCGCGCGGAGCGGAGCGAGATTTCATGCTCGCCACTGCGCCCCCCGAAGATCACGCCGACTCGAATCCGATTTTTCGCCACGCTGCCATCCTTTGCACTGTTTAAAAAGTAGCCGGGGGTCCGTCCGGCAGAGTATACCGCCGATTGAGGACAGGCCCAATCGGCAGCACCCGAAACATGGCACCACTTATCGGGCGGTGTATAATGGCGCGGCGAACCGGACCAGAACTCGAGCAGACGAATGATCCAGGTTATCTTGCCCGCATACAACGAAGAAGAGGCGCTGCCATGTCTCCTGAGCCGCCTGGCGGACGTACGCGCGCAGCACGAGCTTGACCTGCACGTGCTGGTCGTGGACGACGG
>DGDY01000166.1:501-913 GCA_002385675.1 Anaerolineales bacterium UBA3940 | reverse complement strand
GCAACATGGGGCTCAGTGAGGGCCTGCGCACCGGCTTCCGCGCGGCGCTCGCGGAGAGCCGCAGCCCGGACGACATCATCATCACCATGGACGCCGACAACACACAGCCACCGGAGCTGATCCCGGCAATGGTAGAGGCCATCAACAGCGGCAAGGATGTGGTCATTGCGTCGCGCTTCCAGCCCGGCGCGGAGGTACACGGCGTGCCCGCCTCGCGGCGGCTGTTCAGCTTCGGCATGAGCGTGCTGTTCCGCACCGTGTTCCCCATCCGGGGCGTGCGCGACTTCTCATGCGGGTTCCGGGCCTACCGGGCCGGCACACTCCAGCGAGCGCACGACCACTACGGCGAGGATTTCATCACCGAGCAGGGCTTCGCCTGCATGGTGGAGGTGCTCTTCCAGCTTGACCATCT
>DGDY01000166.1:0-160 GCA_002385675.1 Anaerolineales bacterium UBA3940 | reverse complement strand
CGCAGGAATCAGAAGAGCCACCCGCTTGGGTGGCTCTCCAGTGCCGAGGCCCAGACTTGAACTGGGGACCCCATCATTTTCAGTGATGTGCTCTACCAACTGAGCTACCTCGGCGAGCGAGGCTATTATAACTTATCCCGCCCGCCTGTCAACACTCCAG
>DGDY01000160.1:11444-19777 GCA_002385675.1 Anaerolineales bacterium UBA3940 | reverse complement strand
TCGAGCGGCAGTTCGAGGAGTGGCGGCGCACCGGCAAGCTGCTTGCGCCAGTACTCGACCTGCTTTTCGAGCACATCGCCCTGGAGCCACTCCCGCTGCCACGCGGCGAAGTCGGCGTACTGGATGGGCAGCGCGGGCAGCAGCGGGGCCCTGCCATGCAGAAGCGCGTCGTACAGGGTGACAAGCTCTTTCAGCATCACGCCCGTCGACCAGCCGTCATAGATGATGTGGTGCACGGTCAGCAGGAAGACATGCTCGTCGGGCTGCAGCCGGAGCAGCCTGCCGCGGATCAGCGGACCGCGTGCGAGGTCGAAGGGCGTCTGCGCCTCCTCCGCCGCCAGCCGCTCGACCTCCGCCGGCTGCGCGGCGGCGGGCAGCCCCTGCAGATCGGTGATGGGCAGCGTCACGCGAAGCTCAGGCAGGATGACCTGCACCGGCTCCCCGCCGCACTCCTTGAAGATCGCCCGCATCGTCTCATGGCGGCGCACGATGTGCGTCAGGCTCTGCTCGAGGACGCCGACATTCAGCGGGCCGGTCAGCCGGACCGCCGCCGCGATGTTATAGAGCGGGCTCCCCGGTGCAAACTGGTCAAGGAACCAGAGCCGCTGCTGCGCGAACGACAGCGGATACGCGCCGGGGTCCGCCCGGCGGGGGATGATCTGGTTGGACGCGGCCTGCGCTCGTCTTTCACGCAGCAACTGCACCAGAAGGGCCTGCTTCTCCGGCGAAAGCTCGCTAATACGCCGGGACAGTTCGCTCATACAAAGCTCCTGTGATGCTCCGAGTCGAAGGGGAGGCTAGTTGAACAACAGGTGCTTGACTTCTTCTTCCGGTAGGGCCTCAAGCTCGCGAAGCAGGGCTTCAAGCTCGTCGTCAGCCTCGTCTTCGGCCATGCGCTGCGTGATCACCTCGGCAAGCCCGGCTACCGTCGGACGCTCAAACAGGCGGCGCACCGGCAGGTCAATGTGAAAGCACTCCTCCACGCGGGCGATGAGCTGCGTCGCCAGCAGCGAGTGTCCGCCGAGATCGAAGAAGCTGGTATGGATACCGACCTTTTCCACACCAAGCACGTCGGCCCACATCTGCGCCAGTTCGCGCTCCAGAGGCGTGCGGGGCGCAACGAACTTTTGTTGCGCCCAGTGGTGGTTACCGTTGGGCACGGGCAGCGCCCTGCGGTCCACCTTGCCGCTCGGCCCAAGCGGAAGCTCGTCCAGCGTGACAAACGCGGCAGGAACCATGTAGGCGGGCAGCTTCGCGAGCAGGTACTCGCGCAGATCGTCGCCCATAAGCTGCGCGCCGCGTACCGGGACGATGTAGGCTACAAGCTGGCGGTCGCCGGGAGCGTCCTCACGCACCGCGACTACCGCCTCGCGGACGCGGGGGTGAGCGCTCAGCACGGCCTCGATCTCGCCCAGCTCCACGCGGAACCCACGCACCTTGACCTGGTGATCCATCCGCCCCAGGAACTCAAGGTTGCCGTCCGGCAGGTAGCGGACGAGGTCGCCGGTGCGGTACATCCGCGCGCCCGGCTCGCCTGAGAACAGGTCGGGGAGGAACTTCTCGGCGGTCAGTTTGGGCCGGTACAGGTATGAGAGCGCGACGCGCGGGCCGCCGATGTAAAGCTCGCCCGGCACACCGACCGGCACCGGCTTGCCGTAGCGGTCCAGCACGTAGAGGCGGCGGCCCGGAGTGGGGCGGCCAATCGGCACGCGGCGCAGCGAGAGCGCCTTCTCGCCGTAAGCGGTCACGTCGAACGTCGTTGAGGTAATGGTTGTCTCCGTCGGGCCGTAGGCGTTGAGCAGGCGCACGCGCTTCATCGGCGTCTGCCACCACAGGCGGATCGTCTCAGGCTGGAGCACGTCGCCGCCGATGATGACCAGCCGCAGCCGGTTGGCGGGCAAACTCTCGCCCGCGTTCGCCCAGGCCGTCACGACCTGATGCCAGTAGGACGGTGGCAGGTTGATGACCGTCAGCCCGCTCTCGGCGACGAACTCTCCGAACGCCTGCGGCGTCCACAGGTCCTGCCCGCGCAGCACCAGCCGTGCCCCGGCGAACAGGGTCGGCAGGATCTGCTCCAGCGAGGGATCGAAGTTGATCGACGCGAACTGGAGCACGCGATCCTCGGCGGTCAGATCGTAGGCGCGCTGCATGTCACGGCAGTGATTGGTAAGCGACTCCTGCGAGATGACCACGCCCTTCGGCTGCCCCGTCGAGCCGGAGGTGTAGATCACATAAGCCGGGTCGTCCGGCGAGAGGTTCACAACCGGGTTGGAGGTCGGTTCGCGCTCGATGGTCGCCCGGTCGGTATCCAGGCGCAACACCTGCCCCTTGAAGGCCGGGGCGAGATCGGCGAGCGCGGCCTGCGTCAGCAGGATGGGCGCTCCGGCGTCCTCCAGCATGAAGGCGATGCGCTCGGCGGGGTAGGCCGGGTCGAGCGGCAGGTAGACGCCGCCCGCCTTCAGCACGCCAAGCAGCCCGACGACCATGTCGATCGAGCGCTCCATGCCGACGCCCACGAGCACCCCCGGCTCGACGCCGCGCGTCTTGAGGGCGTGCGCAAGCTGGTTCGCGCGGCGGTTGAGCTCGGCATATGTTACCTGCTCATCCCCCAGCACCACGGCGACCGCGTCCGGCGTGCGTGCCGCCTGCTCCTCGAACAGCACGTGCGCGAACTTGAACGGCTCGCAGACGGATTCCGTTTCGTTCCACTCGACGAGGATCTGCCGGCGCTCGCGCTCTGTCAGCAGCGGCAGGTCGGAAATGGGCCGGTCGGCGTTCTCGGCAATGCCCTTCAGAAGCTGCTCGTAGTGGCCAAGCATGCGGCTGGCGGTTTCATGCTCGAACAGGTCGTGGCTGTACTCCAGCGTCGCGCCGAGGTCATCGCCCGCCTCGGCGATCCACAGCGTCATGTCAAACGGCGAGGTGCGGAAGGGCATCACCGCCGACTCAACGAGCATCGGGCCCATCTGCACGCCCGCGCCCTCCTCGCCCAGCGCGAAGCTCGCTATCTTCTCCGGGTCGACAAGCCGGGTGGTCTTCTGCCAGGCGAACGCCACCTGGAAGATGGGCGAGACGTTGATCGTGCGCTCGGGCTGGAGCCGCTCGACCATCAGCGAGAAGGGGAACGCATCATGCGCGAAGCACTGCTTGACGGTGTCCGACACCTGCGCCAGAAATGCCGTGAAGGTCGGGTTGCCAGAGAGGTTGGCGCGCAGCGGAATCGTGTTCACAAAATAGCCCAGCGTACGAGCGGTGTCCCGCGTGCGGGCGGCCTTCGGCAGCCCGACGATAATGTCGTCCTGCCCGCTGTAGCGGTGCAGCAGCACATGGAAGGCGGCGAGCATCAGGTCGTGCAGCGTCGTGCCCGCATCTCTGGCGATCTTCCGCAGGCGATCCGCCTGCTCGACGCCGAGGCGCGCGTAGGCCGCGCCCCCCTTATCGGTGCGGACCGGCGGGCGCGGGCGGTCAGTCGGCAGTTCCAGAACCGGCAGTTCCCCGGCAAGCTGTTTGCTCCAGAAGGCCCACAGAGCCTCCCCCTTCGGCCCGGCAAGCATCTCCGCCTCGGCGTAAACATGCTCCTCGTAGGTGCGGCGGGGTGGCTTCAGGCCCGACGGCTCGCCGGTGAGCACCTCGCCGTACAGGGCGGGCAGATCGTTCAGGATCAGCGCCAGCGACCACATATCGGCGATGATGTGGTGGATGACCATGTGCAGCAGGTAGTCATCGTCCGCCCGGCGGAGCACCGTGATCCGCAGCAGCGGGCCGGTCTCCAGGTTGAAGGGGCGGAACGTCGCTTCCTCAAGCTGCTTGCGGATCTGAGCATCATCCCAGTTTGCGGCATCGACGAACTCCAGCTCCGGGTTAAGCCGCCGGTGCACGCGCTGGACCGGCTTCCCGTCCACCTCGGCGAAGGTCGTGCGCAGCACGGGGTGGCGCTCCGCCAGGCGGCTCAGGGCCAGCCGGGCCTTGTCCTCGACAAGCGGCGAGCGCACGCGCACCAGTTGGGCGATGTTGTACGCGACGCTCTCCGGGGTCAGCTTGTTCAGGAACCACAGCGCCTGCTGCCCGTGCGTGAGCGGGTACTCGGCGACAATGTCCCTGGTGATGCTGAGTGGAGTGAGTGTCTTGCCTTCTGTCACTAACTGAGTGTGCATAAGGATGACGCCTTTCAAGCAGCCTCAAGGTGGGCTCGTGCTTTCCCGGTCAAACCAGCAGGATGGATCAGGCCAGCGCCCGTCCGGGCAGTGGAAGCCGGCAGGCTCGGACGCGCGCGCCCCTGAGCCGGGGCGAAGGCGCAGCCATGCAGCCCTCCTTCCGCCCTGAGGGAAGTGAGGGGGCCGCAACAGGGGTATGCTGCCGCCAGCGGGTGGGGCCGGGCGGACAGTTTGCCATCATATCGCCCGTAGGAAGTCCCGGTGTTCGTCGTCGGCGTGACAGGTGGGCACACAACAGCCAATAAGTCCATGGGTTTCTCCCCTGCGAAAACAATACGAGCGCGCCATAAATGCAGAGATAAAGGTTTTGCTGGGGAGCTACGACGTATGCAGTTGGCGAGTCAGTTAGTCATGCCTCCTTGTCGTCGGCAGGGCAGTCGCCCCGGGTTGGACAGGCTGCGGGAGAGTCATAAAGTGTATGGCCTGCCGCCTCTCGGGGCGGGTGCTCTGCCGCAGGATGAGCGTGCGAATGCGTGGTCAGAGAAGTAGCGACCGGCGGCCCATGCCCGGACTCAGTGTGTATTAGCCACAGAAATATAGTTTCGAAAGTATACATGTAATAAGCTCGACAGACAGAACAAGCGCCCGACCAGGGCCGGCTTTTTGAACGCCTGTGAGCAGCAAAATGCGGTTAAGATTGGAGGAGGCGACAACGGAGGCTTATTACAATGCTACAAAATCCGGATGATTCCTGGTTGTCGTCACCTCAGCAGCAGGTATGCCGGCGCGGCGCGCCTATGAAAAAGTACTCTCTACAAATGCCTTTACATAGATACGATTTTGTTATATCCTCCCATTTCTGGGATAAAAAGTCAAAGGTTGCACGCGCCTCCTGAACGGTTTTCAGAGATGTTTAATCCTAAATTTATGAAAATTTCACAAACAGCAGCCAGGAGGTGTTTGACGGGCTGACAGGCCCAGTTTCACAGACCCGGCGGTGGGTGCACCGCTGCGGCGATACGTAAGTGGCAGCGGCTTGACCCGAATGACAGAAGTGTTTACCATTTGGCTAGCTGGCAGCACGGGCTGCTGCCGGGCCGGCTCCAGCACCCCCGTTCCGATAACGGCTCCCCTTCAAGGCCGCCTCCCGCTCCCATGCCTCCCCAGCCTTGATCGGGCGGTGCGGTGCATCCCGACCATTGAGCATGTCTTCTACTCCCGCCGGACGGGCGGAATCCTTTGGCTCTGATCACTCATGGTTATCGACCATTCAAACGAGGAGTTATCTGTGGGCCTGCTGACAGGTAAGAGCGCCGCAGCCGCCGCGCTGGGCGAGAACGGCACGTATCGGCATGGCAACACCCACCTCATCGAGCTTCGTGATGTCGTCAAGGTATACAGGAGCCGGGCAGGCGAGTTCCAGGCGCTGAAGGGCGTCAGCCTGAGCGTTGACGCGGGGGAGTTCGTCGCGGTGATCGGCAAGTCGGGCAGCGGCAAGTCCACGCTGATCAACATGATCACCGGCATCGACCGCCCGACCTCCGGCGAGATCTATGTCGGGGATACGGCGGTGCACACGCTCAAGGAGCGGCAGATGGCCCGCTGGCGCGGGCAGCAGATCGGCGTAGTGTTCCAGTTCTACCAGCTTCTCCCCACCCTGACCTGCCTTGCCAACGTCATGCTGCCGATGGACTTTTGCGGCATGTACTCCCCGCGCGAGCGGCAGCGGCGCGCGCTGGAGCTGCTCGACCTTGTCGGCGTGCGCGACCAGGCGGGCAAGCTGCCGACCGCGCTCTCCGGCGGCCAGCAGCAGCGCGTCGCCATCGCACGGGCGCTCGCCAACGACCCGCCGATCCTCGTGGCGGACGAGCCGACCGGCAACCTGGACTCACAGACGGCAGAGCAGGTCTTCCAGCTTTTCCTCCACCTCATCGACCAGGGGAAGACCGTTCTCATCGTGACGCATGATAATGACATCGCACAGCGCGCCGACCGCACCATCACCATCGCAGACGGGCAGATCGCCGGCTAGCAGCGTGGCCGACCTCGCACGCGCCATCTGGAGAACAACGTTATGCTGAGCCCTCGCTGGCAGAAAATCCTGAGCGACCTGTGGCTGAACAAGGCCCGCACGCTGCTCGTTATCCTCTCAATCGCCGTGGGCGTGTTCGCCATCGGCACGATTGTCACGACCCGCATCATTATCACCCGCGACCTCGCCGCAACTTATGCCGAGCGAAACCCGTCCGATGCGGTGCTGTACATGGACAGGGTTGACAACGCGCTGTTGAGCGTCGTCCGCCGCATGCCGGAGGTTGCCGAGGCCGCGCCTCGCCGCTCGGTGTACGGCAAGTTGCGTGCCAGCGGCGCAGACGACTGGGTGGACATCTCGCTGGTCGTCCTGCCCGACTACACCAACCAGCAGCTTGACATCATCACGCTTGAGGCCGGGGCCTGGCCGGAACGGCGCGACGAGATTGTGATGGAGCGCTCGTCGCTCGACTTCGCGGGGGTGTCCCTCGGTGACGAGGTGCTCGTCGAGACGCCGCTCGGGCGGCAGTACGCCCTGCGCGTGGTCGGCGTGGCGCACGACATGGGGCGCACCGACGCCGCATTCTACAACGAGGCGACCGGCTACCTGAACGCACGGGCCGTGCAGTGGATGGGCCTGCCGGACGGCTACAACGAGCTGTTCCTCACCTTCACGGGCACGGCTTCCAGCCAGGAGCACAACCGCCGGGCGGCGCAGGCCGTGCGCGAGCGGCTGGCCCGTGAGGGCGTCTCCGTGTACTGGGATTACATCGCCGAGCCGGGCAAGCACCCCGCCGCCTCGACCATCGAGGCGCTGACGCTGGTGCTTGCCGCGATGAGCGTGTTCGCACTCGTGTTGAGCAGCTTCCTGATCGTCAACGTCATCACGGCGATCCTCGCCCGCCACAAGCGCCAGATCGGCATTATGAAGGCGTTCGGTGCGCGCGACGGGCAGGTCGTGCGGATGTACTTCTCGCTGGTACTGGTGTTCGGGGTGCTGGCGCTGGTGATCGCGCTGCCGCTGGGCGTGGTCGGCGCGCGCTGGCTGACCACGTTCGTGGCGGACACGGTGAACTTTGACATCGTGAGTTTTGACCTGCTGCCTGAAGTGCTGGCGATACAGGTGCTCGTCGCGCTGATCGTGCCGGTCATCGCCGGGCTGTACCCGATCATCGCTGGCACGCGGGTGACGGTGCGCGAGGCCATCAACGACTACGGCATCGGCTCGCCGGGGAGCGAAACCGCGCTGCTGCCGCGCATTTTCGCGCGGCTGACCTTCCTGCCGCGCCCGTTCCTGATCTCGCTGGGCAACACCTTCCGGCGCACCGGGCGGCTGACGCTGACGCTGTTCACACTGACGCTGGCCGGGGCGATCTTCGTATCGGTGTTCAGCGTGCGCGACTCGATGACGCTGACCCTGCAGGATGCGCTCGCCTACTGGGATTACGACGTGACGCTGGAGCTGGGCGGCTCCTACGACCGGCGGCGCGTCGAGCGGGAGGTCTGGCGCATCGAGGGGATCACAGCGGTGGAAAGCTGGAGGAGCGCGGGCGGGTATCGCGTCCGGCCCGACGGCAGCGAGGGCTTCTGGCTGACGATCTACGACGTGCCCGCCGAGACGGACATGATCACGCCGATCATGGTCGAGGGGCGGTGGCTCCGCCCGGATGACGGGAACGCAATTGTGATCAATACCGGGTACCTGGAGCAGGAGCCGGACATCCGCGTGGGCGACGACCTCGTGCTGCGCCTCAAAGGGCGCGACCGGCCCTTCCGCGTGGTCGGCATCGCGCAGGCGCTGCTGGTCGGCCCGCTGGCCTACACCAACCAGCCCTACCTCGCCACGACGATCAACGAACCCCGCACCGTCGACCGCGTGCTGATCGAAACGCGGGAGGACACACCTGCCTACCGCGCCGCCATCGCGGAGGAGGTCGGGATGCACATGCGGCGGGCGGGCATGATCGGCGCAAGCACTTTCACGTTCGATACCGCCATCTCGCAGATCCAGTACCAGTTCAACATCCTGCTTGTGGTGCTGCTGATCATGGTGGCGCTGCTGACGCTCGTCGGCGGGCTGGGGCTGACCGGCACGGTGGCGATCAACGTGCTGGAGCGCACGCGCGAGCTGGGCGTCATGCGCGCCAT
>DGDY01000160.1:0-11175 GCA_002385675.1 Anaerolineales bacterium UBA3940 | reverse complement strand
TCAGCCGCCCGCTCAGCGACATGATCGGCATGGCTTTCCTGGGGACGCCGCTGCGCTACACGTTCTCGACGGACGGCGGGCTGATCTGGCTCGGCGTGACGGTTGTGCTGTGCATCCTCGCGAGCTTCGTGCCCGCGTACCGGGCCTCGCGCATGAGCGTCGCCGAGGTGCTGGTGTACGAATAACATACGGCAGTGCGTACGTTTGTGTCGGTTTCGCGATGCGGAACCTGCCAGGCAAAACGCTAGAAGCGTCTTGCACGTCGCGGTGGCTTTGCTCCTTACCCCGCCCCGCCTTTTTCCAAAATGCCCCGCTCCTGCTAAACTCATGCCGAGTGCAACACCTGCGCACACCGCTGACTTGACTTCGTGGCTTAGGGAGCAGCTTGAGCATGGTCGCCAGGCAGTCCTTGCGAGCCGGTTACCAGATGGAAGATTTCGTCCTGCTGGAAGAACTCGGGCGGGGCGGAGAAGCCGCCGTGTGGTCCGGCTGGGACCAGACCAGGCAGCGCGTCGTCGCGGTGAAGCTGATCCCCACGGCGGGCACGCAGCCCGCGCTGATCTCCGCCGACTTCGAGCGGCAGGTGCACCTCATCGCCAGCTTCAGCCACCCGAACATCCTGCCGCTGTACCGCTTCGGCACGTCCAGCGAGTTCTACTACTTTACGATGCGCTACGCGACAGGCGGCAGTGTGACCGACCTGCTGCGGCAGGGGCCGCTGACCGTGCAGCACACGCTCTGCCTTGCCGCCGACATCGTCTCCGCGCTCGACTACCTGCACAGCCAGCGCATCGTGCATCGAGACCTCAAGCCGAGCAATATCCTGCTCGATGCGGAAGGCCGCGCCTACCTCACCGACTTCGGGCTGGCCCGGCGGCTCACCGAGGATACGCTCCCGCTGCACACCGGGCGTGGCACGACGTTCTACGCCTCGCCGGAGCAGCACAGCAGAGGGGGACTCACGCCGCGCTCTGACATTTATAGTCTGGGCATCCTGCTGTATGAAATGCTCACCGGCACCCTGCCGGAACGCAGCGACGAAGGCGAGATTACCGCCGACCCCCGCTCGGTTAGGAGCCGGCTCTACGATATAGACCCGTACGCCGACCTGCTGCCGTCGCTGCTCGTCAGGCTGTGTGTGCTCGCCGCGCCGGAGCCGCAGGACCGGCCCGACTCGGCCCGTGAGGCCTTCCAACTGCTGCTCGACGGCCTCCCCGATGAGCTTGTGGAGGACATGCAGCTTGACCGCCACTGGCATCGTACCGCCGTGGAAGAGGCCGACCTGCTCCGCGCCGACGCCCAGATGCTGCTCGTGCAGCGCAGCGACGGCTGGAAGCCGGGCACGCCGTCCCCCGCCTCGCTGACCGAGTTCGCCTACATCGACGCGGCCTATCGCGATGTAGAAACCGCCCCGCCGCTGGCTGACGGTCAGCTAGAGTTTTTGCTGCAGGGGGCGCTGCTGTACGGGCACAACCAGCAGTACTGGTGGCAGTACGCGGACGACCCCGCCATGCGTCTGCGCGTGTGCGAGCACGTGATCCTGTCGTCGCGGCCCGACGCCGTCGAGCGCACGCTCGCGCAGATGATCGACGCCGGGCCGGACGTCATTCAGATCGCCCGGCTCTCCGACGCCGCCGTTCAGGCGCTGATCGACGTGGCGGCGCAGGGCGGCGCGAGCGCGATGCGCAGCAATGCTCTGACACTGCTGGAGCGCTGGCTGCCGCCCGTCGACCGCTGGCGGCCAGTGGCCTTCTCGCGGGACGGCGACGTCAAGCTGGCCCGCCTCGCGCTGCGGGAAAGCCCCTTCGCACGGCAGGCCGCCCGCCTGATCGGGCTGGGCCGCAGCGAGACGGGCTTCCAGGCGCTGCTCGACTCGCGTGAGCGGGGCATCAGCGATGCGCGTATGCTCGAAGCGCTGCAAGAGGTGCGGGCAGCGGCGGGCGGCCTGCCTGCCTGGACGCCGCTCGACGTGCGCTTCCGCAGTACGTTCGAGCGCATCCGCGAGGAGTTCCTTGAGGACCGCGCCGTACTGTCATGGTCCCGTGCGGCGATCGGCCTGCTCGGCGCGGGGCTGGTAGTTATGCTGATGATGCTGGGGCTGCTCTCCAGCACCAACACGCAGATGCGGGATATCCTGTACCAGCCGTACCCGGTCAGCGATGTTGTGACCATCGTCGAGATCACCGATGAGACGCTGGAGCGCTACGGACGCTGGAGCGCCTGGCCCCGCTCGCTACACGCTGACCTGATCCGGAAGTTGAGCGACGCGGGCGCGGATGTCATCGTGCTGGACTTCACGTTCGTCTCCTCAACCGAGGACGACGAGATCCTGCGAGCGGCCATGCGGCGGGCGGGGAATGTCGTGCAGCCCATTCTGGGGCAGGGCGACGCCTTCCACCGGGAGAGCGGCCCGCTGGAGTTTGAGGCCAGCCTGCAGCCCGTCCCCTCGCTGGCGGCGTCATCCGTCGCGCTGGGGCACACCAACTTCCGGCACGACGAAGACGGCTACGTGCGGCGGCTGCCGCTCGTCGCGTCGCTCGGCGGCGAGCTGTACCCCAACCTCGCCCTCGCCGCGATCCAGGTCTACCTCGGCGAGGCGACCGACGCGAGCGGCAGCATCGAGAGCGTGCCGATATCAAACGGCAAGCTGCTGTTCGCCGGGCGGGAAATCCCGGTTAACGCCTGGACGGAGATGCTCGTCCACTACGCGGGGCCGCCCGCCTCGCCCGACAGGACGACCTTCCGCATGGTCAGCTACGAGGATGTGCTCGACGGGAAGGTCCCCGCCGAGGCCTTCCGCGACAAGATCGTGCTCGTCGGCATTACGGCCACCGCCGAACCTGACCGCTACCTGACCGCCGTCAGCCAGAACGGGCGGCCCATGTACGGCGTCGAGATCCTCGCCAACGCCATCGAGACGATCTGGTCGGGCCGGTTCATCCAGCTCGCGCCGCTTTCGCTGCGCATCGCGATCATGGTGGTGCTGGGGGTGATCGTGGGGCTGCTGAGCACCCGCCCCTGGGTCGGGCTGGTCGCAGGCGTGATCGTCGGCACGGTGTATTTCCTCGTGGCGAGCTGGCTGTTTGACTATCAGGGACTGCTGGTGGACCTCTTCTACCCGTTCATGACCATCGGCCTGAGCTACCTGATGGTCACCGTGTACCGCTTCTGGGTGGAGGACCGCGAGCGACGGCAGATCCTCAGCCTGTTCCAGGCGCGTGTCACGCCGCGCGTAGCGCACGCCGCGCTCGAAGCCGTACGCCAGGGGCAGATCAACCTGGGCGGGCAGTTGCAGGAGACGTCGGTGTTGATCATACGGCTGCGGGGCTACTCGGGCTATGCAGCCCGCCACACGCCGGAGGAGGTGCTCTCGATGATCAACACCTTCCTCGACTTCGCCGTGCAGGCCATTTTCGAGCACGAGGGCACGATCACGCAGCAGTCGGGCGACCGCATCATGGCGGTGTTCAACGCGCCGCTCATCCAGCCCAACCACCCGGTGCTGGCGACACGCGCCGCATGGGAATGCCGGCGGCGGGTACGCGCCTACCACGAGTCGCTGCCTTCCGATCACCCACACCAGTTGATCGACTTCTCGTACGCCGTTGCCACCGGCAAGACGGTCGTGGGCTACACTGGCACGGGCAGCCGCTATACCTACACCGCGCTCGGCGACACCGTGGACCTCGCCATGCGCCTGAGCCGCGCCGCACAGCCCGATGAGATCCTCGCCAGCGCGGCGACTTATCGCGTTGCCGCCGACCGCGTCACGGCGAAGCTGCTAGATCCGGCGACGAGCCACCGCATCGGCGAGCCGATGAACGTGTACGCGATTCAGGACTTCAAGCACCAGGTATCGTAACGGCAGGCCGCTCACGAGACGAGCTTCAGCCCGACTGCTGCGCCCAGCACCATGGCGATAAAGACTACGCGCCGCCAGTCTTTCGACTCGCCGTACAGGAGCATCCCCAGCACCGCCCCGCCCGACGCACCGATCCCGGTCCAGATGGCGTAGGCTACGCCCATCGGCAGAGTCCGCATGGCGATAGACAGGAAGAAAAAGCTCGCCCCAAACCCGAGCAGGAGCAACACCAGCGACTGCCAGTTGCGGTCCCGGTGCAGCTTGCCGATCATCGTCACGCCGAACATCTCGAATAAACCGGCGACGACAAGAGCCACCCAGGCCATTACGCCTCAGCCCTCCCTTCGACATGGTCGTCCGTGACGAGCTTCAACCCGATAACGCCCGCCAGCAAGACCGCGATCAACAGGAGCGTTGTGGGTTTGAATGGCTCGCCGAAGAGCACGATGTCCGAAATCACCGTCCCGGCGGTGCCCAGCCCCACGAATACGGCGTACACCGTGCCGACGGGGAGCTTCCTGCCAGCCATTATCAACAGATAAAAGCTGATAAAGACCGCGATGGCCGTTCCCAGCCAGGCCAGGAAGCTGTCGGCATGCTTCAGGCCGATCACCCAGCAGACTTCAAAAACAGCGGCAACGATAACGCTGATCCAGTTAGCTGTCATACAGGCAAAACCTCCGACTCGGCACAGCACGCAAAACAAAAAGCCCACGAGATCACCGTCGAGTGCATCTCCCAGGCCTTGTATCCTTCTGTCAGATAACAGGGCGTGGCACTTCCCCTAGAGGGGACTCACGTACTTGCGTGGAACTCTCCGGATTATACCACTGCGCCGCCGTTTTTCACCGGGTCAGCGGCGCGGCGATAGCCGGAAGCAAAGCGGGGAGCCTGCTCGTGCATGCAGGCTCCCCGTTCTATTCATGCGATATGGCGCAGGTCTTACGGCTCCCCAGGCGGGGGGCAGTGCGGATTGTCGCCACCAGCCGGTCCCCCACAGACGGGGGTGGGCAGTTCCGGCGTCCCGGCGTCGTCACAATCCCCGCCGATGCAGTTCCCGCCGATACCGCCGCTGGTAGGCTCAGGCTCCGGCGTTGTTGTCGCCGGCGGCTCCGTCACGTTGGCGCTCGGCTTGTTCGTCGCCGTGGGAGTCGGCTCCTCCGGCGTGGGCGGGTCCGTCGGCGGTGGCGGCGGTGGATCAGTCGGTGGTGGCTGTGTGGCCGTCGGCGCAACCGTCGGCACGCTGGTCGGCGTGGCGGTCGGCACCGACGTATTGGTCGGCGGGAGCGTCGGCGTCAGCGTTGGCTTGGGCGTCGCCGTCGGCGGGAGCGTCGCGGTTGGCCGCACGGTCGGCTGAGCAGCAGCCAGAACCGGCGCGGGACGCTGCGACTGCTGGCGGGCTGGCTGCGGCTGTTCCGCAACCGGCGCGGGCTGATCGGCGGGCGGCTGATCGGCTGCCGGTGTCACACAGGCGGCGGGGTCCGCCTCACAGGGCGAGACTGTGTTCAGCACAGGCGCGCTGACGCGGCTGTCCACCTCGGCCATGAGCGGCGGCTCCCACGCAGGCTTGGGCTCCGGCAGGCCAAGCGGCTGGCCGACCTCGACCCGCAGCTTGAAACCGGCGGGCACTTCGACGCCTGCGTCCTCGGTCGAGACGAACACGCTACCCTCGTCAACCGTGACCACGGTGCTGTCCTCGGACAGCACTTCGACGGCGAACACGGTGCCGCGCACGGAGGTCGTCGAGGACGGCGTGCTGATCACAAACGCGTCGTCTACGTCAAGCAGGTGCTCAATGCGGTTGACGGTGCGCCCGGCGAACAGGTACAGGCGCACGCGGAAGGTTTCCCGCGTGTTGACAAGCTCGGTAATGTGTAATAAGGCCCCTTCAGATAAATCGACGGTGCTGCCGTTGAGCAGCCGCAGTTGGGCAGTCGCGCCCGGATGGAGCTGGACGGTGTCGCCTGCTTTCAGCGCGAGGGTCTCACCTGCCGTCACCGTCCGCTGCTCGCGAGTAGGCACGACGAACAGGCGCGTCGTCCCGTGCTCAACGACGACTTCTCCCTCCGAGACGACGAGCGTTGCCTCGGCAACGGTTGGGCTGGTGAAAATAAATGCGCCCAGGAACAGTAAAATGGCGGAAGCACCTCCCAGCACCCAGTATTTATGTCTGAACATGCTGATCCGCCTTCCTGCCCATCCGGTAATTGCTCTCATATCCCCGTTCCAGTCCCACGCGCCTGCCGGTTAATGATGGGAATAACGCCCGGCTCGGCTCGCGGCTGTCATGCTCACTCCCTGCAAGCATGTCCAATCGACCGCGGCTCTTGCGTTCGAGATGCGGCGCTCCAGGGCCCGCCCCGCCGCCAGGTGCGAGTCCTGTCCGATGGGTGTTTGGCGTCTCCTTTCACTATTAGAGGATAGTCAAGGCGAAAGATCGACGACAGCAGTTGATCGGCAGGAGGGTAATGGGCGTGGGATGAAAAGGTGATGCCAGGGTGTTCGCGCCTCAACTGCTGTGAAGTTAAGCGCATGGCGCTGGCTCTTATAATCTTACCTTTTTTCGCGCGGATGCCAACTGAGGCTCCGCCGCCCGCCCATTGCACAACCTCCTGACCCATTATACAACTAACTTGCTTATTTTGGGGAATGATTCCCCTACAATATCAGGTATTTTCCCCATTGCATGTGGGTACTGGCCATTCGTAATTCCCGGAAAGGGGAAGCAACGGCCCCAAAATGCGCAACTATTGTCTTCCCCCGTTGACGCGCCCCGATGCGATAGCTATAATTACCATCAATAATGTAGAATTTGATGATGGATATTGTCTCACCCATGTTCATGACCAACACCTGCACCTGTCCGGGGCGGGGGCGCGGTTACCCTCGCCGGGCACAGGTAGCTCCAACCCTCTAGCTGCCCCTCCCGCAGGGTAACACCGTCCCCGCCACAGCCGGCTGTGGTCTGTGGCCGTGGCGACGCGAGGTCTGCCCTGCTGTGCTCCCCGGCTCTGCCGGGCATGCAGAACACCCCAATCTGTCGTTGACCCTGTTTGTGGCCTCTCGCCTCGCCGCACCCCGGCGACCACTGAACTGATCACGATTGCGATGACAAACCAGTCAAGCCGCACACACGGCACGAACCGGCGCGGCAAGGGCGGGAGATCATGCGAAACCATATTCAATCCACCGCAGAAGAGCGGATCAATATAGAACGACGTACCGCGCAGGCGCACGCGGGGGCAGCCGTCGAGGAGCTTATCGGCAATACCCCGCTGCTGGCCTTCCGGCGCATCACCGCGCACCTGCCTGAAGGCGTCGAGGTGCTCGCCAAGGCGGAGTGGGCCAACCCCGGCGGTTCGGTGAAGGACCGCCCGGCGTTGAGCATCATCCTCGGCGCGGAGGCGCGCGGCGAACTGCGCCCCGGCGTCACATTGCTCGACAGCACCTCGGGCAACATGGGCATCGCCTACGCGATGATCGGCGCGGCGCGGGGGCACCGCGTCAAGCTCGTCGTCCCGGCGAACGCCAGCCCGGAGCGCCTCGCCATCCTGCGCGCCTACCGGGTTGACCTGACACTCAGCGACCCGGCGGAGGGCGTTGACGGCGCGATCCGGCTGGTGCGCGAACTATACGAGCGCAACCCCGACGCGTACTTCTTCGCCGACCAGTACAACAACCCCGACAACTGGCGCGCTCACTACGAGACGACGGGCGTCGAAGTGTGGGAGCAGACCGGAGGGCGTGTGACGCACTTCGTCGCCGGGCTGGGCACGAGCGGCACGCTGATGGGCACGGGGCGGCGGCTCCGCGAGTACAACCCGGACGTGCGGCTCGTCGCCGTGCAGCCCGACGCGGCCTTTCACGGGCTGGAGGGGCTGAAGCACATGGAAACCGCCATCGTGCCCGGCATCTATGACCCCGGCCTGCCCGACGCCACCGAGCCGGTCACAACCGAGGAGGCGCACGAGATGTGCCGCCGCCTGGCCCGCGAGGAGGGCCTGCTCGTCGGCGTGTCGGCAGGGGCGGCGATGGTCGCCGCGCTGCGCGTCGCCAGCACGCTCACCGAAGGCGTCGTCGTGACGCTCTTCCCCGACAGCGCCTCCAAGTACCTCAGCGAGCCGTTCTGGGCGGAGGAGGGCTGAGCCGTGCAGATCGTACTCAGCCGCGAGCACCTTGCCCGCGTCGAGCAGCACGGCGAGCGCAGCTACCCGAACGAGGGGGCGGGCTTCCTGCTGGGGCACGCGGCAGGCGATACGGTGACGATCAGCGCCGTGCTGCCGCTTGAAAACCGGCGCGAGGCGAGCGCACAGCACAACCGCTACGAGCTTGCGCCGCAGGACTATCTGCGGGCCGAGCTTGAGGCGGCGGCGAGAGGGCTGTCGCTTGTCGGGGTGTTCCACTCGCACCCCGACCACCCGGCACAGCCCAGCGAGTTCGACCGCGAGCACGCCCTGCCGCACTTCAGCTACCTGATCACATCCGTCCGGGGCGGGCCGGGGCTACACACGCCTGGCGGCTCCGCGAAGACCGCTCCGGCTTCGACGAAGACGCTCTGACCATCTCGCAGGAGGAGGACACAGTCTGATGGCCAGGATCCGCATCCCAACCCCGCTCCGTCCGTACACCGGCGGGCAGGAGCACGTGACTGTCAGCGGGCGGACGGTCGGCGAGGCGCTTGCCGACCTGACCCGCCAGTATCCCGAGCTTGAGCGGCACCTGTTTAACGGCGGGCAACTGCGCTCGTTCGTCAACGTGTTCGTCGGCGAGGAGGACATCCGCCACCTGGACGGGCCGCACACCCCGGTAACGGAAAACACACAGCTTCTGATCATCCCGTCCATTGCCGGGGGCTAACCCTGAAAGCAGATTGATAGCCCGGCAGCAACCGGGAGAGGTTCATCATGACACGAGAGCGAAACACAACTGTAGACCATTCCGCACTGCGCACGAACCAGGCGTTCATCATCGGCCTGCTGATCCTGGCATTCGTGCTGGACGCCTGGCCGCTCGTGGCGTTCGTCGCTGCCGTGATGCTGGTCGGCACAGCCTGGCCCGGCGCGGCGCTGTTCCAGCGCATCTACCGGCACGTCCTGCGGCCCACCGGGCTGGTGAAGCCCGACGTCATCCCCGACAACCCGGAGCCGCACCGCTTCGCGCAGGGGCTGGGCGGTACGTTCGTGCTGATCGGGGCGGTGCTGCTGGCGGCGGGGGTTCCAGTGGCGGGCTGGGCGCTCGCCTGGCTGGTGATCGGGCTGGCGGCGCTTAACCTGTTCGTGGGCTTCTGCGCCGGGTGCTTTGTGTACTACCGGCTGAACCGGCTGGGCGTACCCGGCTTCACGCAGAGCCCCATTGAACGGAAGCGGCAGGTGCAGGGATGATCGAGAGAGTGCTTATCGCCGCCGCGCTGATCGGCGTGGCCTTCGGCGCGTTCGCGCTGGGCACCCGGTTCCAGGTCGGGTGGGTTGGCCGGCGCGACGATCAGAGCGACGAACTGCTCGCGGCACTGCGCCCCGGCATCCCGGCGGTCGTGTACTTCTGGTCAGAGACGTGCGCGCCCTGCCGCCTCGTGCAGCAGCCCGCGCTTGACGAGCTGCAGGCAGCGCTCGGGCCGGAGGGCGTGCAGGTACTGGCCGTCAATGCGCTGGAGCGGCCCGACCTCGCCGATAGCTGGGGGGTGCTCAGCGTGCCGACGACGTTCATCGTGGACGCCAGCGGCCAGCCACGCCACGTGAATCACGGCGTGGTTCACGCCGACCGGCTCCGCGAGCAGATCGAGCGGCTGGGGTGACGACAGGGTGAGCAAGCCGGGCGCCGCCGTCAGGCCGGGGGAAGTGGGGTCACTCAGGTCGACAAAACGGCGGGATTGTGTTAATAAAACGATACGACTAGTCGTTTAGAGGTATACCTGTATGGCCATACAAGATCACATCGCCCCGGAGGCGGTAGAGCTCAGTCACGAGGAGATCCGGCGTTACAGCCGCCACCTAATCATGCCGGAGGTCGGCATGGCGGGCCAGCGCAAGCTGAAGGCGGCCAGCGTGCTGATCATCGGTGCGGGCGGGCTTGGCTCGCCGCTCGGCATGTATCTCGCGGCGGCGGGCGTGGGGCGCATCGGCATCGTCGATTATGACGTGGTGGACGAGTCCAACCTGCAGCGCCAGATCATCCACGGCACGAAGGACATCGGGCGCTCCAAGCTGGAGAGCGCCAAAGAGACGCTGCTCGACATTAACCCGTACATCCGTATCGATACGTACAACGAGCCGCTGACCTCGGCCAATGCGCTGGCGATCATCGAGCCATATGATGTGGTGATCGACGGGACGGACAACTTCCCGACGCGCTACCTCGTCAACGACGCCTGCGTGATGCTCGGCAAGCCAAACGTGTACGGCAGCATCTTCCGTTTTGAGGGACAGGCCAGCGTGTTTGATGCGTCGAAAGGGCCGTGCTACCGCTGCCTGTTCCCGTCGCCGCCGCCGCCGGGCCTCGTCCCAAGCTGCGCTGAAGGCGGCGTGCTGGGCGTGCTGCCGGGCACCATCGGCGCGATCCAGGCGACCGAGGCGATCAAGATCATCCTCGGCATCGGGGAGACGCTCGTCGGGCGGCTGATGCTGTACGACGCGCTCAACATGGAGTTCAACTTCGTCAAGCTGCGCAAGAACCCCAACTGCCCGGTCTGCGGGGAAAACCCGACCGTCACCGAGTTGATCGACTACGAGCAGTTCTGCGGCATGCCGGGCCATGACCGCAGCGCGTACCACACCGACAACGAGTCCATTGCCCCGGCGATCACCGTGGAGGAGCTTCACGAGAAGCTGGCGCGCCACGAGGACTTCATCCTGCTGGACGTGCGCGAGCCGCACGAATGGCAGATCTCAGACATCAAGGGGGCGACGCACCACATCCCCAAAGATCAGATTCTGGAGCACCTGAACGAGTTTGACACGGCGCGGGAGATCGTGGTGTACTGCCGCACCGGAGGGCGCAGCGCCGACGTGACAATGCTGTTGCGCGAGCACGGCTTCGAGCGCGTGAGGAACCTTGCGGGCGGCATCAATGCCTGGGCGAAGAAGATCGACAGGAGCCTGCCAACGTATTAGTCCTCAACGCGCACAACCCGCCGAAACAGTAGGGGCGGGTGTGATGCGCGATGCTCCGCATCGACCGCATCATTAGACCCGCCCCTACGCGATGGCCTGCACATAGGTAGCCGCGACTGAACGTCGTGGCGGCCCCCCACCCAACCTCACAGGGCCGTACGAAGGGGGTTTGGCGTAGGCCCTACACCCTGTCTCTTATACACATCT
>DGDY01000215.1 GCA_002385675.1 Anaerolineales bacterium UBA3940 | reverse complement strand
ACCGGGCTGAAAGTCTCCGAGATCTGCGACCTGCGCCGCAAGCACGTCAACCTTGCCCAGCAGTTACTGCACTTTGACAGCATCCCACTGTCGATCTCGCCCCGAACCGCCCAGGCCATTCAGAGCTACCTTGCCGCCAGACAAAAGCTGGACGCCCAGCAGCGCCTCCAGCCAGATCATGGAGAACTGGCGCTGTTCGCGCGGCACGACAAGCGTGCCAGCAGTAAGATCCTTCCGATATCCCGTTGGACGGCGTCCAACATCGTTGATGAGTGGGTACGGCTGGCCCTGCCGGAGCAGATGCGAGCGGAATTAGAAGAACGCGGACAGGTTATCTCGCCGCAAACATTCCGCCATTACTTTGTCGTGACCATGCTAGAGCAAACAGGCGACCTCTCTACGACGCAGACGCTCGCCCGGCACAGCGACCCCTCAACCACGCGTCGCTACATGCAGTATTTGGAAGAGACAGGGCAGTTGAATGGGGCGCAGCCGGAGCAGAAACATGGCTAAAGCTCAGCCACATGCCGTTCCACCAGCACAGCCAACTGACAACTCCAGCGCAAGCGATGAACAGCGAGTGCCACTGCTGACGAAGCTCGTCTACGGCACCGGCGACTGGAGCATGGCGAGCTTCAACACGATCCGCCAGATCTTCTACGCCATTTTCCTGACGGACGTGGTCGGGCTGGCACCGGGGCTGGCCTCGTTTGCCGCGCTGCTCGGCATCGTGTGGGATGCCATCAACGACCCGATTATCGGCTCGTTGAGCGACCGTATTACCACCCGCTGGGGCAGGCGGCGCCCCTTCTTGCTGCTTTTCTCGATCCCGTTCGGCGCAGCCTTCGTACTGCTGTGGTGGGCGCCGCCCTGGGAGCACCCAGCAGCGCTGATGGTACACGTCACGCTGGCATACATGCTCGCGGATACGCTGCAAACGCTCGTCGTCGTACCCTTCCTCGCGCTGATGCCCGAGATGACAGAGGACTACGACGAGCGAACCTCTCTCACGTCATACCGGATGGTGTTCAACCTGATCGCATCTCTGGCAGCAGCCGCCGGTGCACCTGAGATTGTCGCCGCGTTTGACACGCCACAGCGCGGCTACATGGTGATGGCGCTCATCTTCGGCGGGCTTGGCGCACTGCCGTTCCTGCTGATCTTCCTGCTGACACGCGAACGCCACGAGCAGAGCTCTGTGCCCGATCTGAACATCAGACAGTCGCTAAAGCTGGCGTGGCGCAACGTACCGTTCCGCATTGCGACGGGCATCAACCTGCTGAACTGGGTCACATTCGACCTCGTGGCGCTGATGCTCCCGTACTTCCTGAAATACTGGATTGACGGCGGGGAGCAGGCCCATCAGATTGCAGTGCCCCTTCTGGGGAACCTAACCACCGAGTCGCTTGTGTTCTTCATCCTGCTAACAACGGCGATCGCCGCAGTGCCCCTGTGGAACTACGCTGCGCACCACTGGAACAAGCGCACGGCGTACATCGCAGGTATGTCGTTCTGGGCCGTCGTGCAGATCCTTGTGATCACCGTTATGCCGGGCCAGTACACCTACATGTTCATCCTGGCGTTCTTCGCCGGGATCAGCGTCTCGACAGCACACGTGCTGCCCAATGCTCTCTTCCCTGATGTGCTAGAGTGGGACGAACTGCTCACCGGGCGCCGTCGCGATGGCATGTACTATGGCATCCTCAACCTGACCCGCAAAGTAACGAGCGCCGTCTCGATCTTCCTTGCTCTACAGGTGCTTGCACTGTTCAACTATCAGACGCCACCGATTGGCGCGACGTTCTTCCAGCAGAGCCCGGAGACACTTGCTGCCATCCGCGCGCTGACGGGGCCGGGCGGCGCTGTGTTCCTGTTTGGGGCGATCATCATGACGTTCTTCTACCCAGTCACACGGGAGCAGCACGCCCGCATGCGCCGCCTGCTGGCTCGTCGCCGTGCACGCCAGCGCCATCCGCAGCAGTCAGAGAGCCAGCCATGAAGGTCTACATCAACGAGCAAAAGATGAGGCGTAAACGGCTGCAGCAGGGGGTGGGCGTCATGCTCACCACGACACTGGTGCTGGTCGGTCTTTTTACTGTTGCGCTCACCGTAGTCTTTTTCATCGTGCCGGGCGTCGCCGGGTCACCGTTCCTGATCGTCGCACTGGGGCTAATCTCAACGTTCATCGGCCTCCAGGCTGGCGGCCAGATCAGCCGGCTACCAGAGCCACACAATGTTCTTAGCAACGGGCTGAAAGGAGTCGGCGCAGCGGCGACGCTCTATCACTACTATCTGCCAGCTGATCACGTGCTGGTGACGCCGAAGGGTGTATTCACCCTGACACCTATCCGCCACGAAACACGCGTCACCTTTAACCACGACGGCGATTACCGCACACATGATAGTTTTCTGAAGCGCGTCATGCACATCCTCACACGCCAGCAGCTAGGTCATCCCATCCACACAGCGCAGCAGGAAGCAGCGCGCGTTCGCAACTGGCTAACCGATAATCTGGGCACCGACGCCATTGACGTTCACCCCATACTGGTGTTCCTACACTCTGATGCTGAGTTCGAGGTGGAAGGTGAACCGTCCGTGCCCATCCTGCGAGCCGATAAGCGCAAGCCTTCGCTGAAGAGCTACATGAAGGACTATCAGCAGGCCGGCTCCACGCTGACGGAAGCCCAGATTGACAAGCTCAACGAGATCCTGAACGTCTCGCAATGACCGCATCCCACCTTCACACCGGGTCGCGAGGCTGGCGTCTCGCTATCGTCTTCATCCTCGTAGGCTTCGCGCTGCGCCTGTTTCGCCTCGATGCACAGGCGCTAACCGGCGATGAGGCCTTTACCATCGTCAACTGGACGCGCCTGCCGCTCAGCACCGTCTTTTCGACAATTGCGCTCATCGACCCGCAGCCACCGGCAACCATGCTTACCATCATCGGCTGGATACGGGTTGTCGGCGACTCGGTCTTCGCCGCCCGGATGCTCTCGGCACTCGCTGGCACGATTACGCTGGCGGCTGCGTATGCGCTTGGCCGGAAGCTGGGCAACCATCGCGTGGCACTGTTCGCGCTGGCCTTTGCCACACTCAGCCCGGTCTACGTGTGGTATGCGCAGGATGTACGCGGCTATGCATTGTGGATTGCCGTGAGCGCCGTCTCGGCATGGGCCTTTCTGCAAGCGGTCACACAGCCAGCCCGCCGGGGGCGCTGGCTGGTGTATATCGGCCTGGCAGCGCTCGGCCTGTACACATACTATCTCGAAGCGTTCCTGATCATCGCGCAAAATCTCTATGTGCTAACATGCCTGCCGCACAACCGGCGGCTGCTCAAACCGTGGATCACCAGCCAGCTTGCCATTGCCGCACTCGTCGCGCCGTGGTACTTACAGCCCTCTCTGCGCAACAGCGGATATGAGCCCACAGCAGGCGATGTGAACCTCCCGTGGGTGTTCGAGGCGCTCCTCTTCGGCGAGACACTACCCGCCAGGCTGAACCCGGAGCTTTTTGCGATCGGCATGCAAGTGTTCACTGCAGCCAGCATCATTGGCATCATTCTGACCATCGCCGCAATCATCACGCTTGCACGCTCCCGCTGGCACCATGCAGCCGTGTTCCTGCCGCTGTATGCGCTCGTGCCGACGCTGATGCTTGCCGTGCTGACGGTTGTCACCGGAGAGGGCTTCTTCCGGCCACGATACGTAGCGGCATCGGCGATGGCATACATCCTGCTCGCCGCCTTCCTGATCGAGATCCTCCTGCAATATGCCCGCCAGCGAGTAACGGCGGCCCAAGTCACTTATACATCGCTGGCCGGCCTCGTCGCGCTGACGTTGTTCGGCATCGGCGGCGTATCGCTGTGGGCCTACCGCTTCGGGCCGAGCAAGGCCCCGCCCTGGCCGGAGATCGTCGACACGCTCCACGCCCAGGCGGACGAGGACGATATCGTCATCCAGAACTTCCCCGACCCGGCGTTCCAGTACTACTACGCAGGCCGCGCCGAGGCAACGATCCTGCCGCAGGATCGGACTAGCACCCCGGCTGAAACGTATGCGGCGCTGGAGCAGATCCTCGCAGAATACGATCACATCTGGTTCCTGCCAGTGCCGACAGACCTGTATGACGCGGAACAGATTGTCGCTGGCTGGCTGCTAGAACACGCACAGCTTACCAGCGAGCAATGGATTGGCCGTTCTCACCTGATGCAGTTCGCCAGGTGGGAGGTGGACACTGGCGATATTAAGCACCCGCTGGACGCCCAGTTCGGCGATGTCGCTACACTGCGCGGGGTGAGTTTCACGCCGCCCGTCGAGCGCTGGCAGCGCGGAACGACCATCTATGTCGAGACGATCTGGGAGCCAACCGCTCAGACAGAGGAGGCGCTGAGGCTGTTTGTTCACCTGCTGGGTCCTATCGGGCCGGACGGCCTGCCGCTCTGGGCACAGGACGACCACGCGCCACAATACGAGCGCATTTCCTCGACGACATGGACACCGGGTGAGATGTTCCGTGATGTGGCACAGCTAACGATCCCGGTAGATGCGCCCGCCGGGGAATATGCCATCACCACCGGCCTCTATGACCCAACGATGCTGGAGCGAGTGCCGCTTGATGCAACCGCACCAAGCGAGCCCGACAGCGCCACGCTGGCAATCTTCTCACTGCCGTAGCGAAACCCCACTCACCCCGGATAGAAAAACGCCCGCATCAGTGCGATGCGGGCGTTTAACGACTCATATCAAACAGCGAAGCTACTTCAGCTCCTCAAGGCGCTTCTGCCATTTGGCATACAGCCGCTCATAGGCCGCCTCGCTGATCTCGCCGTTCGCCAGGCGCAGGTCAAGGTTATCAAGCAGTGCCTGAATCTGCTCCGGCGTCTGCGGAGTGGCCGGTTCCTGAGCGGACTGCTCCTGAGGGGTCTGCTGCTGTTGCTGCTGGAAGGCACCGGCCATCATCTGACCGAGCCCCATCCCGGCGCCGAGGCCCACACCCGCCCCGGCAATGCCACCCTCATTGCGAGCAGCGTCACGCAGCGCATCCGCCGCCTGCAGACCCTGATAGGTTGCGAGGTCGAGCAGGCCCATGTTGCGCAGGTCCTCCGCCGTCGTCTTGGCCGCCGAGAACGGCTTCATCTCGAAGGCCTTAAGCCGGATGCCTACTGCATCGAACTTTTCGCGAAGCTGCGACAGCGCCACCGCCTCAATCTCGCCGATCATCCGATTGAGGCCCATCAGGTCACCGGGCGCGTGCGTCGCGATGATGTCCTGCAAATCGCCGAGGACAAGCGTCAGCAGGCGCTC
>DGDY01000199.1 GCA_002385675.1 Anaerolineales bacterium UBA3940 | reverse complement strand
TGTGTAAAAGAGACAAGTCGTCACCTTGTGGATCGGGTCCGCCTCGGGGATGACGGCAGCGACAAGGGCATGCCCTGCCTCGTGATAGGCCAGCAGCTTAAGCTCCTCGTCGGTCGGCGCGAGGTTCTCGCGCTCAAGCCCCATCATCACCTTGTCACGCGCCTCGTCGATGTCCGCGCTGTAGATCTCTGACTTGCCCTCGCGTGCGGCGAGCAGCGCCGCCTCGTTCAGCAGGTTGCGCAGGTCCGCACCGCTGAAGCCCGGCGTGCCCCGCGCGATCTTGGCAAGGTCCACGTCGTCAGCGAGCGGCTTGTTGCGCGCGTGGATCGCGAGGATCTCCTCACGGCTCTTGGCGGTCGGCAGGTCGACCGTGATCTGCCGGTCAAAGCGACCGGGCCGCAGTAGCGCCGGGTCGAGAATGTCGGGGCGGTTGGTCGCCGCCATGACGATCACGTTCTCGTTCGGCTCAAACCCGTCCATCTCCGACAAAAGCTGGTTCAGCGTCTGCTCGCGCTCGTCGTGCCCGCCGCCGACACCCGCGCCGCGTCGCCGCCCGATCGAGTCCAGCTCATCGATGAAGATGATGGACGGCGACACCTTCTTGGCGTCGTTGAACAGCTCACGCACGCGGGACGCGCCGACGCCGACGAACATCTCCATGAAGTCGGAGCCGCTGATGCTGAAGAACGGCACGCCCGCCTCCCCCGCGACGGCGCGCGCGAGCAGCGTCTTGCCCGTGCCCGGCGGCCCAACCAGCAGCACCCCGCGCGGGATCTCCCCGCCGAGCCGCTCGAAACGCCCGGGGCTCTTCAGGAACTGGATCACCTCTTCGAGTTCGGTCTTTGCGCCGTAGGCCCCGGCAACATCATCGAAGGTGGTCGCCTCCTGGCTGCGGTGGTACAGCTTGGCGCGATTCTGCCCCATATTGAACAGGCTCTGCCCCTGCCGGCTCGAACGGTTGAGGAACATGTACCCCAGCCCGAGCAGCAAAAGCAGCGGGAGTGCATTCAGCAGAATCACCCCCCAGGGGAAGCCGTTGGCCGGCTCGGTCGTAACTACAACGCCCTGCTCGACGAGCAGGGGCATCAGTTCGTCGTCGCCCACCGAGGGCACGTACGTGACGAACTCCGACACTTCCGTCATCTCGCCGGTCGGCATCTCCTTTGCGACCGGCTCCTCGAATCGGCCCATGATCTCCTCACCGGAGATCGTGACCGACACGATGTTGCCCGCCTCAAGCTGCTCGCGGAAGGAACTGTAGCTGACCTCGGACGCACTGGCGCCGGAGCCGAGAAGGTTCCACAGCCAGGGAGCGACCAGCCCAATAAGCAGCACCCAGATTAAAATGCGCCAGAGCCCGCCACCGGGCATCGCCCCGCCAACGCCGGGTTCCGATGGGCCCTGACGCCCAGAGTCACGATTTCGATTCATACCAAAGCCTCGTCTTCACCTAAATCTAACATCACGATGACCATCCATGCGGCACCCTGCCCGCCTGCTGCCAGAGCAGCCCGGCATGCCGGCAGCAGACACTCCCGGAGGAAGGCCGCGTGTATTCACTATACCGTACCAGCCGTGGTGATGTAGTAAAAACAACCTAAAATGTTGTGGCGGAAGGGCCGCCAAAGCGGCAAATGGGGATTGACAATCCACGCTTCCTTTCCTATACTGGTCATGTGTGCATTCATTGAAAATATGTGCATAGCCTCGTCCGTAGCGTTATGGATGATAGTTCGTAGAGAGCAGAATCGCATCGCTGCCGGCCTTATACCTTCCAACCAAAGCTGTATCCTTTTCCACTGAAACCTAGCACTGGCAATCCAGTCGCTAGAAGAGTAACAACCTTTAACCAAATCACGTTCCAGATCTGCGTGTTAGCCTGAGGACTAGCAGCTGATGTACCCTGCCCTGTGGAACAACCGCATGGACAGCCTAATCTGGGCTCAAGACACCGAGGTGGCGGCTTTTCTGCCTGGCACGCACGCTCTCCCTGTGTCGATGGGCTGGATGGCGCGGGCTGGCGTCCTCACGATCTGGCGTGTTGTCAACTGGCAGATGCTTCCACCTGTGTAATGCGCAAAGCTGGCGCCCGATGTAGAGATCGGGGCGCCAGTTTGTTTTTGCGAGCTTGAAAACGGTTCGGTGTAGTAGCGCGAGGAGGTGTTGAGGGAGAGGTTCATCCGCACCACCACTGTCCCTGCATTTAGCCTAGTACCTGAAAGAAGGAGAAATGACAATGTCCCCCTTCTTGGCCGAACTCGTCGGCACCATGTTCCTGATCATCCTGGGTGACGGCGTCGTCGCCAACGTCCTGCTGAGCAGGTCCAAGGGTGAAGGCTCCGGCTGGATCGTCATTACCACTGGCTGGGGTCTCGCAGTGTTCTTCGGCGTGTTCGCCGTTGGCGCGATCAGCGGCGCGCACATCAACCCGGCTGTGTCGTTCGGGCTGTGGGTTGACACGATCATCGGCGGCCCCAGCGGCTTCGGCACGGGCGACCTGCTGGCCTACATCGCCGCGCAGATGATCGGCGCCTTCCTCGGTGCGATCATCGTCTGGCTGGCCTACCTGCCGCACTGGAGTGAGACGCAGGACGCCGACCTCAAGCTCGCGGTCTTCTCCACCGCCCCCGCCATCCGGAGCTATGGCAGGAACTTCATCACCGAGGTGATCGGCACCTTCATGCTGATGATCGCGGTCTTCACGATTGATGGCCCCGCCGTCAGCAGCGACTTCGCCGCCCTTGGCGCGCTCCCGATTGCTTTCGTGGTGTGGTCCATCGGCCTCAGCCTTGGTGGTCCGACGGGTTACGCCATCAACCCGGCCCGTGACCTCGGCCCGCGTATCGCGCACGCCATCCTGCCCATCCCCGGCAAGCGCGACTCGGACTGGGGCTACGCGTGGGTCCCGGTCGTCGGCCCGATGGTCGGTGCGGCACTGGCAGCGCTCTTCTGGGCTGCGTTTGGCCGCTGGTAAGCACAATCAGCTTAACCCGCCGGGGCAATGTGGGCGCATCGATGGTCCATGTTGCCCCGCGCGGTTGCCAATCCTTTGTAAGCGTATGGGGTAAGGGCAGAGGTCAGCGTGCGCATCGGCCTGATGTAGCAATCCTTTGTAAGCGTATGGGGTAAGGAGTAAAAGATGAAGAAACTGATCAACCGGCCAGACGATGTGGTACGTGAGGAGCTTCAGGGCATCGAAAAAGCGCACCCCGATCTGGTGAAAGTCCACTACGATCCTCACTTCATCGTCCGCGCCGATGCGCCTGTCCAGGGCAAAGTAGGCATCGTTTCCGGTGGGGGTAGCGGGCACGAGCCAATGCACGGCGGCTTCGTCGGCAGAGGCATGCTGGATGCTGCCTGCCCGGGCGAGGTATTCACAAGCCCCACACCCGACCAGATGCTGGAGGCGACGAAAGCCGTCAACGGCGGCGCAGGCGTGCTCCACATCGTCAAGAACTACACCGGCGACATCATGAACTTTGAGATGGCCGCCGAAATGGCCCAGGCAGAGGGCATCGAGGTGACGAGCGTCGTCATCAACGACGACGTGGCCGTGCAGGACAGCCTGTATACGGCTGGCCGGCGCGGCGTGGGCGGCACCGTCCTCGCCGAGAAGATCTGCGGCGCCGCCGCCGAGAGGGGTTACGACCTGCAGCGCGTGACCGAGCTGTGCGAGCGCGTTAACGCGAACGTGCGCAGCATGGGCATGGCGCTGACCTCGTGCGTGGTGCCCTCAGCGGGCGAGCCGACATTTGACCTGGGCGAGAACGAGATGGAGATCGGCATTGGCATCCACGGCGAGCCAGGCCGCCAGCGCATGGAGATCCAGCCGGCGGACCGGATCACCGAGATGCTGATGGAGCCCATCCTCAGCGACCTGCCCTTCCAGGAGGGCGACGAGGTTCTGGCATTCGTCAACAGTATGGGGGGCACCCCGCTCATCGAGCTGTACATTGTGTACCGCAAGGTGGCCGAGATGCTCGAGGAGCGCGGCATTACCATTGCCCGCAATCTCATCGGCCCGTACATCACATCGCTCGAGATGGCAGGCGTTTCCATCACCCTCCTTAAGCTCGATGACGAGATGAAGGAGCTGTGGGACGACCCCGTTGTAACCCCCGGGCTGCGCTGGGGCGCCTAAACTGCTTCCCTGCATGAGATAAACTGGTACGCTTGAAAGGCTGCTTTCACCGCTTGGGAGTTCGCTCATGATCACTAAACAGTCTATTTTCGCCTGGCTCCGCGACCTGGCCCGCGTCTACAAAGAGAACCGACAGTTTCTCACCCGGCTCGACTCCGCCATCGGCGACGCCGACCACGGCATCAACATGGACAGGGGTTTCACGAAAGTCCTGGACAAGCTACCGGACATCGAGGAGAAGGGGCTAAGCGACATCCTCAAGACCGTCGGCATGACGCTTGTCTCGACTGTCGGCGGCGCCTCCGGCCCGCTGTACGGCACGTTCTTCATGCGAGCCGGCATGGCCGTAGGCGACAAGGAAACACTCGCTAACGGCGATGTCGTCGAGATGTTCGACGCTGGGCTGCAGGGCGTTCTCCAACGTGGCAAAGCCGAACTCGAGGACAAGACGATGGTCGACGCGATGGTCCCTGCTGTGGACGCACTGAAGGCGTCCGTCGAAGCAGGCGAGTCGATCTCCCAGGCCCTGAAGGCGGCAGTCGAAGCCGCCGAAAAGGGGATGCAGGCGACCATCCCGCTGCAAGCCCGCAAGGGCCGCGCAAGCTACCTGGGTGAGCGCAGCATCGGTCACCAGGACCCTGGGGCGACCTCTACCTATCTGCTCTTCAAGTCCGCAGCAGAGACGTGGTCTGACGAGTAGACATCCTGAACGGTTGGAAGCAGCCTCTTCAAGCGCCAGAGTTGATTTGACTGGCACACAGGGGCTCAGCCCCGTCAAGCACAAGGAGAGTACGATCAATGGCTAAGTATGCAGCCGCAGTCGACCAGGGTACGACTAGCACTCGCTTTATGATCTTCGATCACAGCGGCTCCGTCGTCTCGCTCCACCAGCTCGAGCACGAGCAGATCTACCCGCGTGCGGGCTGGGTCGAGCACGATCCGATGGAGATCTGGGCGCGCACCCAGGACGTGATCAAGGGTGCGATGCAGAAGGCGAACGTCAAGGCCTCTGACCTGGCGGCCATCGGCGTGACCAACCAGCGCGAGACCACCGTCGTGTGGGACAAGCGCACGGGCAAGCCGTACTACAACGCGATCGTCTGGCAGGACACCCGCACGGACAAGATCGTCGAAGAGCTGAGCCAGGACGGCGGGCAGTACCGCTTCCAGGAGAAGGTCGGTCTGCCGCTTGCGACCTACTTCTCCGGCCCGAAGGTGAAGTGGATCCTGGACAATGTCGATGGTGTGCGTGAGGAAGCCGAGCGGGGCAACGCGCTCTTCGGCAACATCGACACCTGGATCATCTGGTGGCTGACCGGCGGTCCGCAGGGTGGCTCGCACGTTACCGACGTCACCAACGCCAGCCGCACCATGCTGATGAACCTGCACACCCTCGACTGGGACGACGAGATGCTTGAGATCATGGGCATCCCGCGGCAGATGCTGCCGGAGATCCGTCCCTCGAGCGACCCCAAGACCTACGGTACGACGCTGGCCGAAGGCCCCGTCGGCGGGCGCGTCCCCATCGCCGGCGACCTGGGCGACCAGCAGGCGGCGCTCTACGGGCAGACCTGCTACAGCCCCGGCGAGGCCAAGAACACCTACGGCACCGGCTGCTTCATGCTGCTGAACACCGGCACCGAGGCAGTCAAGTCTGAGAGCGGCCTGCTGACCACCCTGGCCTACAAGATCGGCGACCAGCCGGCAGTGTACGCGCTGGAAGGCTCGATCGCCATCACCGGCGCGCTGGTGCAGTGGCTGCGCGACAACCTCGGCATCATCGAGAAGTCGGCAGACATCGAGCCGCTCGCCCGCTCCGTCGATGATGCCGGTGGCATGTACATCGTGCCCGCCTTCTCCGGCCTGTTCGCGCCGTACTGGAAGAGCAACGCGCGCGGCGTGTTCGTCGGCCTGACTCGCTACATCAACAAGGGCCACATCGCCCGCGCCGCCCTCGAGGCGACCGCCTACCAGACGCGCGAAGTCGCCGACGCGATGGCGAAGGACTCCGGCGTCAAGCTCACCGCGCTCAAGGTCGACGGCGGCATGACCTACAACGATCTGCTCATGCAGTTCCAGGCCGACATGCTCGGCGTGCCGGTCGTCCGTCCTGAGGTTGCGGAGACGACCTCGCTCGGCGCCGCCTACGCCGCCGGCCTCGCCACCGGCTTCTGGAGCGATCAGGAGTCCCTGCGCGAGAACTGGCAGGTGGCCAAGCGCTGGGAGCCCAAGATGGACGAGGAGAAGCGCGAGGAGCTGTACCGCGGCTGGAAGAAGGCCGTGGAGCGGACGTTTGACTGGGTAGACTAGTGTCGAGCTTCCTTGAGTGCTGAAGTCGCCACTGGTTAGAATCGAGTAAAAGAACACCCTTGAACCGCCGGGCTTCCCGGGTTGCCCGGCCAGAGCCCGGCGGTTCTCTCTGTCTGTGGAGTGGGATGTGAACACTCAAGCAAGTAAGTACTCCGTACTTGTCATCGGCGGCGGTTCAACCGGTGCCGCCGTCGCCCACGACCTGGCTCTGCGAGGATTCAAGACCACTCTCGTCGAGCGCGGCGAGATTGCGTCGGGGACAACCGGGCGCAACCACTGCCTGCTGCACAGCGGCGCGCGATATTGCGTAAAGGACAAGGAATCGGCCATCGAGTGCATCGAGGAGAACATGATCCTGCGCAAGATCATGCCGGACTCGATGGAGTTGAATGGCGGGCTGTTCGTGGCCGTCAACGATTCCGACATGGCCTACATGCCGCTCTTTATTGAGGGCTGCGAGGAGACGGGCATTCCGTACAAGCAGTACACCGGGGAAGAGGCCCGCAGGCTGGAGCCCTACCTCAGCGAGAAGACACTGGCCGCCGTCTGGGTCCCTGACGGCGTTTTTGAGCCAATGCGCATGTGCATGGCCTTCCTCGCAACGGCCAAGAAGAACGGCGCGCTTGTGCTGCCCTACACCGAAGTCAAGGGGCTGCACATGGAAGGCAACCGCGTGACCGGCGCGCGCGTGTGGGACCGCATTCAGAAGCGCGAGTATGACCTGTATGCCGACCTCGTCGTCAACGCGGCAGGGCCCTGGGCTGAGAACATCGCCCGCATGGCAGGGGTTGACGTGCCTGTCGTCCCGACCCCCGGCGTGATGACCTCGATGACGGGCCGCCTGTGCCAGCGGGTGATTAACCGCATGAACGTCTCCTCGGACGGTGACATCATCGTGCCGCAGCGCCAGACGTCGATTATTGGCACATCCTCCTGGACAGTTGACGACGCCGATTACATTGAAATCCCGGAAGACCACGTGCAACTCATGTACCAGCGCGGTTCCGAGATGATCCCGCAGGTCGGCAAGGTGAAACCGCGCGGTATTTTTGTCGTGGCTCGTCCGCTTATCGGGCGCAAGGGCCAGGACGAGCGCGAGATCGCCCGCACGTTCGAGGCGTTTGACCACGCGGTCAGCGACAACGTGGAGGGCTTCGTCACGATTTCCGGCGGCAAGACGACAACGGCACGGGCGATGGCCGAGACGACGGTCAACGTAATCGCCGACAAGCTGGACGTTGAGGCGCCCTGCCAGACGCGCGACACTGTGCTGCTGTCGTATCGTGACTATTACCTTATCTGACCGCTTTGACGATTCGAGGCTTCTCATGACCTGGACTGTCACCTACGAGATCGCCCGGTACAAGCCGGGCGAACCACCACGCACGGACACCTTCAAGGTAGAGATCGAGCCGCACCGCACCGTCCTGGACGGGATCGAGATGATCTGGGCATATCAGGACCGCACCCTGACCTTCCGCCATGCCTGCCACCACGCGTCCTGCGGCTCGTGTGCGTTTGTCGTCAACGGCGTCGAAGTGCTGCCGTGCATCGTCGAGATTCAGAGTGTGGTCGAGAACGGCGGCACGCTGCGCTGCGAGCCCCTGTACAGCTTCCCGGTCGTCAGCGACCTGGTAGTGGACATGGGGCCCTTCTTCGAAAAGATGCGGATGATGGAAATGCCCATCATCACGCCGACCGGGCCGCTCCCGCAGCAGCCGGCTGACGACTACAACCGCTTTGAGAACTGCATCGAGTGCGGCATGTGCATGTCCGCCTGCCCGGTCGTTGCCACCGACCCGAACTATCTCGGCCCGGCGCCGCTGGCGGCTGCCCATCGCATCATCCAGCGCCCGGACATCCCCGAAGAGACCAAGCAGCGCATCTGGGAGCTTGTCGACAGCGACAACGGGCTCTGGCGCTGCCACGTGGCAATGGAATGCACGGCTGTCTGCCCGTCGGACGTGGACCCCGGCGGCAAGATCATGGACCTGCGCCGGCTGGCGACGGCAAACCGCATACGCAAGCTACTCGGGCTCAAGCCCAAGCTACCTGTCGGAGTTGAAGACGCATGACAACCCCTGATTATCCAAGCGAGAGCAAGGCATATCCCGGGCAGAAGCCGCGCCCGCGCGGGCGAGACGTCAGCCGCTGGTTCCTCCCCTTCAAGCGCGATGTGAGCTACTGGGGGTTCGTGCTCAATCGGGTTGCCGGGCTTGGCCTGGTGCTCTACCTGTTGCTGCACATGGTCGCGCTGAGCCAGCTTCTCGGCGGCGAGGCCGGTTGGGACCGCTTTATCGACCTGACCACCAGCCCGGTGTTCCTGACGCTTGACGTCATCCTGCTTGCCGGTATCATCGGGCACGGGCTGAACGGTCTGCGCGTGGCCCTCGTCGGCAGCGGCCTGCTCGTCAAATGGCAGCGCCAGCTTTTCTACGTCCTGATGACCATCGCCGTCGTCCTGCTGATCATCGGCGGCATCCTGATATTCACGGCATAGGAGACTCACCATGCGGGAGGTTACAAACACACAAAAACGCGGGACGCTGACCTGGATCGGGCAGGCCGTCTCCGGTGTCCTGCTGCTGGGTCTCCTCGGGCTGCACATGATCGCCCATCACTTCATCGTGGAGGGCGGCCTGCGGAACTATCAGCAAGTCCTGGACTACGTGGGCAACCCGGTCATCGTCGCCATCGAGATCGTGTTCCTGATCGTCGTCACCTTCCATGCAATGGTCGGGCTGCGCTCGGTCATCCTGGACATCGGCCTGATGGCGAAGCAGGAAAAGACTGTCACGCGGGTGCTGACGGTGCTCGGCCTGGTTATCGTGGTGTATGGCATCTTCCTCGCGTTGACACTCTTCAGCCGCGCCGCATAGCCATGCAGGGGGACACAGGGCTGCCTGCCAGCCCGGCTGAATGGTCGGGCTGGTGGGCGCCCTACACAGATGACATTTACCGCGAGGCCCTGGCTGCGCTGCGGCCCGGCCAGACGATTCTGGACATCGGTGCAGGCGATCTGCGCTTTGCGAGGCGGGCGGTAGCGCTGGGGTGCCGGGTCATCGCGGTCGAGATGCAGATGAGCGTGGTGCAGAGCGGTATCGGCAGAGGGCCGCTACCGGACGGTCTCTCAGTCATCATCGCGGATGCCCGCGACTGGCCCTTCCCGTCCGGGCTCGATGCAGCGGTTTTGCTGATGCAGTACTGCACCGACTACGCCCTTTACGTCCGTAAGCTCAGAGCCGTGGGGTGCCCACTGCTCGTGACCAACGCACGCTGGCGGCTTGGCGTCGAGGCGATTCCGCTCGCGCCCGCCGCCCCATACCGCGCCGACCGCATCGGCTGGTTCGCCTGTGTGCGCTGCGGCCATACCGGTTTCACGCCCGGCGACCCGGCGCTGATCACGGAGGAGGTCGCGGAGCACGTTACCAACGTCGAGGGCTGCCCGGCCTGTATGTAACAGATGGCCCTCGGGCTCGTCTGTCTGAATCAGCCGCCAACAGGGGAAGAGAGAGGGAATGATCGGGATTGTCATCGTTTCGCACAGTCACAAGATTGCCGAGGGGGTCAGCGAACTGGCTGACCAGATGACTCAGCAGCGCGTGCGGGTTATCCCGGCAGGCGGCGTGGACGACGAGACAATCGGCACCAACGCCGATCGCATCCACGACGCCATCCTCCGGGCGGACACCGGCGATGGGGTGCTGGTGCTGCTGGACCTCGGCAGCGCGGTGATGAGCGCCCAGATCGCCGTCGAGATGCTGCCAGCGGACGTCCAGTCGAGGGTCCAGCTCAGCGAGGCCCCACTCGTCGAGGGGGCGATCATCGCCGCCGTCGAGGCCTCCCTCGGGCACGACCTGGACAAGGTCCGTGCAGCCGCCGACGCAGCGTGCTCGATGCAAAAACTGCGCTAGACACATAACAAACCACCATAACCAGCAACTTCTGACACAAGTGTGAGGAAACGCGTGAAAGAACTCCAGATTACCGTTACGCATGAGGCAGGGCTGCACGCACGCCCGGCTGCTCTGTTTGTCCAGACTGCAGCGGCCTTCAAGGCCAACGTTCAGGTACAGAACAACGACGGCAAACCCGGCTTCAAGAACGCTAAGAGCATCATCGAGGTGCTGACGCTGGGGGTCAACCAGGGCCATACCATTACACTCCGCGCCGAAGGTGAGGACGAAGACGACGCGATCCAAGCCCTCCAGACGCTGATAGAGAGTAACTTTACAAAGACACCGACTAGCTGAGATGAAAACAGAGGTGAGTTACTGCCGTGGCCGCCGCACCCGAGCAGACCGACCCGGCGGAACTCCCACCAGAGCGACACGAGCTCCTGGCTAAGGTTGCCTCCCTGTACTATGAGGACAACCTGACGCAGGCTGAGATCGCTGCTCGCGTGGGAGTGTCTCGCTCCAGCGTATCGCGCCTGCTGAGTGAGGCGCGTGATATGGGCGTGGTGCATATCAGTATTCGCTGGCCGGCGGACACGACCGGCGATCTGAGCACGCAGCTTGCCCAGCACTACCCCGGCGTCGAGGTCCATGTCGTGCGGGCGGGCGGCAGGGGCTACACGCAGACGGTCGAGGTGCTGGGTGGGGTCGCCGCGAGCCTGCTGGAGGACAAGCTCAAGGACGGTGACGTGCTCGGCATCTCGTGGCATACCGGCGTCTACCAGGTAGCGGAGGCGTTCCGCGCTGCGCGCAAGCTCGGCGTAAAGGTCGTGCAGCTAACCGGCAGCACGGGCGTGATCAACCCCGTGATCGACGGGCCGGACCTTGCGCGGTGGCTGGCACAGATCCTCGGCGGACAGTACCACTACATCCCTGCCCCCCTCATCGTGGACAGCCCGAGCACGCGCAACGCGCTCCTCAAAGACCGGACGATCAGCGAGCGGCTGGAGATGGCCTATCAGTGCAACATGGCGCTCGTCGGCATCGGCACGGTGTTCCCGCCTCTGTGCAACCTGTACCAGCTCGGCTACCTGACCGAGTCCCAGCTTGATGACATCGTCGAGCAAGGCGGCGTCGGCGAAATCCTCACCTACTTCTACGACATCGAAGGGAAGGTTCTGCCGCTCCCCATCCACGAGCGCACCATCGGCCTGCCGCTTGAGCGCCTGCGCGACGTACCAACGGTGATCGGCGTGGCGGCAGGCAAAGAGCAGGCTCAGGCCATCGTGGGCGCGCTGCGGGGCGGCTACATCACCTGTCTGGTGATCGACGACGAGGCTGCTAACAAGGTGCTCGCCATCACCGAGCAGATGGCCGGAGGGCGCGACGAGGGCTGAGCCTTGCCCGCCCACCCCGGCGTTTTTTTGTGGAAACCGACGACTCACAACCTGATAATGGAACGAGGTCTTGATGAACGAAATAACCTACCGGGGCATCGCCGCGGCTGAGGGCATTGCCAGCGGCCCGGCGTTTCGGTTTGAGCCCCCGCAGTTGACCATCACCCGGCGCACCGCGTCCGACCCTGCCGCCGAGATGGAGCGCTTCACGGCGGCGCGCGAAACCGCGCAGGCGGAAGTCCAGGCGCTGCGCGAGCAGGTCGAGGCGCAGATCGACGCCGAGCACGCCGCGATCTTCGACGCGCACATTATGCTGTTGAACGACCCCACGCTTGAGCAGAACGTCCGCAGCCGCATCGAGGGCGGGGCCAGCGCCGAGCTTGCCGTGCAGGAGGCGACAGAGGAAATCGCCAGCGTGTTCGCTGCGATGGAGGACGAGATGTTCGCCGCCCGCGCCGCCGACGTGATGGACCTCGGGCGGCGGATGCTGCGCATCCTGCTGGGCGTGCCGGATACATCACTGGAGGCGCTGACCACACCGTCGATCATCGTCGCTCACGACCTCGCGCCGTCGGACACGGCGGGCCTCGACCCGGCAGTGGCGCTCGGCATCTGCACCGCCGCCGGCGGGCTGACCTCGCACACGGCAATCCTGGCGCGCACGCTCGGCATTCCGGCGGTCGTCGGGCTTGGCTCGGACGTGCTCGCCCAGGTCACCGACAACGCCCTGCTCGTGGTGGACGGCAGCGCCGGCGAGGTCGTGCTCAACCCGACCCCGGAGACGCTTGCCCGCTACCAGGCGGCGCAGGCCGAGCAGCAGGCACGGATGGCAAAAATAAAGGCTGCCGCGCAGGAGCAGGCGCACACGCAGGATGGCCGTCGCGTGGAAGTCGGCGCGAACATCGGCGATGTCGAGTCGGCTCGCGATGCGCTGAACTTCGGTGCGGAGGGCGTCGGCCTGCTGCGCACCGAGTTCCTGTACCTCCAGCACACCCGCCCCCCGACGGAGGACGAGCAGGTTCGCGTCTACCGCGAGATCTTCGAGGTATTCGGAGAGCGCCCGGTTATTGTGCGCACGCTCGACATCGGCGGCGACAAGCCGCCGTCCTACATCGACTTTGAGGACGAGTTGAACCCGTTCCTCGGCTGGCGTGCCATCCGCATCGGCTTCGATCGCCCGGAACTGCTCAAGACCCAGCTTCGGGCCATCCTGCGCGCAGCGAGCGGCTATAATGCGCGCATCATGTACCCGATGATCGCCGGGCTGGAGGACCTGCGCCGCGCCAACGAGATACTTGACGAGGCGCGCAGGGAGCTTGAGGCCGAAGGGCGCGAGTACGCGCGGGATGTGCCGGTTGGCATCATGGTCGAGACGCCTGCCGCCGCCGTGCTCGCCGATCTGCTGGCGACAGAAGCCGACTTCTTCAGCATCGGCACGAACGACCTGACACAGTACGCCCTCGCCGTGGACCGCACGAACGAGCGGGTCGCGTACCTGTACCAGCCGCTACACCCCGCCGCCCTGCGCCTGATCAAACAGACCATCGACGCGGCGCACGCGCTCGGCAAGTGGGTCGGCATGTGCGGCGAGCTGGCCGGGATGCGCCGGGCGATCCCCATCCTGCTCGGGCTGGGGCTGGACGAATTCAGCATGACGCCGCGCGCCATCCCCGAGGCCAAATGGCTGATCAGCCAGTTCACCGTCGAGGAGGCCGGGGCGGTCGCCCGCAACGCCCTCTCGCTGCCCACCGCGGACGAGGTCGTCCGCTACATGGACCACGTTCTGGAGGATATCGGCGCCTGATGGCAGGCGTGGCCTGTCGCCGCGCTGTGTCATGCCCGCCTGTGGTACAGTACGGGCGGGCATGGCTCTTTTATTTCGCCCTTCTCCCTCACGCACCTGCTTATTTAGATCTTTTTTAGCCGGGACTTGGAATTTGTGGCCCCGGCTATGGTACGCTACAAGCGACAGCCATGCGGGCCACATCGTGCGGGCATGCGCTCACCCGAACCGGACACAACCGCTCGTAAGCGAATTCTCGTAAGGGCAGGACGAGTTCGATGAGGAGTGGATTATGGCACAGAGGGACAGCATCCTCGGCAAGCAGATTCACGATGCGCTGGAGAGCGTGCCCGAACTGGAGGACCTCGGCAGGCAGGTGAAGCAGACGCTGCACCAGGCCGTACTCGACGGCGGGCCGGAGGTTCGCAATGCGGTGGACATGCTGCACGGCACGTGGCTGGGACACCCGCTGCACCCCGTACTGACCGACGTGACGATCGGCGCGTGGGGGATGGCGGCGCTGTTCGACGTGCTGTCAATGCTGGGCGGTGGGCGGGCCAGCGAGCGCGCCGCAGACACAATGCTTGACATCGGCACCGCTTCGGCGGCGGCGACTGCCATCACCGGGCTGGCGGACTACTCCACGATCCCCAACAACGCCATCCGCGAGGGCGCCGCGCACGGTCTGCTGAACATCACGGGGTTCATTCTGAACCTCATCTCCTCGGGCGCGCGCAAGAGCGGTATGCGCGGCCTGGGCGTATTACTCTCATCGATCTCATTCGGCATCCTGATGATTTCGGCGTGGCTGGGCGGCGAGCTTGTGTACCGCAAGCGGGTCGGCATCAACCACAACAGCCGCATCCGCCAGCCGGAAAACTGGACGACCGTGATAGCCGACGCCGACCTCCAGCCGCTACAGCCGCGGCGTGTCGAGGTGGCGGGCGAGCCGGTGCTGCTGTACCGCAAGGGGAACGACATCTTCGCAATCGGTGCGGTGTGCAGCCACGCAGGCGGCCCGCTCGACGAGGGCCACTTCTACGACAACTGCGTCCAGTGCCCGTGGCATGACTCCGTCTTCGACCTGCGGGATGGGAGCGTCGTCCACGGCCCTTCGACGTTCAGCCAGCCGCTGTACGAGGCGCGCGTCTATAATGGGGATATCCAGGTGCGCCTGGTGCATGACAATCACTAAGGCTTATTCTGTAACATGCCTCGCATCTACCTTAGGAGAGGAAAAAACCAATGCCTGAGCGCCGTATCTACTACAGTGAGGAAGCCAGACAGATCGCACAGCAGCGCCAGATGGTCCAGCTCACCGTCGCCGTGCTGATCGCGCTGATGGTCGGCGCGACGATCGCGCTGTTGTTTGCGCCGCAGTCCGGCAAGAAGCTCCGCCGGCAGATCGCCCAGGCCATCGACGAGGGCTACCAGCGCGGGCGTGAGGAAACCGGCGACCTGATCGACCGGCTCGAAGCGGAGTTCCCCGGCGTGCGCCGCCGCGTGGAAGAACTGATAGGGCGGAACCGAGCTTAGTGGTGCTGCGGGCGGCTGTCGCCACGCTGCCCGCAGTTCCATCGTAGGCTATGCTTCCCTGTGTACCAGCGCTGTCCGGGTGAGCAGATCCCGGCAGGAGACAAGCGTTGCGCATCATCGAGGTCGTAACATCGAGCGAGAACGACGACCGGGTGCGCGCTCTGTTTGCGCCCGAAACCGGGCTCCGACATCTCAAGCTGTGGCATGAGCCGCTGACAGACGGAAAGACGCGCCATACCATTCTCGTCATCGCGGAGGATGCCGAGGATGTGATGGACGCGGTCGAAGAGCAGTTCAGCAGCGACGAGGGGTTCTGCCTGTACGTGGTCAACGTGGAGGCCGTCCTCCCCCGTCCGCGCCTGCTGCCAGACCCCGAAGCGGACGACGATGAGGAGAACAGGCAGGACCTGCACGTCAGCCGGGAGGAGCTTTACACCGACGTCATCGACTCCTTCCACGCCTGGCCGATCTTCATTCTGCTTGTGACGCTGGCGGCCATCGTGATCGCCATCGGCATGGCGCTGAACGATGTGACGGTGGTCATCGGCGGGATGGTGATTTCGCCGCTGCTCGGGTCGCTGGTGGCGCTGTCGCTGTCGAACGCCCTGGCTGACACACACCTGGGACGGATCGCCATCCAGCGCACCGGGGCGGGCCTGCTCGTTGGCTTCTGCACCGCGGCGTTGATCGGCCAGTTCTTCGACATCCCGCCGACCCTGACCATGATTCTCCAGAACTCGCGGGTGGACCTGGGCAGTATCGCGCTGGCGCTGGCGGCGGGGGCTGCGGGCGCGCTGGCCTTCACGAGGGGCATCCCGCAGGCGCTCGTCGGGGTGGCGGTTGCTGTTGCACTGCTGCCTCCGGTCATCACGGCAGGCATGATGGTAGGCTCAGGCGAATGGGCCATCGCCCTGCGCGCGCTGCTGCTGCTTGTCGCCAACCTGATCAGCATCACCCTGGCCGGTGTCGTGGTCTTTGTGGCGCTCGGCGTCCGGCCCTCGCGCCTGTACAAAGCAGGCCGGGCGCGGCGCTCTACTGCGCTGGCGATCATGCTCTGGCTGGCGCTGTTCGGCGTCCTGCTCGTGCTCGTGCTCTCCGCGGGCGGGCAGCCGCCACAGCCATAGACTTCGAGTGAAAGGCTGACACCATGCGAATCGGGCTGCAAGTGCCGAGCTTTACCTGGCCGGGCGGTCAGGAAGCGATTCACAGAACGCTCGCCGAGATCGCCCGCACCGCCGACGAGGCGGGCTTTTACAGTCTGTGGGTGATGGATCACTTCTTCCAGATCCGGGGCGTAGGCCAGATTGACGAGCCGATGCTGGAGGCCTACACGACGCTGGGCTACCTCGCCGCGCTGACCACGCGGATGAAGCTGGGCGCGCTCGTCACCGCTGTGGCCTACCGGCACCCCGGCGCGCTGATCAAGCAGGTAACGACGCTGGACGTGCTCTCGAACGGGCGCGCGTACTTCGGTATCGGCGCGGCGTGGTTCGAGGGTGAGGCGGAGGCGCTCGGCCTGCCCTTCCCGCCGGTCGCGGAGCGGTTCGAGCGGCTGGAGGAGACGCTCCAGATCGCACAGAAGATGTGGTCCGGCGATGAGAGCGGCTTCGAGGGGCGGCACTACCGCCTCACGCGGACGCTCAACGTGCCGCAGGCGATCAGCCAGCCGCACCCGCCAATCCTCATCGGCGGCTCCGGGGAGCGCAAGACGCTGCGGCTCGTCGCCCGGTACGCCGACGCCTGCAACTTGTTCGTCGGGAGCGGGCTGGACGTGGTGCGCCGCAAGCTCGACGTGCTGCGCGAGCACTGCCGAGAGATCGGGCGCTCGTATGACAGCATCGAGAAGACGACGCTGGGCACGGTCGATCTCTCCGAGGGGCGGATGAGCGCGGCAGATGTGATCGAGCTGTGCCGGAAGCTGGCAGACCTCGGCATCGAGCACGCGATCTTCAACATGCCGACCGTGCACGAGATCACGCCGCTGCACGTCTTCGGCGAGGAGATCATCCCGGCGGTGGAAGGGATGTAAGGGGCCTGTGCCGGGCCATATCGCGGCGGTCGCTGCCCTCATCCCGGGCGTGACCTGCGGCAACCCTCACCCCTGCCCCCGCTCCCGGGCGGCCACTGTCGTGGCCTGGGAGAGGGGTTGAGACGCCTGTGGTCCCTTCTCCCCTGCGTGGGAGAAGGGTGGGCCGATGCGGTCGATGCGTAGCATCGCGCATCGGGTCGGGATGAGGGGGGCCAAAGCAAGTTAATGTTATATATGGTTTTATA
>DGDY01000262.1:1037-11960 GCA_002385675.1 Anaerolineales bacterium UBA3940 | reverse complement strand
CGGGGGCGTGGTCGTGACGATGCTGGCGCTGCTGAGCAAGGAGGCGGCGATCATCGCGCTGCCCGCGCTGATACTGCTGGCCTACCCCGGCGGCGCGCTTGAAGGGCGGCGCGGAAGGCAGATCGTGCAGATCGCCGCCTGGCTTGTCGTCGTTGGTCTGATCGTCGGCGTGGCGCTGTTCGTGTTCCGCACCGACCTCCTTGCGTGGACGTACCGCTACGACATAGCGCACCGCCTCAGCGCGATGCTCGCCAACCTGCCTCATATGTGGCTGGGTGTCGGCGGCTACCTCATCAGCCCCGGCAAGGCGGTCTGGTGGACCTCGCCGGTGCTGCTGCTTGCGCTCAGCGCGCCGCTCGTGCTGCCGCGAGCACGCTGGCGGGAGTCGTGGCTGCCGCTGGGGCTGCTGCTGATCTTCGTCGTGACGTACGCCCTCGTACGCGGCGAGCAGTGGTCGGGCGGCACAGGCTGGGGGGCGCGGTACATGATGCCGCTGACGCCCTTCCTGATGATCGCCGCGCTGCCGCTGATCGACCGGATGCTGAACAGCGGGGCATGGCTCCCCCGGCTGGCGCTCGGCGCGCTGGCGCTGTGGGGCCTCGCCGTGCAGATCGGCGGCACGTACGTCTACCTGCTCGACTACTACGATTATCTGAGCCGCGCCATCACCGACACGCCCTGGCGCGGGCCGGCGGTGTGGACCTTCCGCTGGTCGCAGCCCATCGGTGCGCTGCTCTACCTGCCGCAGGCCGAAACCGACATCCGCTGGCTCATCCCGCGCCCGGACTGGCCCACGCTGGCGGTGCTCGCGGCGGCGCTCGTGCTCACCGGCGGGTTGATCGGCTGGCTGCACCGGAGCAACGTCACGCGGCGGCAGGTGCTTGTCGGGGCGCTCGGTGGCGCGCCGCTGCTGGCGCTCGCGGTGGCGATCTTCGCGCTGCGGCAGGCATATGACGACCCGCGCATCCACGGCAACGACCCGGTGGTCCACGAGATGAGGGAATACCTCACCGAGCACGCCGCCCCCGGCGATACCATCCTGCTCTCATCGCCAACATACGTGCCGCACTTTATGAACTACTACAAGGGGCGGACGACGTGGTACTCGCTGCCCTGGGCGCCCGGCGAGCGCTACAGCCCGGAGCAGCCGCCCGCTGTGGCGGAGGGCACAATCGAGGAGCTTGCCGGAGCACGCGCAGTCGCCGCACAGGTGATCTTCAGCCAGACGGGGACGTTCTACAACGGGCAGCCCATCTGGCTGGTGATGGACCTCGGACCGGACCTGCCCTGGGCGCCGCGCCCGGTCGAGCGCTACTTCGCGGAGCACAACTACATGACCCGCACCGTGGACTTCAACCAGTACGCCCGGCTGGTGCAGCTTCTGCCCTACCAGGCCCCGCCCCCCACCCAGCCCCCGGCGACCGCCTCAGGAGCCCGCTTTGGCGAGGCGATCCGGCTGGCGGGCTTCGACGTGACGGTCAACGGCGAGCCGCGCGGCCTTGACGCGGTGCAGCCCGGCGATCAACTGGGCATCTCGCTGCTGTGGGAGGCTGCCGCGCCGGTCGGGGAGAGCTACACCGTCGCGGTTCACCTGCTGGGGCCGGATGGCCTGCCGGTCATGCAGCACGACCGCGCGCCGGTCGGCGGGTTCGCGCCGACGAACACCTGGCAGCCCGGCCAGCCATTGCGTGACAACTACGGCTTCATCCTGCCGCCGGACCTGCCGCCCGGTGAGTATCAGGTGTGGGTGGTGCTCTACAGCTGGCCCTCGCTGGAGCGGCTGCCCGTCACCGGCGCAGGCGGCGAGAGCCTGGGCGATCACCTGGCAATGGGCGGCTTTAAGGTGCGGTAGGGTGGCCCAGCCGCCCGCTATCCCCTTCGACCCTGCCTGCGGCAGGCCACTTCCCCCTAACAGGGGGCAGTCAGGAAATGTACGAATGGCCTGATCGCCCCTTAACAGGGGGAGATGCCGCTGCTCCGCAGCGGCAGAGGGGGTGTCATCCGGAGCCTCAACACACCACCAGCGTGTAGCCAATGCCGCGCTCGGTGCGGATGACGCCTGCATCGCCCCGCGTGCGCTCCAGCTTCTGCCGCAGCCGGTGCATGTGGACGCGCAGCGCGTTGCGGTCGCGCAGGTGGACGCCGTTGCGCCACAGCCGCTCGATCAGCGTCTCCACCGAGACAACCTCTCCGCAGTGCTTCACCAGGACCTGCAGCAGCGCATTTTCCGTCGGGGTTAACTGGCGCTCATGCCCATCGACAAACACGCGCCGCCGGACAAAGTCCACTTCGAGGAAGTCGCAGACTTGTACGGGCCGCGCGCCCGCATAGCTGAAGTTGCCCACCCGGCTGAGGACGCGCTGCACGCGCATGATCAGCTCCTCCGGGTCGATCGGCTCGCGCAGAAAGTCGTCCGCGTGGCGCAGCGCCCGCACCGCAAGCCCCGGCGCGTCCTGCTGGGCCAGCATGATGATGGGGATGTCTGCCTTCTCGCACAGGCTCCGGCAGAAGTCCAGCCCGCTCATATCGGGAAGCTCCAGCCGGACGATCAGCAGGTGAGGCAGGCCGTTGGTGTGGATGTCGCGCAGCGCCACCGTGCCGCTCGGCACGCAGCTCAGGTGAAACCCCCGCGCAAGCAGGCGATCCTGCCAGCCGGACAGGGCACCCTCGTTTCCAACAAGCAGCAGGCGCCGGAGCGCATCCATTGCGTCACTCCCGTATATAATGTCAATTACGGAACATGTTTGTCCGATATAAGATGCTGTGAAGGCCGGCCCAAATAGCATGATGGTTGTCTTGTTTTCGATCCTATAGGCCCCCGGTGTGATTTTCAATGCGGTGACAAAGTGGTAAACTGGGCGCCGTAAAGCCGCCAGGACGCCATGAGATTGGCATGGAGCACACAGGGTGAGCACCACTCGCCAGATTATTCACCGCCGCCGCGAGCGCCGGGAGCGGGACCGTACCGGCGCACGCCAGCTCGCCCGCTGGCTCATCGTTATTGCGCTGAGCGTGATCGGTCTGAACCTGCTCGGCGCGCTCGCGGGCGTGGGCACGATGGTCAGCATTTACGGATATTACGCCCAGCAGCTTCCCGAGCCGGGCGCGATTGCCGCTGTCGAGCAGGACTTCGGCACGACGAAGATCTACGACCGCACCGGCCAGCATTTGCTGTATGAGGTGATCGACCCGCTCGGCGGCGACCGCACCTGGGCGGAGCTTGAGGACATCCCCCTCCACCTGCGCAACGCGACCATCGCGATCGAGGACCGGACCTTCTACGAGAACCCCGGCTACAACCTGGAGGGCATCCTGCGGGCGGCGGTCAACAACCTGACTGGCGGCTCGATCCAGGGCGGATCGTCCATTACGCAGCAGCTTGTCAAAAACGTGCTCATCGAGCCGGAGGAGCGGACGGCGCTCAGCTACGAGCGCAAGCTCAAGGAACTGATCCTCGCCATCCGCATCAGCAACACCTACAGCAAGGACCAGATCCTTGAGTGGTACCTCAACACGAACTTCTACGGGAACCTGGCCTACGGCGTCGAGGCGGCGGCGCGCGTCTACTTCGACAAGCCCGCGCGTGAGCTAACGCTTGCCGAGTCGGCCATGCTGGCCGCCATCCCTCAATCCCCGGCGCTTAACCCCATCGACAACTACGAGCTGGCGAAAATCCGGCAGAAGGCGGTGCTCGACAGCATGGTCGAGCAGGGGATGATCACGCGGGAGGAGGCGGACATTGCCTACGCGGCGGAGCTTGACATCCAGGTGGCGGAGCAGCGCTTCGACCTGCTCGCGCCGCACTTCTCCGTCGAGGCCCGCAAGCAGCTTGAGGAGATCGTCGGCGAGGAGCTTGTATACCGGGGCGGGCTGGTGGTGTATACCACGCTCGACTACGACCTGTACCAGCAGGTCGAATGCGCGGCCCGCTCGCACGTCGCACGGCTGAGCGGCCAGCCGCTTGACACCGTGCTGCCCACCTCTGACGGCGGGGAATGCACCGCCGCGGCCTACCTGCACCCGCTCCCCGAGTCGCGTGCCGGGAAGGATCACCACGTCACCAACGCCGCCGTCGTCGTGCTGAACGCGCAGACGGGCGAGGTGCTCTCCATGCTGGGCAGCCTGGACTACTACGACGAAAGCATCGACGGCAGTTTTAACGTCGCTATGGCGGAGCGGCAGCCCGGCTCGGCCTTCAAGCCCTTCACCTTCCTGACGGCGTTCATGCAGGGCTACACGCCCGCTACCATGACGCTCGACGTGCGCACCGCGTTCGACGTGGGCAGCAACCAGCCCTACGTACCAGAGAACATCGACCGCCAGTACCACGGGCCGCAGAGCATCCGCAGCGCGCTTGCCAACTCCTACAATGTCTCAGCCGTGCAGGTACAGGAGTGGGTTGGCATCGACAACACGATCCGCACCGCGCACGCGATGGGCATCAACACGCTCGACCGGGGGCTTGATCACTACGGCCTGGCCCTGGCACTTGGCGGCGGTGAGACGACGCTGTTCGACCTCACCTACGCCTACAGCGTGCTCGCCAACAACGGCACGATGGCGGGCACGCCCGTGCCGCAGGACCAGCGACGGCCCGGCTTCCGCACGCTCGACCCGACGTTCATCCTGCGCGTCGAGACGCACGACGGCGAGATTCTGTGGGAGTACGGCAAGGGCGCAACCTTCGGGCAGAATCCGGTTGTCGAACCGGCGCTGGCGTACCTCATGAACGACATTCTCTCCGACGAGGAGGCGCGCCTGCCGAGCGTCGGGCCGAACAGCGCGCTCCAGCTCAGCCGCCCGGCTGCCGTCAAGACGGGCACAACCAACGACTACCGCGACACGCTCGCCGTCGGCTACACCCCACAGATCGCCGTCGGGGTGTGGGTCGGCAACACGGACAACAGCCCGATGATCGACCTGCCCGCCATCGACGGCGCAGCCCCGCTGTGGAAAGCCGTGATGGAAATCGCGCATGAAAGCAAGCCGGTGCAGACGTGGGCCCGCCCCGACGACGTGGTCGAGATGGTCGTGTGCGAGACATCCGGCCTGCTGCCGACCGAGCACTGCCCGACGCGGCGCGAGATCTTCAAGCGCGGCACCGAGCCTACCCAGCCCGACAACGTCTATCAACTCTTCCGCATCAACCGCGAGACGGGGCTGCTGGCGACGGTCTACACGCCGCCCGAGCTTGTCGAGGAAAAAGTGTTCATGGTGCTGCCGCCTGAAGCGGCAGACTGGGTGCGCGAGGCAGGGATCCCGCAGCCGCCTGACCAGTACGACAGCATCGCCGCGCCGACCAGCGCGGGCGACGTGGCGATCATCGAGCCGCAGCCCTTCAGCACGGTACGCGGCGCGGTTACAATCCGGGGCAACGCGCGCGACGCCAACTTCGCCAGCTATCGTCTGGACTACGGCGAGGGCATCAACCCGACCGCGTGGACACAGATCGGCACGACACGCACCTCACCCGTCAGCAACGGGGAGCTTGGCGTGTGGGATGCACGCCAGCTTAACGGGCTGTACAGCCTGCGCCTGACGGTGGTGCGCGGCAACAACTCCATCGAGGAATTCGTCATCCCGGTAACGGTGGACAACGCCCCGCCCACGGTGGATATACTGTCCCCGCAGGATGGTGCAACTTTCACGCCCGCAGACGAATATGTGGTCATCCAGCCGAACGTCGTGGACAACATCTCAATGGACCGCGTCGAGTTCTACGTCGACGGAGAGTTGGTTGCCACGAGCACGGTCGCGCCGTTCAACGAGCGCTGGATGATCACCAATCCCGGCAGGCACTTCATCGAACTCCGCGCGTATGACACGGCGGGCAACATGACGGTCAGCAAGCGGCTCACCATTACTGTCGAGCCTGATTAGGGCCAGCGAACCGGCGCACGCTGGCTTGTCATGCACCCCGCAGGGGAGATAAAATCGCTCGCCGCAGGCACCGCGACGTGTTGTCTTCACCACGCACTCCTCTGCCTCGCTCGTCCCGTTGCTTTGCGCCATAGAAAGGTCATCTATGGACCATACGAAAGTTCAGGCTTCTGCCACGCGCAGAGGGATTAAGCGACTGATCCCCTGGCTGTGCCTGCTGGCTATTATTGCGATGTGGACCATCGCCCGCTTCGATGCGGCGCCCCCCGCCCACGCTCAGGAAGGCGAAAACGACAGCCACCACGCCATCGCAGGCCGGGTGGTCGACGAGCAGGGGACGCCGGTATCGGAGGCCACCGTCAGACTGACGCTTGAAGAGGGTGCAGAGCCGACCGACGAAACCGAGACACAGCCGGACGGGAGCTTCCTGCTGCTGCTTCCAGACAGCGTGGAGCCGCACAACCTGTATCTGGAGGTCAACCGGCTGCACTTCGCGGGCCAGCACATTAAGCTGGAGCGCCCCGACATGGCCGAGCTACAGGCCGAGGGCACGCTGGTGCTCGATGACATCGTGCTCGCGCGGCGGCTGGGGATCAGCTTCTGGGCGACGACGGCGACCTTCGTGCTGATGCTGGTGCTCATCGCGACCGAGCGCCTGCACAAGACGCTGGCGGCGCTGCTGGCCGTGGCGATCATCTTCACGGTCAGCCTCGTCGGGGGCGGCATCAACGACAATCTCTACGTGTTCGACTTCGAGCACGCGCTGGAGTTCGTCGACTTCGACGTGATCTTCCTGCTGATGGGCATGATGATCGTCATCGGCGTGATCGAGGAGACCGGCATCTTCCAGTGGCTGGCGTACCAGGCGTACCGGCTCTCACGCGGGCACGTGTGGCTGCTCAGCCTCATCCTGATGAGTGTCACCGCGATCACGTCTGCGATGCTCGACAACGTCACGACGATGTTGCTCATGGCGCCGATCTCCCTGCAGATCGCGCTGGCGGTCGGCATCAACCCGCTGGCGCTGCTGATCCCGCAGGTGCTCGCCTCGAACGTCGGCGGGCTGGCGACGCTGGTCGGCGAGCCGACCAACATCCTGATCGGCTCGTATGCCGGGTTCAGCTTCAACGACTTCCTCGTCCACCTGACGCCGGGCGTGGTGCTCGCACTGCTGGGGCTGTTCGGCTATACACTGCTGCGCTACCGGAAGCAGTACATGCAGCACAGCGCCGGGCTGTCCCCCGCGCTGCTGGCACGCCTGAAGCATAATGCAGAAATTCAGGATATAGATAAGCTGAAGAAAGCCGGTATCGTCTTTGGCGGCCTGCTGCTGCTGTTCATCTTCGGGGAGCCGCTTCACCTGCCGCCCGCCATCGCGGCGATTATCGGCGCGGTGGTGATGCTGCTGTGGGTACACCCGGATATCGAGCAGATGATGGGTGTGGTAGACTGGACCACGCTGATATTCTTCATCGGCCTGTTCATCGTGATCGGCGCGGTGGAGGAGGTCGGGCTGATCTCGCTGACGGCGGGCGCTATCGGGCGGCTTGTCGCCGGGAATCTGCCGCTGGCAATGCTGGCCGTGGTGTGGCTGGCCGCGATCATCTCCGGCATCGTGGACAACGTGCCGTTCACGGCGGCGATGCTGCCCGTCGTGGCCCACCTGAGCGCGATCATCCCCGGCGCGGGCAACAACATGCTGTTCTACGCGCTGGCGGTCGGCGCGGCGATGGGCGGCAATACCACGCTGATCGGCGCATCGGCCAACCTGGTGACGGCGGGCATCTCGGACCGCGCGGGCTACCCGATCACGTTCAAGCGTTTCCTGGCGATTGGGCTGCCTTCTGTGCTCGTCACGACGACGCTGGGCACGATCTGGCTGTTCATTCACTTCTTCTAAAAGAGGAGCAAACCTCGGAATGGGCAAGATACTATGCGCCACGCGGGGCGGCGAGGCCGCCATCGAAACCCAGGAGGCAGCCATACGCCGGGCCATAGACCAGAACGACGAACTGATCTTCTTTTACGTCGTGGATATTGAATTTCTGGTGCACGCAGCATACGCGCTGCGGTCCGACATCGTCGAGGAGGAGATCGACAAGATGGGCGAGTTCCTGCTGGCGATGGCCGTCGAACGGGCCGAGCAGCAGGGCAAGCAGGCGACCGCCATCGTCAGGCACGGGAACTTCATCGAAGAGTTGATCAAGACAGTCACAGAAGAGGGCATCACGCTCGTGGTGCTGGGCCGGCCCGCCAACGACCGGAGCCGCTTCGAACTGGAGCAGGTGAAGAAGCTGGCCCGCCGCATCGTCGACAAGACCGGCACTGAGGTTTGGATCCCCGGAATTGAACTCCCCTAGCGATATAGCCATTAGAGAATGCCATGCAGCTTCAGCGTGTAGAGATCACGAACAAGAAAGACATCAACGCCTTCCTCAACCTGCCGTTTGACATTTACCGGGGGATCCCGCAGTGGGTCCCCCCGCTGATGCCGGGCGAGCGGGCACGCTTCTCGCCGGACTACGTCTTCTACAAGCATTCGACGGCGGCTTTCTTCCTCGTGCGCGATGAGACCGGCAAGCCGGTCGGGCGCGTCGCGGTGATGGACCACCGCCCGCACAACGAGTATCGCGGCACGGCAGACGCCCTGCTGTACCTGTACGAGGCCATCGACGACGACCGCGTGGCGCGGATGCTGTTCGAAGCGGCAGAGAACTGGGCACGCGAGCGCGGCCTGACGCGCCTGCTCGGGCCGAAGGGCTTCCTGACCGCCGAGGGGCACGGCCTGCTCGTGGACGGCTTCGAGCACCGCCCTGCGATGGGCATCCCCTACAACCCGCCGTACTACGTGCGGCAGTGGGAGGAAGTCGGGCGGATGGAGAAGGTGATCGACTACCTCTCGCTGTTTGTGGATCGCAAGGACGTCGTCTACCCGGAGCGGGTGCGCCGTATTGCCGAAAAAATCCGCGAGCGGCGCGGCTTCCACGTGCCGACCTTCCGCACAAAGGCCGAACTGCTCGCCTACGCCGATCAAATCCAGAAGGCCTACAACAGCGCCTTCGCCCCGGTGTGGGCCTACACGCCGATCTCTGATGACGACATGAAGGCGGTGATCGACCGGATGCTTGCCATCGCCGACCCGCCGCTCATGAAGCTGATCTTCAAGGACGACACGATCATCGGCTTCCAGTTTGCCTTCCCCGACATTTCAGCGGGAATCCAGCGTGCGAAGGGGCGCATCTGGCCGGTCGGCTGGGCGTGGCTGCTCTGGGAGAAACGGCGCACCAAGTGGCTCAACATCAACGGCAACGCGATCCTGCCGCAATATCAGGGCACCGGGGCCAACGCCGTGCTCTACGATGAGATGGCAAAGACGCTGATCGACTCGCGCTTCCAGTACGCGGACCTCGTGCAGGTGCAGGAAACGAACGTCCCCATGCTGTCGGACCTGGAGTCGCTGGTGCCGCTGAACTTCTACAAGCGGCACCGGGTGTACGCGCGGGAGTTGTAGGCGGGCCTCATAGCTGTCAAGTTAAGCGAGCGAGAAGTGCTGACAGGGGTGTTGCGGCTGACCTCGCACCCCCTTCGACGCCGCTCGCTACGAGCGGGGAGCCGCGAAGTTTATTCGCGGCTCCCCCTACCGGTGATGGGGACACGACGGTTTTGTAAAGGTACAGTGATGAGCTCAGCCCCTTCGCCGTGCGAGGATCCGTGTGTGTCGGCTGCTGCTGGACCCCCCACCCAACCTCCCCCTTGCAAGGGGGAGGCAGGACCGCAGGCTGCGGGACAGGAGGAGGTTCGACGTTAGCCAATCGCAACCAGCTCGGCAAAAGCGTCGTATCGCCAGCCCACCAGCGACGGCATTCCCTTCACGGACGCCTACAATTGGCCACCATTAAGTTGACAGACATAGGGCTGGGCTTTAGGCAACCCTACCCCCGCGCGTGCCACAGCGAGAGCAGTTCGGCGTGCTGATCGTCGCGCAGGCCCGCCCGCCACTTGTGGGTTGGCGGGCGCTCAAGCACCCAGGCGAGCGTATCGCGGGCGGTTTCCGCGAGCGGGCGGTACGTCAGGCCATGCGCCTGCGCCCGGCTGCTGTCGATCTGGAACGCGCCCCACACCTGGCCGAGCGTCCAGAACGGCAGCTCGCCCATGCTCACGCCGTGGCGGGTTAGAAACTCGGCATCTACCCAGGTGAGGGTTGCCTCGGTGCGCAGCCCCCGCTTGATCGCCGTGAGCATCTCTTCGAGCGTGAGCGGCTCTGCCGGGCCGGTCGCGTTGAAGACGCCCGTCTCCCCGCGCTCGATGAGGCGGACGAGCCACGCGGCGAGGTCGCGCGCGTCAATCACCTGCACGGGCTGATCGCGCCGCTCCGGGGCGAGCACTTCGCCGCTCTGGTGGATGCGCCGCACCCAGTACGTGAAGCGATCCGTCGGGTCGTGCGGCCCGGCAACGATGCCGGGGCGGATGATGAGATGATCCCGTGGATAGATATCCTGCACGACCTCCTCGCACAGCACCTTGAGCCCGCCGTACGAGTCGCTGGTGCTCGCCTCGGCAGGGTCGATGCGCTGAAGCGGGGCGGACTCATCCGCGCCGGACGGCGGGTCGTCATAGACGGACACGGTCGAGATAAAGACATACTGCCCCACCCGCCCTTTCAGCGCCTCCGCCGAGCGGCGCACCGGGCCGGGCGTGTAGCCGCTCGTGTCGATCACCGCGTCCCAGCGGCGGTCGGCGAGAGGGGACAGGTCGGCTTCGCGGTCGCCGTAGAGGTGCTCGGCCTCCGGGAAGAGGTCGGGGTTGGTCTGCCCCCGGTGAAAGAGTGACACCTCATGCCCGGCGGCGAGCGCCGCTTCCACGATGTGCCGCCCGACGAACTGCGTGCCGCCGAGAATGAGTAGCTTCATGCCCGTCCCCCTCTCTGAGAGATGTTTCAATCAGCCGCCCCTTCACCCTGCGGCAAACCATAGTCGTAGGCTGCCGCTGGCCCCCACCCAACCTCGCAGTGACGAAGTCACCGCTCAGTGTGCAGTTGGCTGC
>DGDY01000262.1:0-827 GCA_002385675.1 Anaerolineales bacterium UBA3940 | reverse complement strand
AGCGGAAGCTTGCATGGTGGGAGTTCGGTTTCAACGGGCTGCCGAAAGGCGTGCTCACCGCGGCACGTGCCCGTAGAAGTCGCCGACCGCGCGGAACACCATCGGGTGACGTACCAAGCCCAGGTGATCGGTGCGCGGCACGACGAGCAGTTCCGCGTTGGGCAGTTTCTTGTACAGGTCGAGGTTGTCCTGCGGGTCGTTGAACTCGTCCCGGTCGCCGGTGATGATCAGTGTCGGCGCGACGATGGTCCTGAACGCATCGAGCGGCTTCTCCCAGCCGACGATGCAGCCCGTCTCCGTATCGAACACCTCCTGCACCATGCCCTCGCGGGCCTCCGGCGGGCCGATGATCTGCCGCAAGCGCTGCTCCGAGGGCGCGCGGTAGTTCGTCCCCAGCAGCACCAGCGAGCGGAACACGTCGGGGCGCTGCTGGGCGGCATAGAGCGCGACCGCCCCGCCGAGGCTGTAGCCGAGCGCGTGTACGGGCGTCCGCCCCAGCAGGTAGATGAACTCAAGGATGTCTTCGACGAGGCGCGGCAGGTGCATGTCGGGGGCGGGGTTGGGCGTCTCGCCGTGGCCGCGCAGGTCCGGCGTGACGACGTTGAAGCCCTCATGCACCACGGCGCTGGAGAGCCAGCCAAGCTGCTTGCTGCTGACTGTCGCCGCATGGAGCGCGACGACGGTCGGCCCGTCGCCGCGCTCGGTATAGTGCATGTCGGTTCCGTTGACGCGGATGGTTGGCAACGCGCGCTCCTCTAGCTAGCCGACGGCCTGTTCTGCCGGGCTGAAGATCTTATCGATCCGGGCGAGCACGTCGTCCGTCAGCT
>DGDY01000233.1:11470-13480 GCA_002385675.1 Anaerolineales bacterium UBA3940 | reverse complement strand
AGATGTGTATAAGAGACAGCGGATGCGCACCACACCGCCTTCCGGAGAATACTTTACAGCGTTGCATACGAGGTTCCTCACCACCTGCGACAGCCGGGCAGGGTCGGCAAACACAGGCGGCAGGTGGCTGAGATCGACCATGTCGAAGGTGTGCAGGGGCGATGTCTCCACGAACGGCAGCGCCGCCTCGACGACCAGCTTGCCGATGTCCACCGGCTCGGGCGCTATCTGGAACCCGTAGCCCGCTTCGAGCCGGGAGAGGTCGAGCAAGTTATCGATGATACTGGCAAGCTGGAGAGACTGCTCGTTGATGAAGCGCAGATAGCGCGCCTGCCGCTCCGGGCTTAGCTCGCGGGAGAGCAGAAGTTCGCTGAAGCCCTGGATCGTCGTGAGCGGCGTGCGCAGTTCATGCGCGGCAGTCGAGACGAGCGCATCCTTCATGCGCTCGATGTCCTTCAGGGTGCTTATATCCCGCAGGCTGCACACGATGCCGTATAGCGTATGGTTCTCCACCACCGGCGCGAGCGCAATGTCTGCGTCGAAACGCCGCCCCGAGCGAGTCCGCGCAATCGCCTCGATGCGGCGCGGGGTCTGCTCCGCGATTACCGCTTGCAGCGCCTGCTGGAAGCTCGCGGCGCTCGCCTCGTCGATCAGCCCGATCGGCTGCATGCCGTACACGTCCTCCAGCTTCATCTCAAAGACCTGCTGGAAGGTGCGGTTCACCAGCTCGATGGAGCCATCCGCCTCCAGGAGCAGGACCGAGTCGGGGCTGTTGTGCAGGATGACCTCGCGCTGCTCCAGCGTCTGCCGCAACTCGCTGGTCGCCTCGCGGATGGCCTGCGCCAGGATGGAGCTGTAGTTCTCAAGCTCGGCGTAGAGGCGGGCGTTCTGAAGCGCACTCGCCGCGTGGCTGCTGAAGGCCGTCGCCAGTTCGATCTCCTCCGGCGTGAAGGGGTCTACAGCAAGCCGGGCTATGGCGAGCAGGCCGATTGTCTGGTCGCGGGAAATCAGCGGCACCCCCAGCCACGAGCCGACCGACAGACCGGTGAGGTCGCGAAAGCGCTGGGCATAGAACGGGTAGCTCTGCCCGGCATTGGATACGGCAAACACCGACTGCTGCCTGCCGACGCGCCCATGTGGGAGCAGGTCGAGGGTATCCCATGTGAGCCCGCTCAGATGCATGACCTCGGGTACGCCTCGCACTGCCTGCACGACCAGTTCGTCGTCTTGCTCCTGCTCGATGGCCGCCACGTCGTACCGGAGCACCTGGCCAAGCTGCTCCAGGATCAGCGAGAATACCTGATCGCGCTCCAGCGACGCGCCAAGCGCCGCCGAGGCACGATACAGCTTCTCCGCCACCTCACGCCGCGCCCTTTCCGAGGCGTAGAGCTGCGCATTATGGATCGCCACGGCGATCTGCTCGGCGAACACCCGCAGGCGCTCCCCGTGCTCCGGCGTAAATGCGTCGGGCTTCGCGCTGTCGGCATTAATAAAGCCCATCAACTCACCTTCACGGGTGATCGGCGCCCCGACGTATGAGCGCATCCAGTTCTTTGGCTGGTTGGTGGCCCAGTGGGGGCTTCCTGGCACGTCAGAGACAACCACCGGGCGGCGCGTCCGGGCCATCTCCTGCAGGTAGTAGAACTCGCTGAGCTGGCCTTCCAGGGCGAGCAGGTGATCCACAAAGTCATGCTGGTCGTAGTAACCCCGGCAGCGCTTGACACGCACCACACCATCTTCAAGCAGCATGATGTTCGCGCCGTCATGCGGCACCACCGGCTCGACATTCTCCAGAATGCGGTCGAGCACCTGGTCAAGGTCGAGGGTTGAGTTGAGCGCCGCCGCAGCGTTGTACAGCGCCTCGGCGAATACCCGCTGCTGGCGTTCGGCTGCTTCGGCGCGCTTGCGCTCAGTCACATCGCGCACGATGCCAATCGTCCCCTGCAGCTCGCCATCGCCATCCCTCAGCACGCTGATACTCAACTCGCCGGGGAAGCACTCGCCATCCCG
>DGDY01000233.1:0-11268 GCA_002385675.1 Anaerolineales bacterium UBA3940 | reverse complement strand
CCACCGGCAGGCCGATCATCTGGGAGAGATCGTCAAAGCCGTACATGTCGATGGCCCGCTGGTTGGCGAAGAGGATGCGCATGTCCGGCCCGGTGAGAATCACCGCATCGAGCGACATCTCGACGAGTTTGCGATAGCGGGTGGCGCTGGCCTCCAGCGCGCGCTCCGCGCACTGCCGCTGGATAGCATAGCGCAGCGAGCGGGCAACCGTCTGTGCATCGTCCTCACCCTTGATGAGGTAGTCGCGCGCGCCTTCCACTATCGCCCACACGCCCAGTTCGTGCATCTCCGGGTTGACGAGCACGACGACAGGCACGCCGGTAGCTTCTTCAAGTACCCTGGTGATGGCCTGCTGCGGGGCAGCATCCGGCAGATCTGGGTCGAGCAGCACGCCGTCGATCTCGTCCTGCGCAAGACGAATGCTGGCAGCGGTGAGGCTGTCCGCAACATCTACTTCAAAGCGGAAGCCTTTCACCTGCGTCAGCAGGTTGGAGAAAAACCGGGCATCGGTGGGGTCGGCTTCGATAAGCAGGATGTGAAAGGGTGTGGCGAGTTGACTCATCGGGCCTCTGGTCTGTGAGGATACAGCCCACTGCCGGGTGGGCGGTGGGCGGGGCCAAACGCTGGTATGGTATTCGAGTACTACAATAACACAAAAACGCGCGGCGCGCGTTGGGAATTCTACTAAGGGACGCCTGTGCCGTTTATCATACTCGCGGGGTACAATGGGTTGTGATGTTATGACAGTCAGAAGGAGTTGTACTACATGGGTCTGAAACGCGACGAATCAGGGCGACTGCACATCGAGACACCTCTCATGGCCGAATCCCTCATGGACCGTTCCCTGCTGGAGCAAACGGAGGTCGGCCACATCTTCCGCCCGATGCCTGACCTGACGGTGATCAAGCTGGGCGGGCAAAGCATCATCGACCGGGGGCGCGAGGTCGTCCTGCCACTGCTTGACGAGATCGTCGCCCTGCGCCGCGAGTACCCGCTGTTAATCATGACGGGCGGCGGCACCCGCAGCCGCCATGCATATGCCATCGCGATTGATCTCGGCATGCCGACCGGCATCCTGGCGAAGCTCGGGTCCAGCATCAGCGAGCAGAACGCGCTGATGATCTCGACGCTGCTGGCGCCCTATGGCGGGCTGAAGATCGGCAACGATGACCTCGTCAAGCTGTCGGCGTACATGTCGCTGGGGGCCATCCCGGTGATGCACGCCATGCCGCCTTACAGCCTGTGGGAGAAGCCGCCGGCGGTGGGGCGCATCCCACCCAACCGCACCGACGTGGGCACGCTGCTGACGGCAGAAGTGATGGGCGCCTCGCGTTGCATCCTCGTGAAGGACGAGAAGGGGCTGTTCACCGCCGACCCGAAGAAGGATCCCACCGCCGAGTTCATCGAGGAGATCGAGGTGAACGAGCTGATCGCCCGCGATCTGGACGATCTGGCCGTGGAGCGGGCGATGCTGGAGACGCTCTCCAACGCCCGCAGCGTGGAAGAGGTGCTGATCGTCAACGGGCGCGAGAAGGGCAACCTTACCCGGGCCGTCGCTGGTGAGAATGTCGGGACGCGCATCTATCGCCGCAGACGGGAGGAGTAGGGCCATCACACAGGCAGCCGCGAAGTTTATTCGCGGCGTGTTTTCACAGGCCCGCTCGCCAATTAAAGCGGTAGGGCGGGTCGTAATGCGCGATGCTCTGCATCGACCGCATCAATAGACCCGCCCCCTACAGATTCTCGATAGGAAGCCGCGACTGAACGTCGCGGCGATTTTATTTCATCCCCACGCAACGCCCTTCTGCTGAAGGTGCGTGGCGTCGGCAGATCGCCTTCACCCGTGTTCCGGGTCTTCGAGAACAAACGTCCCGCCTACGATCTCAAGCGCCTGGCCCTGCACGAGCGCCAGCGCAACCTGCCGCCGCGCGCGGGCCAGCACGCGCTGAAACGTCGAGCGCGAGATGCCCATCCGCGCGGCAGCATCCTCCTGCGTGAGCCCTTCCAGGTCCGCCAGGCGCAGCGCCTCAAGCTCCTCGGTTAGAAGCTCGACGCGCCGCAGCTTCTCCAGCGAGACCCCGGCGGGCTTGTAGACCGTCGCGCGGGGCCGGTATCGGACGCGACGCCGCTTACGTGGACGGGGCATCGGGCAGCTTACCCGGCGTCACCCGAGCCGCCGCGCCGCCGGCGCCTACCGCCGGAGCCGCGCCGCCGCTCGCCGCCTTCCCAGTTTTCGTCAAACTCGCCACGGGGAAGATATACTATCTCCGCACCGACCTCACCGGCGAGCTTTTCGAGTTCGTCCCGGCGTACGCGAGTCTTGGTCATGCGAAGATCGGTACCGTGTACGGCAACAACCGTAAACCGTGGACGCCCCGCACCTTCACCAACGTGGCGGCGCTCCCGAACAAAGATCTTGGCCATCAGTTTCTCCTTCAAACTCGCTCTCGGTGAACGAAACGTTAGCACCTCGTTTTGAGCATATGCCCATAACCAATTGTACCTGACTTCCTGAGAGATATCAACATGATCTACATTGGGCTTGACGACACCGACATCCTGAACACACGCGGTACGGGCCACCTGGCCCGCATCATCGCCGGAGAGCTTGCCAGCATGGTGCATGTGGTCGGTGTAACCCGGCACCAACTGCTGAAAGACCCCCGCGTGCCCTGCACCTCCAAGAACAGCTCCGCCACAATTCACGTCGAGGCGCCGGAAGATGTCAGCATCGACGAGATCGCCGGGCGCGTCCGTGAGGTGATGATGGCAAACTTCATCGAGGGCAGCGACCCCGGCCTGTGCGTCGTCGATGACGTTCCGCCCGCGGTGGTCGAGTTTGGCTGGCGGGCCAAGCGTGAGCTTATCCAGCAGAGCGAGGCGTGGGAACTGGCGCAGGCAACAGGCATCCGGCTGATGGGGCTCGGCGGCACCCGGGATGGCGTCATCGGCGCGCTGGCGGCGGTTGGCCTGGCCGCCAGCGGCAACGACGGTCGCTACGTGATCGTCGGGCGCTCCCGCGAGCTTAGCGGCCTGCAGCCGGTCTCGGCGCTGCTTGAGGCAGGCGTGCGCGGCGTGCAGAGCGTGGACGGGCAGATGGTGACGAGCGGCCTAGTGATGGCCGACAAGCTCCGCCCGGCACGCCGCAACGGCAACGCCATCGCGATTGTGCGCTGGGCAGATGGCTTCTGGGAGCCGCTCAAGCTCGACTGAGGCGGCTTACCAGGGCACGTCCTCGCCCATGCGCTCGTAATACGCTTCAACTCTCTTGCGGATGTCCCGAATCACGTCGTCGGGCAGATCCACGCCGCCGCGCGCACCTTCAAGCACTGCGGCAACGGCGTGGATGCCGCGCGGCACGGCTTTTAGCTCGCCGTTGATGACATGCGCGAACGGGAGCTTATAGCTCGACTCGCGCTCGGTATCATCCGTGTTATACGCAAAATGCCCGAGCCGCACCCTGTGCGGCTTAAACTCGTCGCCCTTCCTTGCCCACTCGAACATTGACTCTGTCGCAGCGTCACCATCCCACTCGCGATCGGAGTCAGCGAGGGGCAGATCGGTCGCCCCGGATGCTTTCCACGGCATGTGCGCCTCCTTCTCGGCCCGGCGTGCTTACGGCTGGAGAGCCAGCCACGCTTCTTCCATACAGGCCTGCGGGCTGGAGATACCCTCCGACACGCAGCTAATCCAGTAGTTAAAGTCTGCGCCCTGCTCGGTAACGAAGTCCTCCGCTGCCTCGCACTCCGCGATGTTGGCCGGGTCGTTGCAGTACACAAGGCAATCGAGGTTCGAGTCGTAGGCGCAGGTCAGCGGCGGCAGCGGCAGGAAGGGCACTTCCACCGTCGCGGTTGCGGCGGGCGTTGGCGAGAGCGTCGGCTCAGGGGTGAGGGTGATGGTGGGCGCGACCGTCTCGGTCGGCGGGGCGGGCGTTGGCGCGGGCGGGGCGACCGCCCCACCAAACGGCGAACCGCCAAACACCAGCACCAGGCCGACGATGATCAGGCTGACAACCAGCAGCCCGCCGATCAGCAGCGCGGCAACCCACAGCCCACCGAACTCGGGCCCCGGTTCCGCAATCTCCTCGGTATACACCACGCGCGACGGCGGAAGCTCGGTGTCATAGTCGGGAGGGTCGGGCGTGCGACGCACCGGGCGGCCCGGCCCGGTATCGCCGCGCCGGATGCGGTCGATGCGGCGCGCTGCTGCCTCCCGCTCGTCTATCGGGTCGTCGTCGGGGTAGAAGTCGTCACTATCAACCATTATGTCCCTGCTCTCTACCCGGCAGCCAGCCGGAGGACGCCTCCAGCAGGCTGCAAATCGGGCATCACCTCGCGCGTCTCCTTCCTGCACCCACACTGCAGGCCAAAGGCCGGTAGACACCGGCTACCTTCTATCCTATCAGCCCGCGTCTTAAAAATGCCAAGGGTAAGCCCCACCCCCAACCCCCTCCCAGTATCGCAGGGAGGGGGTGTTACGCGCTGTGGTCCGGTCTACCGAAAATCATGGTAGGGGCGGGTGTGATGCGCGCGATGCTCCGCATCGACCGCATCATTAGACCCGCCCCTACAAACCATCACACAGGGAGTCGCGAAGTTCATTCGCGGCGGTCCCTGACAAATCCCGCCCCATCACCCATTTAGGATTTGTTTATTCACGCTTTGGGACTTTTTTAGGCGACCAATGCTACTGTAACAATGGACGCTGCTCGCCGACTCGGCGCGGGCGGAGGGGACCACAGGGTAGAGGATAAGCATATGCACCTGGAAGGCAGAGTCGCGCTGGTGACCGGCGCGGGGTCAGGGATCGGCAGGGCGGCGGCGGTGCTGCTCGCCAAGCACGGGGCGAAGGTCGGCCTGCTCAGCCGCACGCACGACGAACTGGAGTCAGCCGCGGACGAGATCGAGGCAGACGGCGGCGCGGCGCTCGTCCTCGAAGCAGACGTCTCCCAGCCGGACGACATGCAGCAGGCCATTCAGCAGATTGACGAGACGTGGGGCAGGCTGGATATCGTGTTTGCCAACGCGGGAATCAACGGCAAGTGGGCCCCGCTCGACGACCTCACCCCCGACGACTGGGACAAGACGCTCGACGTAAACCTCAAGGGCACGTTCCTCACGGTGCGCTATGCGCTTCCCCTGCTCAGACGGCAGGGCGGCTCGGTGATCATTACCTCCTCGGTGAACGGCACACGCATGTTCAGCAACAGCGGCGCGACAGCTTACGCCTGCTCCAAGGCGGCACAGGTGGCCTTCGCCAAGATGACCGCGCTGGAACTGGCGAAGGACCGGATACGCGTCAACGTGATCTGCCCCGGCGCGATCGAGACGGAGATTGAGGAAAGCACCGAGACGGAAAACATCGAGCACGCGCGGGAGCCGGTCGAGTATCCGGAGGGCAAGATCCCGCTGACGGACGGGCAGCCGGGCACCTCCGAGCAGGTCGCCGAGCTTGTGCTGTTCCTGGCGTCGGACGCCTCCAGCCACATCACCGGCACGCCGATCTGGATCGATGGAGGGCAGTCGCTGCTGCAGGGCTAATGAAACAGATGCAGGGGATGAGTGGTTGGAGGGGAGTCAATGAAATTTAAGCTCAAAGACCTATTCCCGCTCTTTAAGGAAACGATCAAGCAGTACAGCGAAGACAAAATCTCCCGGCTGGCAGCGGCGCTCGCGTATTACACCGTCTTTTCATTAGCGCCGATGCTGATCATCGCCATTGCCATTGCGGGCTTTGTCTGGGGTGAGGAAGCGGCACGCGGCCAGCTTCTCGACGAGATCGCTGGGCTTGTCGGCGAGGACGCGGCGGGCATGGTGCAAACGATGATCCAGAACGCCAGCAGCCCGGGCCGCGGCATCGTGGCAACGATTATCGGTGTCGTGACGCTGATTCTTGGTGCGACCGGCGCATTCACACAGCTACAGGCAGCGCTGAACCAGGTCTGGGACGTGCCCGAGGAGCAGACGCGCGGGGGCATTATGGGCATGCTCCTCTCCCGGCTGCTGTCCTTCGGGATGGTGCTCAGCATCGCCTTCCTGCTGCTGGTGTCGCTGGTCGTCAGTGCGGCTGTCTCGGCGCTCAGCGAGTTCGTCGTCGACCTCGCCCCCGGCATGAACCTCCTGATCAGCGTACTTAACTTCGGGCTCTCGCTGGTGCTCATCACCGGCCTGTTTGCGCTCATGTTCAAGTTCGTGCCGGATGCCCGGCCCAGATGGAAAGACGTGTGGATCGGGGCGATCGTCACGGCGCTGCTGTTTGTGATCGGCAAGCAGCTTATCGGCTTCTATCTGGCGCGCAGCAGCACCGCCTCGGTCTTTGGCGCAGCCGGGTCGCTGGTGCTGATCCTGCTGTGGGTGTACTACTCCGCCCAGATCGTCCTCATCGGCGCGGAGTTTACGGCGGTATACGCGCAGCGCTACGGCTCGGGGGCAGAGAAGCGCGCCACGCCGGTCGACCTGGAGGAGGCCCGCAGCGGCGAGACGTGGGGCCGCCGACTGGCGCAGGAGCAGAGGGCCAGCACCGGCGCGCTGCCTGCGGGCGCGGGCGGAGGGATGCAGCCGGTCGGTGCCGTGCAGTACCCCGTGCAGCCCACCATACCCGCGCCGCGTAGCGGGTCGCCGTTCTTCTTCGGCATGGTCGTCAGCGCCGCGCTTGCGGTGATCGGCCTGGTGCTGAACTCCGCACGGCGGTACTGGTAGAAAACCCTCACCCGCATCGCAGGGAGGGGGTGTTATGTGTTGCGGGCTGCCCGCCGAGAAATATGGTAGGGGTGGGTCCATTAATGCGGTCGATGCGGAGCACCGCGCATCACGACCCGCCCCTACGAACCATCACACAGGGAGCCGCGACGTTCAGCCGCGACGGGGTTAACCCGAAAACCAAGGTACTCCCCACCTGCGCGCTGCGCGCGCTTTCCTCCCCCTTGCAAGAGGGAGGGGCAAGCCGGAGGCTTGCATGGAGGGGGTTCTACCCGGAGCCGCGCGTTCAGCCGCGGCGGATTTGTTCTCCATCCTGCCGCCCCTACCCCTCCAGCAGCAGCGCCTCCGGATCCTCAATCAACTCCTTGATCTTCACCAGGAACTGCACCGCCTCGCGCCCATCGACGATGCGATGGTCGTAGCTCAGCGCGACGTACATCATCGGGCGGATGACCACCTCGCCGTTCAGCGCAATCGGGCGATCCTCGATCTTGTGCAGGCCGAGGATGCCGACCTGCGGCGGGTTGAGGATCGGCGTGCTGAGCAGCGATCCAAACACCCCGCCATTGGTGATCGTGAACGTACCACCCTGTAGATCGGCCAGCGAGAGCGTGCCCTCCTGCGACTGCTGCACAAAGCGGCGGATGGCCTGCTCGATCTCGGCAAAGGTCAGCTTGTCCGCATCGCGGATTACCGGCACGACCAGCCCTTCAGGGTCGCCAATCGCCACGCCGATATCATAGTAGTGCTTGTACACGATCTCATCGCCGTCGATCTCGGCGTTGAGCCGGGGGAACTGCTTCAGCGCCCCAACGGCGGCCTTCACAAAGAACGAGGCGATCCCCAGCGAGACGCCGTGCCGCTCCTTGAAGCCCTCCTTGTGGCGGCTCCGCAACGCCATCACCGCGCTCATATCCACCTCGTTGAAGGTGGTCAGCATGGCGGCGGTCTGCTGCGCCTCAACAAGCCGCCGGGCGATGGTGCGCCGCCGCCGGGTCATGCGCTCGCGCGTCTCACGCCGGTCGGGCTCGCGGAGAGCCGGGGCCGGAGGTGGCGGTGCAGGCGCGGCGGGCGCTTCCTTAACAGGCGCGGGTGGGCGCTGCTGCTCGCCCCGCTGCTCGATGAAGCGCTGCACGTCGTCCTTCGTCACCCTTCCGCCTGTCGCCTCAACCTGCGACAGGTCCACGTCATGCTGCGCGGCAAGACGCTGTGCGACTGGCGTCGCCTTCGGGCGGCCATCGCCGGGCGGCTCGGGCTGCCGTTCCGCCGGTTCGGCTTCAGGAGTGGGTTGGGGCTCGGCTTCAGGGGCGGGCTGAGGCTCGGCAGCCTCCGGCGCAGGCTGGGGCGGAGGGGCAGCGTCAGTGGCGTCGGCGCTCTCGTCCACCGTGCCGAGCACGTCGCCCACCCGCACGTCTTGGCCCTCCTGCACGGCGATGCTCGCCAGCACGCCCGCCCGCTCCGCGCCAACCTCCAGGTTAACTTTATCCGTCTCCAACTCAACGACCGGCTCGCCCGCCTCGACCCGCTCGCCCACGCCCTTCAGCCAGCGCGCGACGGTCGCCTCGGTCACGGATTCGCCCAGGTCGGGCACGACAATCTCTATTGCCATGGCTTTTCTCTTCTCTCCCCGGTCAACCCTGTGCTGATAAACCCGCAAACACGGCTTCGACGAGCGCAGCCTGGTTCGCGGCGTGCTGGCTGGCCGAACCTTCGGCGGGGCTGGCGTTACGCGTCCGCCCGATGTAGCGCAGCGGCCAGCGCCCGTCGATTAGCTCATACAGGCGCGCCCGCACAAATTCCCACGCGCCCATGTTCTCCGGTTCCTCCTGCGCCCAGACCACTTCTTCGAGGTTCGGGTAGCGGCCCAGCACGTCGGCGATCTCCTCTGCCGGGAAGGGGTAAAGCTGCTCGACGCGCACGAGCGCCACCCCCCGGCAGTTCTCCGCCTGCTCGCTCGTGGCGAGGTCCACGAAGAACTTGCCACTCGTCAGCGCGAGCCGCCGCACCTCGCCACGCACCTCCGCCACACGCGCATCGTCGATCACCGGCTGCCAGCGACCTTCTGCCAGTTCCCGCAGCGACGACGCCACGCGCGGATGACGCAAGAGGCTCTTGGGCGTCATAACGATCAGCGGGAGCGGGTCGGTGCGGAGCAGTTTCGCCTGTCGCCGCAGCAGGTGGAAGTACTGCCGCGCGGTCGTGGCATTAGCGACGCGGATGTTGGTTTCCGCTGCAAGCTGGAGGAAGCGCTCCAGCCGCCCGCTGGAATGGTCCGGCCCGGCGCCCTCAAAGCCGTGCGGCAGCAGCAGCACCAGCGAGGGCGTCTGCCCCCACTTGGCCCGCGCCGACACGATGAACTCGTCCACGATGGTCTGCGCGTTGTTGATGAAGTCGCCGTACTGCGCCTCCCACAGCACAAGCCGCTCCGGCTCCTCGATGTTGTAGCCGTACTCGAAGCCGAGCGCCGCCTGCTCGGAGAGCGGGCTATTGTGGATCTCGAAGGACGCCCGCGCCTGTGGCAGCGCCGCCAGCGGCGTGAACGTCTCGCCAGTCTCCGCATCGTGGAACACGGCATGGCGCTGGCTGAACGTCCCCCGCTCGACGTCCTGCCCGGTCATGCGGATGGGGATGCCCTCTGCGAGAATGGTCGCGAGGGCCAGTTCCTCAGCCGTCGCCCAGTCTACAACGCGCGCGTCCGGGTCCTGCAGCGCTTCGAGCCGCCGCGCGCGGAACCGCTGCAGCTTGCTGTTCAGGCGGAAGCCGTCGGGCAGGGTCAGCAGCGCTTCGTTGAGCGCCTGGAGCGTCTCAAGCGGCACGGAGGTATCCACACGGCGCGCCGCGCCCGCCGGCGGCGTCTCGGCGATGTCTTCGGCGAGGTCTTCCTCCGGCTGCAGCGCGTCATAGGCCGCCTGAAGCCGGGCGCGCGCCTCGGAGACCAGTTCCGCCGGTCTACCCTCATCGATTACGCCCCGCTCGACAAGCTTCTGCGCCCAGATCGCGCGTACGGTCGGGTGGCGGCGGATCTTCTCGTACATCACGGGCTGGGTGAAGGCCGGCTCGTCGCCCTCGTTGTGCCCGTAGCGGCGATAGCCGATCAGGTCGATCAGGAAGTCTTTGTGGAAGCGCGCGCGGTAAGCCGCCGCCAGCCGCGTCACCTCGACCGCCGCTTCAGGGTCGTCCGCGTTGACGTGGACGATGGGCACCTTGAAGCCCTTGGCAAGGTCGCTCGCGTAGAGCGTGCTGCGCCCGGCTTCGGGCGGCGTCGTGAAGCCAAGCTGGTTGTTGCTGATGATGTGGATCGTGCCGCCCGTCCAGTAGCCGGGGAGCCGCGACAGGTTAAGCGTCTCCGCAACGATGCCCTGCCCGGCAAAGGCGGCATCCCCGTGAATCAGCACCGGGAGCGTCAGTTCCGGGTTGAAGGTGGGCGTGCCGGGCTGGTCGGCACGGGTGCCTGCCGCACGGGCCATGCCCTCCAGCACGGGGTTGATGGCTTCCAGATGGCTGGGGTTCGGCGGCAGCTTGACGACCGGCTGCTTCCGCTCACCGGCGAAGGTGTGCTGCGCGCCCTTGTGATACTTCACGTCGCCCGTCCAGCCCAGTTCCGCCTCGAAGCGGTTGGGCCGCAGCGGGTCTTTAAACTCCGCGAAGATCTGCTCGACCGGCTTCTGCAGGATGTGCGCCAGCACGTTGAGCCGCCCGCGATGCGCCATACCGATCAGGAAGGACTCGATGCCCTGCCCGGCGGCCTCGCATAGAAGCTCGTCGAGCATGGGGATCATAACGTCCAGCCCTTCGATCGAGAAGCGATACTTGCCGGGGAACAGCCCATGCAGGAACTGCTCGAACACCTCGACCTCCGTCAGCCGGGCGAGCATCCCCTCCGGGTCGAACGTCTCCGGCGTCGGGGCGAAGCGACGCGATTCGGCTGCCTCGCGCAGCCAGGCGCGTTCTTCGGCGTCGCGCAGGTGGGCGTAGTCATAGCCGATGGTGCCGCAGTAGACGGCGTACAGCGCCTCGATCGCCTCGCGGGCGTTTGCAGCGCGCTCGGCGACCGGCCCGCCGACCAGGCTGGCAGGCAGCGACTCCAGTTCTGTCAGTGTGATGCCGTGATACGCGGGATCCAGAGCGGGGTCGCCGGGCGGTTCGCTGCCCAGCGGGTCAAGCTGCGCCGCGAGATGGCCGTACTCGCGGATCGCCTGTGCGAGGTTCGCCGCGCCGACAATCGTGCGGATCGCAGGCGCGGTGACCGTCTCAGCGCCGTCCAGCGCCAGCGCCGCCTCGGACGGCGCCCAGCTTTGGAAGATCGCCCGTGTCTGCTCGTCAACGGATGACGGGTCCTGGCGGAAGCGCTCATACAGCTCCAGCACGTACCCGGCATTCGGTCCGTAGAAATCGTGTAGACGCAAGGTCGCCTCAGCTTTTCGGTTCGTTTCCGGCCTCAGGAACAGGTATCAAATGTGGACTGAGGATATCGAAAATGCCGGGCGGAATTCCAGACGGGTGCGAACCCTCACCCCGACCCCACCGCGGTGGCTTACCGAAGCACCCCCCCCCCCCCCCGCCGGCCGCC
>DGDY01000322.1:2131-36107 GCA_002385675.1 Anaerolineales bacterium UBA3940 | reverse complement strand
TGCTGCGCCAGCCCGTGCGAGGTCGCCTCCAGCACGCAGTGGGTCAGGCCCGCCTCGACCATCCGCGCGAGGTAGCCCTGCACCTCCGGCGCGGTAGGTGTGGTGACGTGCAGGCCGGTGTCCAGCGACTCGTCGCCAAGCTCCGCGCTGATCGTCGTGATCATCCCGGCGGCAAGGCCCGCCGCCCGCATGATGCTATGGATGAGCATGGAGGTCGTGGTCTTTCCATCCGTGCCCGTCACGCCGATCATCGTGAGGCGGCGAGAGGGGAAGCCCGCACGTGCAGCAGCGAGCACCGCCAGCGCCAGTGCGGCATCCTCAACCTGTACGTACGGAACCGGGGCGCTGATCTCGGCGGGCGGGCGCTCGCCGACGACCGCCGCCACGCCGCGCGCAACGGCGTCGGGGATGAAGCGGTGGCCATCCGCCGAGCCGCCGACCCGCGCGACGAAGATGCCGCCGGGCTCAACGGCGCGCGAATCTTCAACGATCGGCGCGATGATGTCGGGGTCGGCCTCCGGACGGGCCAGGATACCAGGGACGTGTTTAAGCAGGTCGGAAAGTTTCATCGTTCTTGGCGCATCCGTGATGGGGAAGAGGTTTCAGGGTTCGTACTATCAGGGCATAGATTACTCGAAATCGAGCACAAAACCAAGACGACCAACCGACGCAAAGCCCCCGCTTCCGGGGGCCAAAATGCGCAAACGGCCAAACCGTCTGTCGGCTGGCCGTGCGCACGCAATTCAGGTTGTTGACCGGCGAGCGTCAGACAAGCTGCTCGCGCATGTCGGCAAGCTGAGAGCGGTAGCTCGCGTCGATCTGCTCGCTCTCGCCGCGAACAATCACGCCACCCAGGATCGACGGGTCGGTGACGAACGTCACATCCTCGGTGCCGAGAGACTGCCGGATGCGGGCCTTCTCCGCGTCGGTAAGCGGAACAGCCGTCACGACCTCCAGCGGCGGGGTAAGCCCCTGTGCCTCAGGCGGCAGCGCAGTGAAGAACTCGTCCACCATCTGCTGCTGCCGGTCCTCGCTTGCCACCTGGCCAACCAGATGGCTGGCGGCAGCAATGCTCAGCGAGACGATCTGGCTGCGCATGTCGGCCAGGGCCAGTTCCTTCTCGGCCTGAGCCTCGCGGCGGGCCTCCTCGACGATGCGGCGGGCCTCAGCGCGGGCTTCCTGCTCGATCTGGTTGGCGGCTTCCTGCGCACGCGTCCGGGCCTCGGCAATCAGGCGCTGCGCCTCGGCTCGAGCCTCATCCAAAATCGCCTCTCGATCCGCGTTGGCGCTTGCCAGCGCTTCCTCGGCGCGGCGGGCATTGTTGATGCCCTCGGCGATACGCTCGCGGCGCTGCTCAAGCATGTTGAGGATGGGCTTGTAGGCAAACACGCGCAGCAGGATCAGCATCAGGACGAGGTTGATGATGTGCGCGATCAGCAGGCCGACATTTATCCCAAGGGAGTCAAGTGCTTCTGCCAATGGTCTTCTCTCCTATACCGTGACGGTATGCTCAGTCTGCTGACCGATATCTACGCCACACCCACGAAGATGAGAACCAGCGCAACAACCAGCGCGTAGATCGCAATAGCCTCGGTGAGCGCGATGGCAAGAATCAGGTTCGTCTGGATCAGGTTTGTCGCTTCGGGGTTACGACCAATTGACTGCATGGCGCCGAAAGACAGGAGACCAATCCCCAGGCCCGGCCCGAGTGAGCCGATCCCCATAGCGAAGGCAGCAGCAAGTGCGCGTGCGGTTTCGACTGAAAGCTCCATCGGTAGATACTCCTCCTAGAAAGGTTGTGATTGAGTTATTTCTTTTTGTAACGGTTTAACCTGCCTGGACGGCCTCTGCGCCATCAACGTCAGGTCGGATCTGCGCGCCAGCCGTGTGCTCCGGCTCCTCACCCGGTTCATGTTCCTCATGGTCACCATGGCCAACCATCCCGACGGAGATGAGCACCAGTGACAGCAGTGCGAACACCAGCGCCTGGATGAGGCCAATCAGAACCTCAAGCAGGAAGAACAGGACGGGCACGCCACCTGGCACCAGGAACATCATCACGAAGAGCAGAATCATACCTGCGAACATGTTACCGAAAAGTCGCAACGTGAACGACAGGATCTTCGACAGCTCGGAAATGATCTCCAGCAGGCCGACACCGAACGTCACGATGCCGAGCCCGCCCTGAGTGAGCGCCTCCAGATTTACGAACTTCTGGAAGTAGCGTATCCCCAGTGCCCGGACACCAAATAACTGCACAGCCGTCATCGAGATGATCGCGATGGCCAGCGGCATATTGATGTCCGTCGAACCGGTACGGACGAACGGGGCCAGGACGTAGAGAATGTCCTCACCCTCTGCGAGTTCACCGTGGTGGGCGGCCTCACAGCGCTCCGCACTATACTCCGGTGCCGTGCCGATGGCGCTCGCCCCGTTGAAAGCGAGGCGATAGATACCGGTGTTACCCATCTCTTCGGCTGCAAACCCCTTGTAGCCGGGCTCGGCACAGTGGAGAAGGCCAACGCTGTCAACCCCTGGTACGAAGTGCAGCCAGTTGACCGTCAGCACGAAGAGGAAGATCGTCATGATCAACGGGAAGAGCGGTCTCACCCACCCCGGCCCGGCAATACTCCTCACCAGGTTGTAGAAGTACTCGATGATCATCTCGAAGGCATTCCACCACCCGGAAGGAACCATCATATCCTGGCCCTTCTCGTCGACGGCGTTTGGATTCGCCTGGTACTGCTCCATGCGCCGCTTGGCCTTGCGCCCAGCGGACCACGCCAGCAGCAGCAGGACGATGTCGGCGAGCAGGATCGAGGGGAGCGTGTTCACCAGGTAGAACTCATAGCTGCCGATGGTGAACAGCGGCTCCGTGAAGATCGGCTCCGGTGGCACCTGGACATGTGGGAAGGCCACGGGGATGTCCAGTTGCGGCAGGAGCACGGCCGGCGCCACGCACACGAGGGCGGCAATCCCCAGTATCAGGAGTAGTGAAAGAAGTCCTTTCAACGAGCGTCCTCCCATGGCTAGATACGTACGACAGGCCCGAGCTTAGCGTGCCCGGTCAGAGAACTCCTCGGCATCCCGCTCACGCTGGTGCCGCTCATACTGCTCCTGGGCCGTGCGCGCGGCAGAGAGCGCGGAGCGTACCATCATGAACAGGCTGAGCGGAATACTTATGAGAAGCAATACCAGAAGAATCCAGGGCGCTGTACCGAGCCACATATCCAACTGGCGGCCCAGAAAGATGGCCCCGATGAGGAGGATAGCGGTCATACAACCGGTACCGGTGACGCTGGTCCCCAGTGCGACCAGGCCTCCTATCGATTGCGTACGCCAATTATTCGGATCCATTCCAGTGGCTCGGTAAATTGCTACCCAACTCGTGGATAGTATCACAAAAGGTGATAGCGATCAAAGTAATTCTGCACCAAAAGAGCTTGAAGAATGTGCGTGCGCAGCCCCCCTTCCAGCGTCACGGCAGCACCGCCGCGAACGTCGTCGCGGCGTCAAGCGCCCAGTCCCACCACGGCCCGGCGAGGGTGCCCATCACCAGCACGCCGATCGCCGTGATCCACACCACCGCACTCGACGCCGGGCGCAGGAACACCGGTGCGTCGTCCACCTGCGGGTCCACATACATCACCTTGATAACGGTGAGGTAGTAGTACAGCGCCAGGATCGAGTTCAGCACGCCGATAATTGCGAGCCACACGTAGCCCGCACGCACCGCCGCCGCGAACAGGAAGAACTTGCCGAAGAACCCCGCGAGCGGCGGCACACCGCCCAGACTGAGCAGCGCCAGCACCATCGCCAGCGCGAGATACGGCTTGCGACGGCTCAAACCGGCGAAGTCCGCGATCTGGTCGGAGCCGGTCGTGTTGCTGACCGCGATGATGACGGTGAACGCCAGGATGTTCGTCAGCACGTACATCAGCAGGTAGAAGGCCACCGCCGCCAGACCCAGCTCGGTCTCCGTCAGCGCAACCACGCCGATGAGCGTGTAGCCCGCCTGTGCAATCGACGAGTAGGCCAGAAGCCGCTTGATGTTCGTTTGCACGAGCGCCAGCAGGTTGCCGAGCGACATCGTCAGCACGGCGATGGCGGCCAGCAGGCCCGTCCAGTACGGGGCGGCCTCGGCAGGCCACACGATGGCAAACACGCGCACGAGCAGCGCAAAGCTCGCCGCCTTGCTGGCGGTGCTCACAAAAGCGGTGACGGAGGTCGGCGCGCCCTCGTACACGTCCGGCGTCCAGAAGTGGAACGGTACGGCGGAGATCTTGAAGCCGAAGCCGACGAGCATGAACAGCAGCGCGATAATCAGGCCAAACATGCCTTCCGCATTGCCGCTGATCAGCGCGCCGAGCGGCTCCGCCATGTCATAGATGTTCGTCGTGCCGGTGAAGCCGAATAGCAGGCTCAGACCGTACAGGAACACACCCGCCGACGCCGCGCCAAACAGGAAGTACTTGATGCCCGCCTCGGTGCTCTGACGTGTCTCCCGCAGGAAGCCCGCCAGCACGTACAGGCTGATCGATGCGGTTTCCAGCGACAGGAACAGCATAACCAGGTCGCTGGCGGTGGTCATCAGGCTCAGGCCCAGCGTTGCAACGATCAGGATGGCGTAGAACTCGCCCTTGCGGGCCACGCCGGGCAAGTCCACCGAGATCAGGCTGGTCAGCGCGCCGGCGAGCAGCACCACCGAGTGGAAGATGACCGACACCATGTCGAAATGGATCATCCCGCCCAGCACCGGCTCGGCGAATGCCTCATCGCGTACGAACGTCAGCCCGACGGCCACGTTCACCGCGAGGATGACGAGCATCCCGACGCCGGTGACGACGCCGACGGCGCGGCGGCGCACCGGGCGGAAGGCCAGGTCGAGCACGACGACGAGGATGAGCAGCAGGGTCAGGCCGACCTCAGGCAAGATCGGGATGATCACATCAGTGAAGGATACCGGCTCAGTAAACACTCAGGCACCTCCCAGGAGGCGTGCGATAGGTTCTATACCAGCGGTCACCATCGGCTGCATGATCGCGGGGTACACGCCCACGAGGATGAGCCAGAGCGACAGCAGGCCAAGTGCAAACTTATCTTTCAGCGTCACATCGGTGATCTCGCCGTGCCACTTCTCAGCCTCAAACTCGCCGAAGAACACCCGCTGCACAACGCGCAGGACGTAGGCCGCCGTCACGACGATACCAACCACAGCGACGATCGCGATGACCGCGTAGTAGGTCGCCGGGACGCCGCTCGGAAGCTGGAGCGTCTGCGACGCCTGCCACAGCCCGACGAAGATCGGGAATTCCGCGACGAAGCCGGACAGCATCGGCATGCCCATGCTGACGAAGCCACCCAGGATGAACGCCGCAGCGACGAGCGGCATTTTCTGCGCAAAGCCGCCCAGCGAGGGGATGTCTCGCGTGTGCGCCCGGTCGTACACCATGCCGACGGCGGCGAAGAAGAGTGCCGTCATCACGCCGTGGCTGAACATCTGCAGGCCCGCGCCCGTCATGCCGATGACGTTCATCGTCGCCCAGCCCATGCTCACGAGGCCCATGTGCGACACCGACGAGAAGCCGATGACGTACTTGAAGTCGCGCTGGACCATCGCAATGAGTGAGCCGTACACCACATTGATGAGCGTCAGCAGCACAATCCACGGCAGGTGGGTACGCGCGCCCTCCGGCAGCAGCATCACCCCGATGCGGAGCGCCGCGTACGCGCCGAGCTTCATCAGCACGCCCGCGTGGATCATCGACACGGCGGTCGGTGCTGCCACGTGGCCGTCGGGGCTCCAGTTATGGAAGGGGAACACACCGGCCAGGATGCCGAAGCCCAGGAAGATGAACGGGAACCAGATCTTCGCGAAGCTGGCCAGCCCCAGCCCGAACGGAAGCTGGAACTCGACATCGTACGCGCCGGCATCCCGTGCCCGCATGAAGTCCACCAGGTCGAAGGTCATCTCCAGCCCGGCGTCCTGCGCGACGAAGTACATCGCGATCACGCCGACGAGCGCCACAATCGACCCAATGAGGATGTACAGCGTCAGCTTCATCGACGCGTACTCCCGCGTGACCTTCCAGCCCCAGGTGGCGATGAGCAGGTACATCGGGAAGATGGCCAGCTCATAGAAGAAGAACAGCAGGAAGACGTCGAGCGCGACGAACACACCGTACACCCCTGCTACAAGCAGCAGGAAGAAGGCGAAGAACTCGCGCACGCGGTCCTCAATCCCCCAGGAGATCAGCACGCCCGTGAAGGAGGCCAGCCCCGTCAGCAGGAGCATCGGCGCGCTGACGCCGTCTACCCCCATGTGGTAGCCAATGCCAAGGCTCGGAACCCAGTTCCAGCGGCCATCCTCGAAGTAGAACAGCTCTTGCGCGCCCGCCTCGACCGCGTTGAACACGCCGATGTAGACGTACAGCGACAGCAGCAGGCTGATCGCCGTCGCCACGGCGGAGATCACTCGGACCCTCTCGCGCCGCCGCTTGATCAGCGCCGCATCTTTCGACGGGTCCAGCCCCACATCGCTTGGCAGCAGGAGGATGATCACCGCTGCCACGACGGGGATGAAGGTGATGAGCGTCAGGAAAGGAAAGTCCATATGCTTGCTAGCCCTTCATGTGACAGGTAATCCGGGACCGCTCAGGTGCAGCCGGGCAGATCCATATTGCCGGGTGAGAACGCATCCGGGTTTCCATACCGTGACGCCCTACAGGCCCAGGCCCCACAACTGGGTAACGGTTGCGTTGATCACACCGACGATCCAGGTCGGGAAAACACCGATCACCAGCATGAGCACCAGGAGCGGCGCAATCGCGATCACTTCGCGCAGGCTGATTTCAAGCGACGCGCCGTGTGCCCGCGCCACCGCCTCGCCGTTCAACGGGCCGTGCAGCACGTGACGGATGGCCTTCAGAATGTAAGCCCCGGTAAACAGCAGGCCGAGCATGCTGATCGCCGTCAGAACCGTGAAGAGCGGGTCCACCGGGAACACGCCGCGAGCGACCATCACCTCGCTGACAAAGCCGTTCAGGCCCGGCAGGCCGAGCGAGGCCATCGACGAGAAGATCATGATACCGCCATACACCGGCGCGACGACCCACAGCCCGCCCATCTCGCGCAGGTCGCGGGTATGCAGCCGGTCGTACAGCATGCCGACGATGGCAAACATCGCAGCGGCGCTGATGCCGTGGTTGAACATCTGGAGCACCGCACCGTTCACCGCAATGATGGCGTTGAGCTGGTTCTGCTCGCCAGAGTACGCGCCGCCTATCCCCACAAACGCCGCGACCGCAATGCCGAGCACCACCCAGCCCATGTGGTTAACCGAGCTGTAGGCGACCAGCCGCTTGAAGTCGGTCTGGCCGAACGAGGAGTACGCACCGAGCACAATCGCCGCCACCGCCAGGATGCCCAGCACCGGCGAGAAGTAGCGCGCCTCGTACGGGAAGAGCGGCAGCACCAGCCGGAGGAAGCCATACGCACCGAGCTTCAGCAGCACGCCCGCCAGCAACATCGAACCGGCGGTCGGGGCCTCGGTGTGCGCGTCGGGCAGCCAGGTATGGAACGGCCAGACCGGCACCTTGATGGCGAAGGCCAGCGTGAACAGCCAGAACGCCACGCTCTTGATGACGGACATGCTCACCCCGGCAAAGACCGGCACGCTCTGCTCGATCTGCGGCCAGACCGCCATGATCTCGGTGAGGTCGAACGTACCCGTCACCAGGCCGATGAGCTGGATGCTGAGCAGCAGACCCAGCGACCCGGCCATCGTGTAGATGAAGAACTTGAAGCTCGCGTAGCGCCGGTTCGCGCTGCCCCAGATGTTGATCAGGAAGTACATCGGCACGAGGCCGAACTCCCAGAACACGAAGAACAGGAGCAGGTCCAGCGCGACGAACACGCCCATCATGCCCATCTCGAGCAGCAGGAACAGCGCCATATACACCCGGACGCGATCCTCGATGTTCCAGGACATGATGATCGCCAGCGGCGTGAGCAGCGCGGTCAGCAGCACCATCGTCAGGCTGATGCCGTCCACGCCGACGTGGTAGCTGGCGTTCAGCAGCGGGAACCACATCACCTTCTGCTCGAAGCACGCGCTGAGCGTGAGCGCGTTGCACGGGTTCTGCTGGAACATGATCCACGCCGCAACCGACAGCGCGAGCGGGATCAGGCTGAAGATCAGCGCCACCCAGCGAAAGACGTCGTTCCGCCGCGTCGGCAGGATCATCAGGATCAGCGCGCCGAGCACCGGGACGAACGTGATGAGCGTGAGCATGTACTCGTTGATGAACTCGCCAAAGGCCATTTAACTCTGTCTCTCCTCAGCAGTCACCTCGGCTGGCACATGGCATATAGCCCTATGGCAGATGGTGACGAGGCGATGTTTCGCTCAACTACCTCTTTCCGCGGACGAACGCCCGCCGGCGATCACCGCAGGAAGATCGCCCAGATAAAGATACCGGCCAGCATCAGCACGCCCGTCAGCACGACGGCGAGGTACTGCTGCAGGCGGCCCGACTGAACATACTTGAACGCGTTGCTCAGCCCGCCGATCCCTTCGACCACTTCATCCGCGCCGCCGTTGACGACGTAAGTGTCAAAGTCCTTGTTGCGCAGCGCCCACCACTCCGTCGAGCGGGCGATAAAGTGGATGATCCCGTCGATGATGCCCCGGTCGATGAGCAGGTAGGACACGTTCCGCGCAAACCACTGCGAGGGCCGCACGAACAGGAAGTCGTACGCCTCGTCGATGTAGTACTTGTTTGCAAACAGGTTGTAGAAGGGGCCGAGGACGCGCAGCAGCGGGTCTTCCTCGCCCGCCCGCAGCGGACGCCGGACATACATCAGCCAGCCGAGGCCCAGCCCGGCGAGCGCGACCACAATCGACGTAATCAGCGGGATCCAGTTGAACTGGAGCGTCTCCGGGTGCTCCAGCAGGCTGCCCGCGACAAAGTCATGGAACCGGTTGGCCCTGAAGATGCCATCCAGCCCGAGGAAGCCCACCGGGATGCCGATCCAGCCCGCGATGATGGAGAAGAACGCCAGCACGATGAGCGGCAGGTTCATGCGCCAGTCCGTCTGCGTGGCCTCCTCTGCCGCAGCCGTGCGCGGCTCGCCCGCAAACGTCAGGCCGATCTGCCGCATCGTGTAGAACGCGGTCAGGAAGGCGGCAATCGCCAGCACGACGAACACAATCGGCGCGTGCGCCCAGGCGTCGGCGAGGATCTCGTCCTTCGACCAGAAGCCCGCCGTCACGAACGGGAAGCCAGCGAGCGCCAGCCCGCCGATCAGGAACGTCCACGCCGTAGCCGGGATGCGCCGCCACAGGCCGCCCATGTTGAACATGTCCTGCGCGTCGAAGTCGAGCGGGAAGTGGTGCCCGTGCTCGTGCGCGTGCTCCTCGCCGTGCTCCATCGCGTGGATGACCGAGCCGGAGCCCATGAACAGCAGCGCCTTGAAGATGGCGTGCGTCATCAGGTGGAAGGCGGCTGCGACATACGCGCCGATGCCGACGGCGGCCACCATGTAGCCAAGCTGGCTGATCGTCGAGTAGGCCAGCACCTTCTTGATGTCGCGCTGGGCCAGGGCAATCGTCGCAGCGAACAGCGCCGTGAACGCGCCGATGGTCGCAATCACGATCATCGTCGGCGTGAAGGTGTGCCCATCAAACCCGACGGTGAGCAGCGGGAACATGCGGATGATCATGTACACGCCCGCCGACACCATCGTCGCGGCGTGGATCATGGCGCTGACCGGCGTCGGGCCTTCCATTGCGTCGGGCAGCCAGGTGTGCAGCGGGAACTGCGCGCTCTTGCCGACCGTGCCCGCGAAGAGCAGCAGGCCAATCGCCCCGCCGACCGACAGGCCGATGCCCAGGTTCGGGAAGGCCGGGTTCGCCAGCGCGGCGAGCGTCTCCGGGTCGTACAGGATCTCACGGAAGTTCAGCGTGCCGGTGTAGCTCCACAGCCACACGATGCCAAGCAGCATCACTACGTCCGCCGCGCGGGTCGTCATGAACGCCTTGATGCCCGCAATGTTCGGCGTGATGCGCTTCGGCTGGTTGGGGTACACGCGGTTGTGCCAGAAACTGATCAGCGCGTACGAGCAGAAGCCCATGATCTCCCAGCCCGCGAACAGCGCGAGCAGGTTGTCGGCAACCGTGAGGATGAGCATCCCCGCCGCAAACAGCGAGATGAAGGCCATGAAGCGGGCCTTCCACGCGGTCGCGTCGAAACGCGTCACCTTCTGGCCGAAGTCGTCCACAAGCACCTCGGCGTCATGCCCGTGCCCGTTATCCGACTCGGCGGCGTGGGCTTCCGCCCCGTGCGCCTCAGGCGACTCGTGCTCCTCGGAAGGGATGACCGCCGTCCAGTAGTGCCCGGAGGCCATATAGCCCGAGCTGTAGATGAAGATCATCGTGGCGGTCAGCGGCACGAAGAACAGCAGCACCGCCGTCAGCGGGTCGACCAGCACGCCCATGCGGAAGCTCGTCTCGGCGGTTGGCCCGAGCGGCAGCCACGTCACCGCGCTCTCGATCACCGTCTCGCCGAAGTGCTCGATGCCAAGCACGCTGAAGAACACGACGAGCGAAAGCACCCACGTCAGCACGATAGACGCAATGGCGACGATGTCGCTCAGGCGCTTGTTCCCCCGCGTGAAGAGCAGAATGATAAAGAAGGCGAGCAGCGGCGGGAGAGGTATCAACCAGACGAACAGTTCAAGATTCATGTGCTACCTCGGTGTTGGCCCGTTACCACTTCAGCAGGTTGATATCTTCGACGATCACGGTCTGGCGGTTGCGGTAGATCGAGATGATCAGCCCGAGGCCGACCGCAGCCTCCGCCGCGGCAACCGCAAACACGATAATGGCGAACATCTGCCCGTTGACCGTCTCCGGCGCGAGATAGCGCCAGAACGCAACAAGGTTCAGGTTCACGGAGTTGAGCACCAACTCGATGCTCATCAGGATAGCAACCGCATTACGCCGGGCGAGAATGCCGTACAGCCCCAGGCAGAACAGCGCCCCGGCAACGATCAGGTACCAGTGGAGGGGGATCATCGCAGTTCTCCGCAGTCTCTCAGAATCCGGTCACTCCCGCGCGACGACAATAGCGCCAATCAACGCGGCTAGCAGCAGCAGGGAGGCGACCTCAAACGGGAGCAAGTAGCCCTGCGGGCTGGCAAAGGCAAGGCCAATGCGCTCGATCATGTCCGCCGGGACGTCTCCAGCCGCCACCCGCCCGTGGAAGTTCGACACGAGCACGAACACGATAGCGCCGAACGTGAACAGCGCGCCGATGGCGGCAACCGGCCACTGGTTGTTCACTGAGTCCGTCACACCCATCACCCGGCGCGTGACCATGATGGTGATCGTGATCAGGATGGAGATCGCGCCGATGTACACGAGTACCTGTACGATCGCCAGGAACGGCGCCTCCAGTGTGATGAACAACCCGGCGATGCCGAACAGCGACAGGATCAGGTACAGTGCGGCGTGCAGCAGGTTGCGGCTGAGCACAACGCCAAGACCGCCACCCAGCGCGAAGATAGCGAAAATGCCAAACGTGATGGTCAGGGGCGTGATTTCCATGCAGGTAGCTCCAACTCTTACTTGGCAGCGCCGGCAGCCGGGCGCTCGATCGGGGCAATCTCCATCGCCGCCAGCCGTTCACGCTCACGGCGGCCCTGGCGGATGACCCAGCCAACGGCTGCCGCCCCAACCAGCACATTGACGATCAGCAGAACGGCGGCACGAGGCAGCAGATCCACAAACCCGCCAACTGCGGCGTAGCCCGGGAAGACTGCGGCGGCAACCTTATCTGCGAGAACCATCAGCATGACCAGCACCAGCGACAGCGGGATGAGGAACTTCCAGCAGAAGTCCATCACCTGGTCGATGCGCAGGCGGGGCAGCGTACCGCGCGCCCAGATGTTAATGAAGTAAACGGCAAACGTCTTGATAAAGAAGTAGATCACGCCGAGCACAGGCACTTCCGCGGCGAACGGCCCGCGCCAGCCGCCGAGGAAGAAGGTCGCCACCAGCGCGCCGACCGTGAACGAGTGCAGGAACTCGGCAAGGTAGAACATGGCAAACGCCATGCCGCTGTACTCAATGTGGAACCCGGCGACGATCTCCGACTCCGCCTCCAGCGTATCAAACGGCGAGCGCGCCGCCTCCGCGTGGCTGGCCACGAAGAAGATCAGCGTGGCGAGCGGCGCCATGAACACATACCAGATGCCCTGCTGCTCGACGATCTGCAGCACGTCCATCGTCCCGGCGAGCATCACCGGGATGAGCAGCATCAGGATGATCGGCACCTCGTAGCTGACGAGCATCGCCACCGCGCGAAAGGCCCCGAGCAGCGCATACTTGTTGTTGCTGCTCCAGCCTGCCAGCAGCACGGAGAGGATGCTCAGCGAGCTGACCGCCACGATGTACAGCACGCCGACCGTCACGGTCGTGCCGACGGCGGTGCGGGCAAACGGGACAACCGCCCAGATGAGGAACACCGAGGCCACGGAGATGATCGGGGCCAGCATGAAGGGGATGAGGTCCGCGCCGGTCGGGATGATGATCTCCTTGGTCATCAGCTTGAGCACGTCGGCGACGTTCTGGAAGATGCCCCAGGGGCCGACGCGGTTCGGGCCGATGCGGGCCTGGATGCGCCCGATCAGCTTGCGCTCGATCCAGATGATGACCAGCGCCATGATGAGCAGGAAGTTGATGATGATAAACGACCCGATGAAGCCAAACACCAGGTCAATCACCACCGGGCCGGCGCCAATGCTCTCCAGGAGGCCGGTGATCCAGTCACCAATCAGGGTGAAGATATCAAGCATAGCAGAGTATTCTCCTCACACGCACCGCGTTAGCGCCATGAAGCCAGGCAGGAGCACCAACGCGACGGGACAGCCTTCTCTGAGCGGTCGCCAGGTGGGCATACGGCCATCGCCCCACCCCGCGGGTCACAAAAACGCCGATAACCGGCCCCGGTTATCAGCGCTTATTTCAGATTACGCCCACTCAAGGGCACCTTTACGCCACGCGTAAATCAGTGCCATAGAGAGTAGGAGAATAAAGATAACGCCCTCAACCGCGCCAAACAGCGGCAGCCGGTTATAGGCCACAGCCCAGGGGAACAGGAACACGACCTCGATGTCGAAGACGAGGAAAACGAGTGCGAAGATGTAGTACTGGATCTTAAACTGAACCCACGTATCACCGACGGTTTCAACGCCGCACTCATAGGTTGCATTCTTCAAGGCATTTGGCCGGTTCGGCCCGAGCAGACGCCCCAGGACGATCGGTGCGGCGGGAATCAGCAAAGAGAATACAGCGAGTACCGCGATGAATGTCCACTCACTCACTCGAGTAATGCTCCTTTAGCAGTCAGCGTCCGGTGTGTGGCGATCCGAGGCACGACTCCCGAACCGGTTTCTTTTACAGAAAGGGTTTGTGAAGTCTGGCGCTTAGACAGTATAACATTGCCCGAATCATAAGGCAACAGACTTTGTCCGAATTAATACAAATCGGTTCTCGTGCGGCAAACCGCCGATCTCGCCGCCTGCTACCCGGCGACCTGCGGCACGACGACAGGCTGCTCGCCTACCCCCAGCGGCATCCCCGCCGAGCCGTCGAGAGGCAGCAGCCAGATCTCCGGCTCGCCGCCATCGAGCGGCACGCGCTGCACCACCACGGCGTCGGCGCCATACCACGCGACAGCCGTGTGCGTGTACGCGCCCTCCCCACCGAGCACGGTCTGGGCGTAGCTGCCGTCAGCCCCGGGGGTCAGCAGCACCACGTCCACACTCTGGCTCACATCGAGAGGCACGCCTGCCCGCAGCGCAACGATCCGCTGGCCGTCCGGCCCAAAGGCCGCATCGCTATAGGCCGCTTCATCCGTCGCCACCGGCTGCACGCCGGACAGCGCACCATCCGCACCAAGCGTGACCACATAGAGCGGCACGGGCGCATCCGCCCCGGACTCAACCAGCCCGGACTGGTCCACAAACAGCAGGCGCGAGGCATCCGGCGAGAGATCGAGCACGCCAATCGACGGGAAAGCCTCAAGCGGCTGCGGGAGCAGCCCCCGGTCGAACAGCAGCACGCGGCTCAGCCCGCCCTCGCCAAGCTGGTGCTCGGTCAGCAGCAGGCGGCGGTCGCCGGGCAGCACAAAGCGCAGCGCGACCTCGCTGCCGGATGTCTCCGGCACAGCGGTGATGGGCGCAGGTTCCAACGACAGGTCAGCCGGCGCCTCGTAGATCATCTGCCACAGCCCGACGGCCTGCGCCGCGGGGATGTTCTCAGGGTTGGTGGTCACCTTCTGGTAGTACAGCAGGTCGCCGGCAGGCGCCCAGGCGAGGTGGCTCACCACATCGGGCGGGCTCTCGTCAAGGATCGTCATCTCACCGCTTGCAAGGTCGAGCAGCGCCACCTGCGTGCCGTTGATGGTGAAGGCCGCAGCCTGCCCCGCAGGCGAGACGGTCAGATCGCGGATGACCGAGCCTTCGGGGAGAGCCGTCAGCGGCTCCGCCTCAGCGCCGGGCGCGCTCACCCGGTAGATCTGCCCCTCGCGCACAAAGAGAATCGCCCCGGCAGCGGGGATGTCCTCAGCAGGCTCCTCCTCGGCAGGCGCGGCGGGCGCGGGCGTTACGGTCGGCTGAACGGCCTCGGCGGGCGGCTCTTCCTCCTCAACCGCCTCCGCTTCGGCCTCCGGCGCCTCGGTCGGCTCGCCAAGCTCCTGTGCTTCGATGTCCAGCCCGATTGGGGTTTCCGGCGCGCCTGGCCGCTCGCCAAGCGGCGTCACCTCGATCACTTCCGGCGTGAGGCCTTCTTCCTCCTGTGGCGTCGGTGAGACAAGCTCGCTGAGGTCGGGCGGCTCCTCGGAGCCGGGAAGTGTGCAGCCCGCCATCAGCGCGGCGAGGATCAGCAGTGTGGTGATCAGCAGCGCAGTGCGCGCAGTTCTCATAGCCCGGAAACTCCTAGCTAGCAGGACTCTACGGCAATCGTAACCACAGTCTCGGCGCAAGTCAACCCAGTCAGGAAGTGCTGGTGATACCTCACTCCCTATAGCCTAGCCATCACCGGACAAACTTGACAAATGTGCTGGCGTCCTTTCCACTCCATCCTGAACCCCACCTGCGACCTTCCAGGTCGCTCCTCCCCCTTGCAAGGGGGAGGAAGAACCGCAGCCGCAGGCTGCGGTTCAGGAAGGGGTTCCAACCGCGGCAGCTAACCGTATTGCAGCCTCTTGACAGCCGCGCCGCTTCTGCTCTATACTCCCCCTGAGTATTCCGCACACAGGGAGGATCGGTTATCATGCCCATCTACGAATACCAGTGCCCACAGTGCGGGCAGGACTTCCAGAAACGCGTGAGCTTCAGCCAGGCCGACGAGCGCCAGCAATGCCCGAACTGCGGCAACAAGCACGGGCGGCGCCGCATGTCCCTTATCGGCGGTATCTCCGGCGGCTCCAGCCCATCGGGCGGGCGAACCACGACCAACTGCGGGCCGGTTGGCTGAGGGCCCTCACGCTGAGGGGCGCCGTGAGCGCCCCTACGATTTTTGACAGCCCCGGTCAAACACCGACCGGGTGAAAGGGGGGCACCGCATGAAAGTTGAATCGCCTGAAGCCCGTGACCGCATCCGCAACCGGCTGCGGCGCATCGAGGGGCAGGTGCGCGGCGTGCAGCGCATGCTGGACGACGGGCGCGACTGCCAGGAGATCGTGCAGCAGCTAGCAGCGATCCGCGCCGCCGTGCAGCAGGCCGGGCTGGACGTGATGCGCGTCTACGCGGCGCAGTGCCTCAGCGACCCGAACGCCGACGTCGAGGCGATGGTCGAGTACCTGACCGGCACGCTCGCCAAGTGGGCATGAGTCCGGCACAGCAGGCAGGTAAGAGCGGCGGGCAGGCCGCTCTTTTTATTGGATCGCCGCGCCGCATACTGTGAAGATGAGTCGGGGCCGTCTATAATGGGGCAGCAGGCCATAGAAGGAGAGCGCATGGCAACCGAGATCATCCAACCCACCCCGGACGTCTGGGACCGCTTCGTCGAAGAGCAGAACGGGCATATCCTGCAAACATCGCGCTGGGGCGCGCTGAAAGAGGCGTTCGGCTGGCGGGCCGAACTCGTTGCGCTGGCCGACGGCGGGCGCATCTGCGCGGGCGCGCTGGTGCTGTTCCGCCCCCTGCCCCTGGGTCTGGGGTCTATCGCCTACATTCCGCGCGGACCTGTCGTGGACTGGTCGGACGGTGCAACGGTGCAGGCGCTGCTCTCCGCGATTGACGAGCGGGCGCGGCGGCAGGGCGCGATCCTGCTGAAAGTCGAGCCGGACGAGCGCGACACGGTCGAGATGCGGGAGCGGCTCACCGCGCTCGGCTTCCGCGAGTCACCGCAGACCGTGCAACCGCCACGCACCATCCTGATCGACATTAGCGATGTGCAGGGCGACCCGGAAGGCGACGATGAAGTACTCATGCGCATGAGCGGGACGTGCCGCCGCAAGGTGCGCGTCGCCTACCGCAAGAATATCAAGGTGCGTGAGTGCGGCGTTGAGGATGTGGCAACCTATGCCCGGCTGGCGAACGTCACCGGCGAGCGCAACGACTTCGGCGTACACAGCGAGGCATACTACCGCAAGGCCTACGAGCTGTTCGCGCCGGAGCACGCCGCCCTGCTGATGGCGTCCTACGATGGGAAGGATGTGGCCGGGCTGTTCGTGTTCGCCTTTGGACGCACGGCCTGGTACTTCTATGGGGCGTCGTCGAACGAGGAGCGCAACCGCATGCCGACCTATGCGCTCCAGTGGGAGGCGATGAACTGGGCCCGCGCCAGGGGCTGCACGGTGTATGATATGTGGGGCATCCCCGACGCGCCCGAGGAGCAGCTTGAGGCGGAGTTCCAGCACCGGCAGGACGGGCTGTGGGGCGTGTACGGCTTCAAGCGAGGGTTCGGCGGAGAGGTCGTGCGCGCGGTCGGCGCGTGGGACCGTATTTACAGGCCGCTACTGGGCCGCGCCTACGACGTCGCGATCCGGCTGAGGGGGTTAGGTTAGCCGCGCGGCGCATCCGGCCAGAAGGCAGGAGAAGCATGAGACATTCGCGAAACTCCGGGGGGCACGCGTGAGCGAGTACGGCGTGGAGTGGTTTCGCTACCGGCCCGAGGGGCGGCTCGGCGCGATGGTGCTGCGTGCCGCGCTCCTGCTGATCTATCTCGGCATTCCGCTCACCCTGTGCGCGGTCGGCTTCGGGCGAAGCTGGTTCATCACGGTGCTGCTGCTGCTCGGCCTGCCGCTGATCGTCGCGGGCGGCATCCCCGTGCTCGCCGCGCTTATCACCTCGGCGGACATCGCCGCCACCCGCGACGGCATCGAACTGCACGTGCTTGGCCCCTGGGTGATGCGCGTTCCCTGGGATGCGCTGCGCCACTCAACGGTGTGGCATCTGCCCCCGCCGGGGCACACCCGCCTGACCCTGCTGCACGGCTGGGATGAGGTCCACGCGGTCTACGTGCCGGGGATGCGCCTGCTGATGCCGGTCGGCCTGACGTACGGGCTGGGCCGGTCGCAGGTCTTCGTCGTCACGCCGGACCACAGCGGGTACGAGCGGCTGCTCCAGCGCATCGAGCACCTGCACCACCCCCTGCGCCGCTCAAGCCGGCGCACCCGCCCCTGGCGCTCCCCGGACCGCGATTTGGAGTGAGCAGGATTTGACCGCGCCCCGCTGGCGGCGACCGTTGGCCCCCCCACCCAACCGGGCAGAGCCCGGTTGACCTCCCCCTTGCAAAGGGGAGGTAGAGAAATCGCAGGGCGATTTCTCTCTGGCAGTTGGTTAGGCCAACTGCACGGCGAGATACCGAAGGTGGCTCGTCAGGGGTGGGGTTTGGCTGTGCCCCAACGCACCATTGGACATTCACCACGCGGTTGTTACACTTATCCCCATGCAACTACTCACGAAAACCATCACCGACCGCAATATCTGGAACGCATCGCTCGCCAAGATGCCGACCTCGCACGTCCTCCAGACCTGGGAATGGGGCGAGTTCAAGGCGGAGACAACCGGGTGGAAGCCCCACCGCCTCGCCTTTTTCAACCACGGCGAGGCTGTCGGCATGGCACAGGTTCTGACCCGGCAGGAAGGCCCGCTCCGCGTGATGTACGTCCCGAAGGGCCCGGTGCTCGACTACACCGACGAGGACGTTCGCCAGTCCGTCCTTGCCGAGTTGAAACGCTACGCCGAGGAGCACGGCGCGATCTTCATCAAGATCGACCCTGACGTCGTGATCGGCGTCGGCGAGCCCGGCGCCCCCGACGCCAAGACGCTGCCGCTTGGCTACACCATCCAGCAGGAGTGGGAGAAGGCGGGCCTGCGCTTCTCCGCCGAGCAGGTGCAGTTCCGCAACTCGGTCGTCATCGACCTGCGCCGCGATGAACAGGACATCCTGATGGACATGAAGCCCAAGACGCGCTACAACATCCGTCTCGCGGCGCGTAAGGATGTCGAGGTGCGCTTCGGCGATGCCGACGACCTTGACCTGCTGTATGAACTGTATAAGGAAACGGCCCGCCGCGACGACTTCGTGATCCGCCCGCTGGAGTACTATCGCAAAGCCTGGGGGGACTTTATGCGGGCGGGGCTGGCGCAACCCATCATCGCGGAGTACAAGGGCACGCCGCTGGCCCATGTGATCATCTTCGGACATGGCAAGCGGGCCTGGTACTTCTACGGCGCGTCGTCAAACGAGGAGCGCAACCGCATGCCGACCTATGCGCTCCAGTGGGAAGCAATTCGCTGGGCTAAGTCGCAGGGGATGGCTGTGTACGATATGTGGGGCGCGCCCGACGACTTCGACGACGAGAATGACCCGCTTGCCGGGGTGTACCGCTTCAAGTCCGGCTTTGGGGGGACGGTCGTGAGGCGCATCGGCGCATGGGACTACCCGGCTAACAAGCGGCTGTATGCGCTGTACACGCGGGTCAAGCCCGCGCTGATCGGCGCGATACGCTGGGCCGCCCGCCAGCGCCTGCGGCACGGCGGCCCGGGGGAGGCATAACCCCATCACACGCCAGAGGATGGAACAACAGCGTATAGTGAAATGGCAACCATTGAGGGGACAACAACGAGAAGCGCCTGGCTGACCGGCGTCCGCCGGGCGATGCCGCTTGTGCTCGGCTACACGCCGATCGCGTTTGCAATGGGCGTGCTCGCGCAGAAGGCCGGGCTTTCGACCTTCAACACCCTGGCGATGTCGCTGCTGGTATATGCAGGGTCCGCGCAGCTTATCGCCGTGGGGTTGTTCGGCGCAGGCGCACCCAGCCTGACCATCGTCATCACGACCTTCATCGTCAATCTGCGGCACCTGCTGCTCTCAGCGGCCATCTCGCCCAAGCTGAAGGGCTGGCGCCGGGGCGAGATCGCCGCCTTCGCCTACGAACTCACCGACGAGACGTTCGCCGTGCACGCCGCCGACCCCGCACCACAGCTTGATAAGGGCGTCGCGTTCGGGCTGAACCTCACCGCGCAAATCGTGTGGGTGCTCGGCACGTGGCTGGGTATCGCTGCCGGGCAGGTCATTCAGGATGTCAGGCCGCTCGCGCTTGACTACGCCCTGCCCGCGATGTTCATCGCCCTGCTGCTCATGCAAATTAAAGACCGGATACAGGTGGGGGTTGCCGTGCTGACAGGCCTGCTCTCTGTCGTGCTGCTGCTCGCCGGGCTGGACCAGTGGTCGGTGATTGCGGCGACGGTGATCGGCGCGACCGTCGGGCTGGGGGTGGAGACATGGATCAAACGACGGTCTTCCTGATCATCGTGGGCATGGCGGTCGTGACGTACATTCCGAGGGCGCTGCCGATGCTCGCCCTCTCACAGCGCAAGCTGCCGGAGCCTGTCGCCGTGTGGCTGCGCTACGTGCCTGTCGCCGTGCTCTCGGCGCTGCTGCTGCCCTCGCTCGTCGTGCAGGAAGGGCGGCTTGACCTGAGCGCGGGCAACCTGTTCCTGTGGGCGGCCATCCCCACGCTGCTCGTCGCCTGGCGGACGCGCAGCATGTTCGGCGCGGTGATCACCGGCATGCTGATCGTTGCCCTGGCGCGACTGGTGGGGGTGGGATAGCGAACCCCCCTTCACCGTGCTGGGGCTAGACCCCCCACCATGCAAGCCTCCGGCTTGCACCTCCCCCTGCAAGGGGGAGGCTGAACGGCAGCCTTTGGCTGCCGTTCAGGAGGGGGTTCGGCAAAGCCCCACAATTGTTGAGGTCGTCTATTGATAGGGCGGTATTCCCTACCAAACGAAAGCCGCGACGTTCAGTCGCGGCGTGCTGATCCATAGATACATCCGGCATGCTTATTAACCTGCACAGAAAGCGAGCCAACCCATGACCCGACCCATCCCAACCGATGTGCTGCCGCGCGTACGCCTCGCCCACCTGCCTACCCCGATCGAGCATCTGCCCAACCTGAGCCGCTACCTCGGCGGGCCGGAGATCTACGTCAAGCGCGATGACCTGACCGGGCTGGCGACCGGCGGCAACAAGACGCGCAAGCTGGAATTCCTGATGGCGCAGGCGCTGGAGGCCGGTGCGGACGCGGTCATCACTGCCGGGGCGATCCAGTCCAACCACGCCCGACAAACCGCAGCCGCCGCCCGCAAGCTCGGGCTGGAGCCGCACCTTGTGTTAGGCCGCCCGGCGGGTGGGCCGCCCGCCGTTGCGCAGGGCAACCTGCTCATCAACCAGCTTGTCGGTGCGATCATCCACTGGACGGACGAGCCCGCGCCCTACGCGGAGACCATCGAGGCGGTCGGCGAGGCGCTGCAGGCGGAGGGGCGCAAGCCGTACGTCATCCCCTATGGCGGCTCGAACGCGTACGGCGCGATGGGCTATGTGACGGCCATGTACGAGATTGCAGAGCAGACCGCCGGGATGGAGCCGTTCAGCACGCACGTGTTTGCGACCTCCAGCGGCGGGATGCACGCGGGGATGGTGCTCGGCGCAGCGCTCGCCTACGAGCAGCCGCCCCGGCTGATCGGCATCAGCATCGCGGACCCCGCCGAAACCATCCGCGCGCACATCGCCGGGGTGATCGACGAGGCGGCGCGCGTGCTCGGCGTCGAGCCGGGGCTGAGCGAAGCCGGTATCGTCGTGAACGACGACTACCTCGGCGGAGGCTACGCCGTCATCGGTGACCTGGAGCGTGAGGCGATCCGGCTGGCGGCCCGCTATGAAGGGCTGCTCGTGGACCCGGTCTACACGGGGCGGGCGCTCGGCGGGCTGATCGACCTCATCCGGCGCGGCGCGTTCCAGCCGGGCGAGCGGGTGCTGTTCTGGCACACCGGCGGCACGGCAGCCCTGTCCGCCTTCGCGGAGGTGCTGGCGACGGGGTGAGTGCCCTACTCCGCCAGGTGATAGCCCCGCAGCGCGTGCTTGTTGATGAACAGCAGGTCCGCCGCACCGCTGATCGCCTGCCCCAGCGGGCGCAGCGAGTAGATCTCAGCATCCGTCGCGGCGAGGAACGTCCCCGCCACCTCGGTCAGCAGGTCGGCAGGCTGCGTCTCCGTGCCTATGTGGAAGGTGCCGCGCACGGCGTAGGTGTCAGTGAAGCACACCAGCGTCAGTGGCTTGGGCAACAGCAGGGCGTCTTCCGGCTTGAGGTCGCCGATGAGCATGATGTGCGTGTGTGGCTTCGGCACGAAGAGCGGGGACGCCTTCACCGTGCCGATATGCGCGCCCGGCATCAGCGGCGTGAAGGTCGCATCCTGCAGCGTGAAGGTCTGCACGGACTCGTCGTTTATGAACATGGCCGGGTTGCCGCGCGGCGCGAACGTCCCCGCGGCCTGGTAGTCGGCGGTCATGATCTCGACCGGGTACGTCGTGGTCTGGATCTGCATGGGTCACTCCTTTGCTCGGCTAAGCATCGTCCGGAATGACGCATCGCATAGCAGCATCCGCAGAATGCCCTGCCGCATGATCGGTGAATGGGTGAACCCCCTCCAAGCACAAAGCACCGGCAAAGGGGGTTCAGCCTCCTCTGCGATTAAACATCGCGGCTGTCGGCCCCTGATCGAGCAGATGGGAGCCGCGACGTTCAGTCGCGGCGGCTTCACTGCGGCTTCGTAGCGGCCTCGTCGTTACTCCCCCGTGATGGTAAACACGCTGCCCGCGCCCCGCCCATAGACCTCCGGCAGGTAGAACTGACGCGCGGTCGGCGGGATCACCCGGTATTCACCCGGCAGCCCCAGCCGGAGCTGGTAGGTGTACTGGTACGTGCCCGCAGGCAGCACATCCGCGAACATCACGGCCTTCTCGTCGCGCAGGTCGGTCTCCGCAAAGTACCACCAGCCCCAACCGCGCTCAAGCGGGTTCTCCGGCTGGAGCGTCGGGCGCTCGCCGAGTATGCTCTCCGTCTCAAGCGCCAGGTTGACCGCCTCCGCGCCCGCCGGGTACGGGTCCTCCACGACGACGTAGTACAGGTCGTTCGGCGCGACGATGGTCAGTTCCACCGTCACCACATCACCGACCGTGCCGCCCGTCACCGGGTTGCCGTTCTCATCGAGATAGCGGCGGCTGACGATCACGCCCCGGCTGAGCGGCTCCACCTCCTCGACAGGCAGGTAGGCTGTCAGATGGGCGCTGTAGTACAGGCGGCCATCCCCGGCGGTGCGCTCGAACGTCAGGCGGTTCACCTCGTCCTGCAGCAGGTCGGCCACGTCGATGCTGATCTGTTGCGCCTCACGCACATTGCTCCGGCTGACCTCGCCGTCCGCCATCGGCTGCCCGTTGAACTCGAACGACCAGCGATAGCTGGCGTCCAGTTCGCCGGAAACCGCCATCCAGCGGGTCAGGCCGATGAGCGACCAGGCGGTTTCCTGCGTCGTCTCCCAGTGCCCGGCTTCACGGGCAATCATCAGCCAGCGCACGATGTTCGGCACGAGATCGCTCTCCGGCCAGATGCGGGCGTACGTGGCGAGGATGATGGCCGTCGAGCGGGTGTCGGTGTTCCAGTTGCGGATGTCGTCGGTTTCTTCCTCCCAGTGCGCGCCCGTCGCGCTGACGATGGCGGCATTGGTGAGGTCGGACTGGAGGTTGTCGAGCCGGTCATCCTCCGGGTCGATGAGCCACAGCGCCTGCGCGATCAACGCCTGCGCCCAGTGCTGCATCCCCTGACGGCCCTCGTAAAGCTGCACGGTGCGGCTGGCATCCGGCACGCCCGCTTCGGCGAGCACGTAGAGGATGTACGCCTGCGTGTGCCGCGCCGACTGCACGCTCAGCCGGTCAAGCGGACGGAGCGAGCCACGCAGATAGGCCAGCGCGTCGTCCAGCACCCGCTGCTCGATGCCGTAGCCTGCATCCTGAGCGGCCAGAAGCCCCTGCACGACGTAGGCCGTCACGGTCGGGTCCGAGTTGTTGTTGACGAACCAGCCCCAGCCGCCGTCGACGTGCTGCTGGGCGTACAGGCGCTGCAGACCGCGCCGGACCTCCTGCCGCAGCTTCGTCTCAAGCTCCTGGTCCTCAATGTCAAGCTCGCGCAGCGCGTTGAGCGTCAGCGCATTGGGCAGGAAGCGGCTGACGGTCACCTCCGTGCTCTCGTACGGAAGCTGCTCCAGGTAGTCGAGTGCATCGACCGACGCCGCCGCCAGCGACGGGTCGATGCGGACCAGTACCCGGCCCTGCTCCACGTCGTAGGTCGGCGGGAGCACGATGCCCTCGGTGCGCGAGCCCGCCTCGGCAAGCTGCCCGGCAGTGCCGACCGTCTCCGGCACGTCGTAGCGGTAGACAGGCAGCATCCGGTCGCGGTTGGGGTCGCCGAGCGGCGGCTTCGACGCGTCGGACAGCCCGCCGCCCTCCGCCGAGAAGGTCAGGTCCACCCACTCCGCCGCCGGGTCGATGGTGATATCCCACGCCACCTCGACGCGCCCGCCCGCAGGGATACTCACCTGCTGGACCGGCTCGGTGCCCATAACGCTCACGCCCGCCGCGTCAAGCCGCACGCTGGCGTCGATGGCCTCGTCGGTGTTGTTGTTCACCACGGCGGACACCGTCGCCTCGTCCCCGGCGACGAAGAAGCGCGGCGTGTTGGGCCGCACGAGCAACGGGCGCGTTGCGACGAGGTCCACCTGCTGCTGCCCGACGAGCGTATCCGCCGTCACCGCGCGGGCGTCCATGCGCCACGTGGTGAGGTTGTCCGGCAGGGTGATGCTCACCTGCGCGATACCATCCTCGCCGGTGCGGACCGTCGCCTCCCAGTAGGCGGTGTCGCGGAACTCCTCACGGATTTCGAAGAAGGCCTCGCCACCGCCACCGCCACCGCCCTTGCCCATGTCGAACAGCGTCTGATTGAGACGGTCAACGAGGTTGGCGAGCGGTACGGCAGTCCTCACGCCGATGGCCGCATCACCGTAGAAGTGCTCGGCGATGGGGCCGCTGTTCGGCTGCACCAGCGAGAGCGTCGCGAGGTCCACCAGCGCCAGCGACACTTCCGCATCAACCGGGTTGCCCTCAAAGTCGGCGGCACGGATGGTGTATGTCACCTCCTCGCCCGGGCCGACTGTCGAGCGGTCCGGCGTGACCTGCAGTTCCAGCGTCTGCTCGACCGGCTCGACCTCCAGCCGGACAAGCCCGACCTTGAAAGCAGGCGTCGTGTTCGTGTCGTCCACGCCCTTGACGATTACGACTGAGACATACACGTTCGGCGCGTGGATTCCGTCAAGCGGCAGTTCGTAGACGTAGGAGTTGCTCGGCAGGGTGATGACCTCATGCGAGAGGATGCTGCCACGCTCGACGGTGATCAGCGCCTGCACGTCGTTGCCCTGGAAGGGCGAGGCGATGAGGATTTCCGCTATGTCACCGGGCTGATAGCTCGCCCGGTCGGCGACAAGGTCGATACGGTCGTTGTTCATCTGCCGCCATGTCACGAAGTCCTCGCCGCTGACCCAGACGAACGTGCCGCCGCGCTGCGTGTTGCCCTGCGCATCGGTCACAGTGGCCCGCACCCGGTACGAGCCGCCCTCCGGCGCGGTGAACGTAACTTCCGCCTTGCCATCCGCGTCGGTCGTCACCGTCTCCGGCTCGCCGATCACGTTCTCTTCGAGGTTCCACGTCCACTGCGTGCGCCCGAACTCGTCCTCTTCCTGCACGCTGAACCAGCGCTGCTCCACGAGTTCGACCGTCACTTCCTGCCCGGCGACAGGCTCGGCGTCCCAGTCGAGCGCCAGCACGGTCGCCGAGAACGGCTGCCCCGCGCCCGCCACGTACACTTCCGGCTCGACGCCGACGTAAACCTCACCCTTGTGCACGATGACTTCGGCCCGCCCGGCGACAGCCTGCTCGTTGATGTCCGTCACGACGGCTTCGATGGTGAAGCGGCGGCTCGTTTCCGAATCCTCGATGCTGGCCGGGATGCTGAAGGTGAACTCACCGTTCTCGTCCGTGCGCCCCGTGCCGTCGGCGATGGTCACACCAAAACCGGGGATGAAGTCCGTCGACAGCTCTTCATCCGGGTCCGGCTCGACAAAGCTGAAATTGCCCGGCACGCGGGGCTGGAAGAAATACGCGTCGGAGAGGACGGTCCACTCCACCTCGGCGTCGCTCACCGGCCCGCCGAAGAAGAACTCGGCATCAACCGTGACCTCGATCTCCTCGCCCGCCAGTACCTGATCGGTCTCCGGCTCGACCGTGACGGTGAACTCCGGCGCGCGGTACTCCGCCACCTGGAAGCCCAGGACGGACGTCAGATCGCCAATGGTCACTTCGATAACGTAGAAGCCAAGCCCGGCTTCCTCGTCAAGCACAAACTGCCCGTTGAACGTGCCGAACTCGTTGAGCGCCAGGCTGTCCTCAAGGATGGTGTCGCCCTGGTCGTTGCGCGCGATCACATCGACGCTGGACTGGGGCGGCAGACTGTACGTCACATCATCCTTGGCTCGCAGCACCCCCTTGAAGTACACCTCCTGCCCGGGCCGATAGATCGGACGGTCGGTGTAGAGGTACAGGCTGTACGCCTCCCTGTTGAAAATCGTGGGGATGGCGCCAAACTGCCAGGGCTGGATACCCTCGTCCCACTGGCTGAGCGCAACCGCGAAATGTCCATTGCCCTCGGCGATGGCATACTGCGGGTCCCACAGGTTGTCGACGCTCACGTCGTCGATGGCGGCGACGCCGTCCGCATCCGTGCGGGCCGTGCTAACCTGGTTGAATTCACTATCGTAGATGCGCACATCCACGCCCTCGACCGGCTGGCCATCCTGCAGGTCGGTCAGCCACACGAGCGACTCGTCGAAGCTCGTCTTAAGCGTCAGGTTGGCGGTCGCCACGATCATAAAGTGCCGGAAGCGCGCGGTTTCCGGGGCGTCAGCGCTAAGCAGGTAGATGCCCGGCTCCAGCGACCCGCCCGCCTCGGACACAACCGGGACGCGCACGTAGGTGCGCTCGTTCAGCTCGCCCGGCGTCGCGATCGACCACGTGCGCAGCACGTTCTCCGGCGCAGGCTCGTAGGAGTCGAACACTTCGTAGCTGTTGGGGCCGGTCAGGCGGCCAAAATCCTCCAGCGGCACGCTCGCCAACTGAAAGTCGATACGGCTCGTGTTGCGATGGATGACGAACAGCTCGGTGGTGCGGCTGGCGTCGTACAGCCCGAACATCCCCTGCGTATTGAACTGCACGAGCGGATCAAGCTGGGCCGTCGTAAAAGTCCACGTGTACGGCTCATCGATGGTGTTGCCGTACGGGTCGGCAACGCCCGGCAGCAGCGTCACGGTGTAGGTGGTAGACGGGTCGAGGGTCGCACTGATATTCCAGGTATGGTCGAAGGTGCTGTAGAAGAAGGTCGCCCCGGCGGGCAGTGCAGGCTCGACGACGAGCAGATCCTCGTCAAGCGTGTCCTCATCTACCGGCGCGGAGAAGTAGATGGTCAGCCCCATAAAGCTGTTTGCGTTGCTCTCCCCGGGGCGCGGGTCGGTGTTGACGACAGCCAGCGCAGGCACGGTCTGGAAGGACCATTCCGCGTCCCGCGTAAAGCCGGGCAGTGCCTCGGCGCTCACCGTGGCCCGGTAGTCAGTGCCAAGCGCGAGCAGCCCGGACGGCTGGAAGGTCATCTCGGTGCCGTCCTCGTTCCAGGTGAAGGAGCCCGGCACCGGCTGGCCGCTGCCATCTACCAGCGAGAAGGCTTGCTGTGCGGCGTTACGATCCACCGGCTGGTTGAACTCGACGACGACCGGCGCGTCAAGCGGCGTCATCGGCTCCGCAGGCTGCACGGCGATCACGTCCGGCGGTAACGTCGTGAACTCCCAGGTGAACGGCTCCTCCAGCACGCCGCCGGTCTGGTCCTCCAGCCCGGCGTTGACCGTCACCGTGTACGTCTGGTTGCCCTCAAGCGGCTCGGCGGGCCGCCACTGGTAGATGCTGGTGTTGACCCACTCGCCCTCGCCCTCGACTTCCGGGGAGATGGTGAGCGGGTGCGGCAGATCCTCCCCATCACCGGGGATGCCCAGCGGCACGACCGGCCTGTTGAAGAACACCGTGATCACCGACCCCGCGCTGACGCCGGTCGCACCGGGCGCAGGCACGACCTCCCCCACCTGGAGGAAGCCCACCGTCTGCACCTCGATCTCCGCCGGGGCTTCAAGCGCGAGGCCGTTCGCCGCCCGTGCCTCCTCAGCGATCAGCAGCCGGTAGCGCTCGGCGCGAGACAGTTCCCCCTCGGCAGGCACGATCCGCAGCGTCGAGTCGTCCACCCACATCACGTTCACGTCAAGGACGGGCTCAATTGACAGCGCGCTCTCGACGCTGGCCCTGTTCATCGGCTGGTCAAAATACACGTCAATGCTGCCGTCAAGCGGCAGCTCCTCGCCCGGATAGGGCCGCTGCGCGACGACCTGTGGGGCCGTTGGAGGCAGCTCGGCGACGTTGACCGTGGGGCTGGGCGCGGCAGCCGGGGTTTCACCCCCCGGCGACGCCTGCTGACCGAGGCCGGGCAGGTTGCACCCGGTCAGGCTCAGCACAAGCGCCATCAGCGCCCACAGGCCGATCCGAATAGGCCGAACGTTCAGTTTGAACATTTTTCTAGAGCAGCTTTCCCTTGTGCGCTGGTTCCCCGGTCGCGACCTGCAGGCCATCACCGAGAATGTAAAGATAAGGCTGTGCCCCGCCCGTCGGACCATCGAGGTAGACGGTGGAAATGTCCTTGGTTGGGAGGTTGAGGAAGTCCCCGGTGAGGAACTCGATCAGCCAATCATAAAGTGCATCGTCTTGATGGAGGAACGTGCGCCCGCCCTCGCGCACAAACAGAGCTGCCTGCCCGTTCTCCAGATGCAGCGTAACATGCGATGGGTGGTGGTATTCATAATGCCCGCGAACGACATCGCGCACGAGTGTGTCGAAGATGAAGCGGGTGAAAAGCTGGTACAAAGCCCACTCGTCGTCGTGTGTGGGGAGGTTGCTGAGTAGGGTGGATAGCGGGTCAAAATTCATGCTTGCTACTTTCCAAAATGCCGATAAAGACCTTACATTACGGTTCATTATAAGTCCTGCCAGTTGTGGCGCAAGGAAACTCGACACCCGTACAGCCTTCAATAATCATTACGCCCGGCGCGGGTGAAATGTTCCCTACCCCACTCCTGACGAGACGCTTTCAGCGTCTCGTCACCCCCTTCCCTGCTAGCGGGGGAAGGGACCGGGGGATGGTGTAAAGAAAGCGGCATACCCACACGCAGGTCTTTGTCTTCGCTTGACTTAATCGCCGGTGGGGGCGGGTCTCAGACCCGCCCCCACCCTAGTCGGAAGGATATGACAGTGTTAAGATCCGCTATGTGTGCCCGCTCCGACGTCACTCACATCCTTGCGAAACTGCCATGCGCTTCCTATACTTGGGCACGTACTGGTGCCGAGCTCTGGTGTGACAGGTTTCTTTACAGGCTTAACCCTGGTCAACGCCCGCACCACCATTCCGCCAAGTCTTCGTCTCTTACCCAGACCTTGATCGATCGCGTACACACTTGCGCCCGGCCAGAGGTATCTTCCTGAATGAACAAGAAGCAGGTCCTCCTATCTCTTGCTTTCGCCATCGTGCTGGGCGTAGTGGTGGTCAGCACCATGACAGGCGGCCTGAAGCTGCCGTTCTTCCAGCAGGAAGCGCCCGGCCCGTCATCGTCCATCCTCGCGGCAGGCGAGGCAACCGCCGCCGCGCTGCCTTCATCCGAGGATGAGGAGGTTCAGGCAACCGAGACGCCTGAGGCCAGCCCGGTACGCAGCGCCCCCGGGCTGACTCCCGCCCCGCGTGGCACCGACCTGCCTGACGTCCTGCTGCTGTACGACCCGCAGAACCCCACCCCGTTTGACGCCAACTTCTGCCTCATTGCCGAGTACTACGGCCTGCTGTGCGCGGCGTTCGACCTCAACCAGCCGGACTTCCTGCCTGCCGATCTGCTCGACCCGAAGGGCCGGCCCTACAAGCTTATCGGCATCAGCGCGGCGAACCTCTCCCGCCTGACGTACAACGAAATCCTGACCCTCCAGTTCCCCATCTCGGAGGACCTCAGCAGCCTGCTCATCTACAACATCAACGAGTCGACGAGCAGCAATGTGCTCAGCCAGCTTACGCGTGGGGAGATACTCGGGGCGCGCCCTGTGCAGGACTCGGTTCGAAACTGGACCGTCACAACGCGGGCGGTCGAGGTGACGCGGGAGTTCAGCGGTCTGGACATCCAGCCGACCGACAGGCTGATACAGGACGATCTTGAGCTTGTCGTCAGCAGCCGGGGCGAGGCCATCCCGCTGATCGTCTCGACGGACGACCGCGACCTGACCTACCCGATCTTTGCGCAGGCGCCCTATGGCCGGGGCATCGTCTACGTGCACTCCGGCTCAAGTGCGGGCAGCCTCATGGAGCAGCCGCTGCGGCGGCTCTACTACCGCACAGAGAACTTCACTACCATCATCCCGATCATGATTGCGATGCGGGCCGAGCTGGGCGACGAGGTCTGGCATAACCCCGTCAACTACGCCAACCTGACGCTCGACAACATCCCTCTGCGGCCCGACGTCGATAATTTCGACTTCCACGTCCTGCTCCGGCAGATGGAGAGCCATCACTTCTTCTCGACCATCGCCTTCGCGCCTGCCCGGTATCCAAGCACATCGCCGGAGATCGCCGCGCTGATCACGGCGAACCCCGGCTATTTCTCGCTCGTGCAGTATGGCAACACCGGCAGCGGGTATGAGTTCTACTACTACGAAGTGCCCTCGACGGGGAGCGGGGCGACCGGCGGCCCGGCAGTTCCGGAACTTTATCCGCACCCCGCGCGCCCCTTCGCGGAGCAGGAGGCGGCGATCCTCGAAGGGCTGCAGCGGATGCTGACTCACCAGATCGAGTCAGGCGTGCCGTTCGAGCGGGTGATGGTCTTCCCGGAGGGTATCTCGCCGGAAGACACGCTCGTTGTGCTCAAGCGGATGAACTACCTCGCCACCGTCAACGCGCAGTCGGTACCGCTCGGTGCGTCGCGTACCGGGCAGTGGGACGAGGGCATGAGCATGGCGTCGCTGTCCTACGCGAACTTCCCGGTCGTCACGCGGCGGCAGCACGTGACCCGCTTCACCAACCCCGACCCGGTGGTGCAGGATGCGGTGTTTGACCTGTTCATCGACCGGCCCGCGCTGTTCTGGGCGGACCCGCTCGACGGTGATCTGTTCACAACGGGGATGGACGAGTTCAACCTGATTGCGGACCGGGTCAACTCGCTGCCCGGCGAGTTGGAATGGCGCGGGCTGGGCGACGTGCTCCGCCGCGCCTACCGCCAGCGTCTGAACGACGACGGCAGCTTTGACGTGCAGATGTTCACCCCGGCGGCGCTCCTCAACAACCCGAACAGCACGCCGCACACCTACCACTTTATGAAGGAAGAGACGCTCAACGTGCCGATCAAGAGCGTGCTGGTGAACGGGCAGGAGTACCCCTACCGCGTCGAGGATGGCATGCTGCTGATCGACGTGGTGGTGCCGGGCCGGGAGCGGGTCGAGGTGCGCATCGCTTACGAGAACGAGATGGATGCAAGCGGGGACTAGCGCGCCGCTCCCCTACTCCTCGACAATCTGGAACGCGGTGAGGAACTCCGCCACTGCCGCCGGTTCAAATTCGGCGCCCACCTGATTACCCACAATCACGCTGATCGGCTGCCGGTGCACGAACTCGTCTGCGCTGGCTCCCGGCGCGGCATTCGCGCACAGCAGGAAGCTCAGGCTGGCGCACAGCCCCGAGCCCCCGTCGCAGTCAGCGGGGGTCGTGTTGCCGTCGATGCTCAACTCGATGGAAGCGGGCACCTGCGCCCGGCTGATCTGGTAGGCAGGCATCGGACCGGGCCGCTCCCCCGCCAGCTCTTCGTCGTAGGGCACATACTGCTGGTCGGCAGCCGGCGGCGCGAACGGCTCCTGCACCGGGCGCGTGAGGGCCTTACACTGAACCTCGCCGCCGACCGGCAGCTCAAAGGCGACAGCCTCCTCGCCCGGCTCCGGCGAGTCCTCCCCGGGTTCGGCAGTGCCCTCGTCGGGCGGCTGGGGAATGTTCTCGGCAACGGGCACGCTCAGGATGTCAAGCGGCTGCTGGAACTGGACCAGCGCAGCCCACGCCTCGACACCGTCGTCGGTGCGCACCAACAGCCAGCGCCCGAGCACGTCACGCGCGAGGATGTCGAGCATGGTGCCCGCTTCCGCCTGAGCCAGCACCTCATAGGCCAGGCCGGGCCCGCTGCGCAGGTTCGAGCCAAAGGCAAGCTGCCCCCGCAGCGCAGGCGGCGTACCGTCCTCGCCATCAGGCGCAGCAGTGATCGGCGGCGTGGCAAGGTCGTCACCGCCATCATCGCCATCATCGCTATTCTCTGCGCCCTCTTCCGGCGTTAAGGCAGGCGGTTGGAGTGAGGGCGTATCCGACGGAAGGAAGGTCGGCGACGAGGTCGGGTATGGCGTGTACGTCGGGTACGGGGTGTACGTAGGGTACGGCGTATACGTCGGCAGGCTGTCAAGGCCATCCGCCGCGACGCCATCGTCCATGCTGACGTCGTCACAGCCAGCAACAGCCGCCGAGAGTACTGCCACCAGTCCAACCAACAACAATCTCTTCACGTCGAACAACCTTCTCTTGATTCCAGTAAGAAATCGGGCCAGTCAGCCCGGCCCATACGCACCCTGGCAATTCTACCGTTGCACCGGGCGAAACACCAGCGCGCCGGGCTGTGGCGCGCTGGTGAGAAACAGGTCGCATATTGTTACGCTCAGGCCAACCTGTAAGCCGCGTTCTGTCCAGGGGCGATATGCCCCCTGGGTGGTCATCTATCTCGAATGCGTGTTACCACGCATCTCTAGCAGCCTACCCGGGACTGATAGCGGTGCGAGCAACACCTCGTCCCTGCTTGGCCTTGCTCCCGGTGGGGTTTGCCTAGCCGCGCGTGTCACCACGCGCGCTGGTGCGCTCTTACCGCACCGTTTCACCCTCGCCGCAACTCCGGGGCGAGCCCCGAAGACGGCAATCTGCCTCTCTGTTGCACTATTCCGTCGGGTTTCCCCGCCTGGCTGTTAGCCAGCACCGTGCTCTGTGGAGCGCGGACTTTCCTCAGCCCGGCGCATAGTGCGCCGGACCGCGACCACCCGGTCGACCTGAACGTGCGCCTATTATACCGCATCTGCAGGCAGGGGACGCACGGCGGCGCGGGCATTTTTATGCAAATCTGATGCGGGCCTACTTGCCGGTGATGAGGTTCACCACGAGCAGCAGCACCACCGCGCCCACCGTCGCGACGATCAACTCGCCGAGGAAGCCTTCGCCGGGGCCAAGCCCAAGCTGATTGAACAGGAACCCGCCGATAACCGCACCGATGACACCAATGATGATATTACCCAGGCAGCCAAAGCCGCGACCTTCGACGATGCGCCCCGCAATCGCGCCTGCCAGCAGGCCAATAATGATCGAACCCAACAGCCACATCATTTCTTCTCCGTCCTCTATGTGTGCATACGCGAAACAGCCGCATCTATCTATACGCACAAGGCGTGCGAGAGGTCACAGCACCACGCCGGGTGACAGGAGGGCGGGCGGCACAGGTGGGGAAAAGCAGGCGTTACTCGGCCCGCGCGTGCTCGGCAAAGAACGCCCAGATCATCTCGGTCGCGGGCAGGTCGGTGGTCATCCGCCCGTACCGCCGCTCCAGGAGCATCCCGCCGCCGGGCCACTGGTGCCCGCCATCCTCGATGCGGTACAGTACGACGTCCGCGCCCCCCTCGCAGCCGCCGTAGCTCAGGCGTGTAACGGACGTACTGTCGCCATCACCCCGGTCGGGGAGGTCGTCAACGGCTGCCTCGGCGTCGCAGCCGTTGGCCTGCACCCAGAAGTCGACCGTGTCGGGTACGCTCTCCAGCCAGTCGAACGTGCCTTCATAGCGGGTGCTCGGGTCACGCGTGCCGTTGACAAGCAGCATGGGCGCTGGTTCTTCTGGCTCGCAATCGCCCGCCGCCAGCGTACGCGGGAGCGCACCCCCCACCCCGGCGAAGGCGGCAAAGTGGCCCGGCATCATGCACGCAAGCCGCTGGGTGAACATCGCGCCGTTAGAAAAACCGGTCGCGTAGATGCGCGAGCGGTCGATAGCCAGTTCCTCATCCAGCCGCTCGATCAGCGCCTCGATGAACTCTATGTCATCCGCCTGGTGCAGATTGACGTTCTCCACCTCCCACACGCGCAGGAAGCCCGCCGGGTACACGACGATGAAATTGTGGGCGTCGGCAGCATCGTCAAAGCCGGTCATCTCGCGGATGCCCTCCGGCGTCTGCCCGTAGCCGTGGAACACCATGACGACGGGCAGCGGCGTCCGGTTGTCGTAGCTCGGCGGGAGGTGCACATGGTAAGGGCGGTCCTGCCCGGTGACGTCAATCGTGCTGACGTAGTTGTTCGGTGGGGGCGGATCAGGTCGGAACTGGAAGTAGGCC